>JBBTWG010000001.1:0-24181 GCA_038062935.1 Patescibacteria group bacterium
TGGACGTAAATCCGACTGCGCTTTGGACTCCTGAACAATGGGAAAGAGTTCAGCGTGGTCGTCAAGCTTGATTCCATTCTGGAGCGGGTAACGGGAATCGGACCCGTATCTCGTCCTTGGCAAGGACGCATAATAGCCACTATACGATACCCGCAAATTTCAGCCTTGTATTTTTATCATAGGTTCTGCGAAATTTCAACCCGACAATGTTTATCGGCGGGTTGAAATTTCAGGAATTTTTATCGTCGTGGTGGGCCGCGGCGTGGTGGGCCTCCGAATCCTTGTCGTGGGCCGTTGCCTCCGCCGAAATTATCTTCTCCCGTACCTTCTGGTCGTGGGAGCGTTGCTTTGTGTGAGAGGTTGTAACGACCCTGATCGTCGATCTCCATGAGTTTCACTTTGAGAGTGTCGCCGAGTTTTACGACGTCTTCGACTCGGTCCACGCGATTGTGGTCGAGTTGAGAGATGTGGACGAGTCCTTCTTTTCCTGGGACGAGTTCTACGAATGCTCCGAAGTCCATGATTCTTGTGACTCTTCCGTCGAAGATGTCGCCTGGTTTTGGAACGTAGGTGATGCGTGTGATCCATTCGACTGCCTTCTTGCCGCTTTCCTGATCTGGTGCGGTGATGAAGACAAGTCCGTCCTGCTCGATGTCGATTTCGACGCCACATTCTGCGGTAATTTTCTGGATCGTTTCGCCGCCTTTGCCGATGACGTCACGGATGTTTTCTGGATCGATACGGAGTGTCGTGATCATTGGTGCGTATTTCGACATCTGTTCTCGTGGAGCTGCGATAGCTTTTTTCATTTCTTCGAGGATGGCGAGACGTGCTTTCTTGGCTTTTTCGAGCGCTTCGCGGAGAACCTGGATGGAGAGACCTTTTACTTTGATATCCATCTGGAGTGCTGTGATGCCGGTGTCGGTTCCTGTGACTTTGAAATCCATGTCTCCGGCGAAATCTTCGATTCCCTGGATGTCGGTGAGGATCGTGTAGCCTTTCGTAATGTCGCCTTCACGGGAGAGGAGACCCATGGCGATACCTGCGACAGGTTTTTTGATTTTAATTCCGGCGTCCATGAGTGCGAGTGTGGATCCGCAGACGGAAGCCATCGAACTCGAACCGTTACAGGACAACGTCTCTGAGACGACCCAGATTGTGTATGGACATTCTTCTTTGGAAGGGAGGACGGCGAGGAGCGCACGTTCTGCGAGATCTCCGTGACCGATTTCCCGTCGGGATGCGCCGCGGAGCGGCTTGATTTCTCCGACAGCGTATGGAGGAAAATTGTAGTGGTGGATGTATCTCTTGGTTTCGTCGGTATCCATGGTGTCGATGATCTGTGCGTCGCCAGGAGCGCCAACCGTTGCGATGGAGAGGACTTGTGTTTCTCCACGTTGGAAGATTCCTGTGCCGTGTGCTCGTGGCAAAACTCCGACCGTGGTGGAGATTGGACGAATTTCGTCCGGTTTTCTGCCGTCGTTGCGGATGCCTTTGCTGAGCACTTTTTCACGCATGTGCTGCTCGACTTTTTCGTTGATGATGTCGCTGAGTTCAGACTTTTTCATTTTTTCGTCTTCGATGTCCTGTGCGTATTTTTCTTTCACGAGAGTGACGAGTTTTTTGAAACTGTCTTTGAATTCTTTTTTCGTTTTGCCTCCGACACTGTCGATCATTTCTTCGGTGATGGTGCTTGCGACAGCCTGCACTGCGAGAGGATTGTCGTCGACGAGGGTGTATTTCTTTGGTGTGACGTTCAACATTTTCAGGAATTCGAGTTGGAGTTCGCAGAGTTTTTTGATTTCTTCGTGCGCCATTTCGAGGGCCTTGAGCATCATTTCTTCATCAACTTCTGATGCACCTGCTTCCACCATCGTAATTGCTTCTTTCGTTCCAGCGACGACGAGATCGAGTGAGCCTGCTTCACATTCTTTGAAAGTTGGATTGACGATCAACTTTCCATCGACGATACCCATACGGACAGCGGCGATAGGACCCTGAAAAGGTGTTCCTGCAGCCATGAGTGCCATGGAAGCGCCCATCATTGCGATGGATCCCGGATCGATTTCCTGATCGGTGGAGAGAACGGTCGTGACGACCTGGACGTCGTGTGTGAGACCTTTTGGAAACATCGGACGAATCGGACGGTCGATCATTCTCGAACGGAGAACAGCGTTTTCCGAAGGTCTTCCTTCACGTTTCATGAAACGGCTTCCTTTGATTTTTCCAGCGGCATAGAAACGTTCTTCGTAATCGACAACCATTGGAAAAAAGTCGGCGTTTTCTTTTGGATCGTCACTCATGCTCGCCATGGCGAGAATCACAATATCACCGAGCGTCACAGTAATCGTGCCTCCGGCCTGAGTTTTGAAGAGACCTGTAGAAAGAGTGAGCGTGCGTCCTGCGATTTCGCAGGAAAGTTTTTTCTGTTCCATGATTATAAAAAAGAGGGTAAATAAAAATAAGCCGCCCTGAAGCGACTTATTTGGTTGTTGCTAATTTTTCAACGAGCGTGTCGTACGCTTTCTTGTTGTTGAGCTTCAGGGAGTTGAGAAGCTTTCGTCTCTTGCCCACCATCATGAGTAGTCCTCTTCTCGAGTGATGATCTTTTGGATGATCTTCGAGGTGCTTCGTAAGGCTTTCGATTCTTTCGCTGAGAATAGCAACCTGAACCTGAGGAGAACCAGTGTCTTTTGGATGGATGGCGTGATTTTGGATTACTTTCTTCTTTTGAGTTCTTTTCATATCGGCAGAAATTTTAACAAGTCTTCCATGGTTTGGCAACAGAAAATTCTCTTTTCGGGAAGTTCCCCCTGAGGCTTCTTGTTTTTTCGATGTTTTTGCTTCATAATTGCCTCTAGTATCCTCACCGTACTTCTCCTATGAGTTATCGCCAATTGATCCAGGAAGCCTGGGCTTTTACTCAGAATAATAAAAAACTCGTCATGTGGTATGGCTTTCTGCCAGCGATTTTTACGACGACTTTTGGTGTTATTTACCTCACTTTTCAATTTTTCTCTTTCAAAAAATCGTACTTGTTTGACAATGCCCAGCACAGTTTTCTCTATGATGTTTTTCATTTTTCGATGGAATTTATCAAGTCGCATCTGAGTTTGACCCTTCCGATGGTCATCTTTGGGGTGATTTTTTTGATTATTTACTTCCTCTTTCCGACGGCTGCGCAAGCTGCGGCGATCCAATATGTCGCACGCCGGAGACATGGACAAGAAATAAGTGTTGGTGCCAGCATGCGCCATGGCATCATGCGGTTTTTACCACTCCTCGAATACCATATAATGGTCAAAACGTTTGGGGCTTTCACACTCGTATTTGAAGCTGGTTTCGTACTCCGCAATCTGGGAATGGATATCTTCAATCTCCTTTTACCGCTTTTTATTCTTGTCTTTATTTTTGGAATTATTCTCACACTCCTCTTCACGTATGCTGATTTCTTCATCGTGATTGATCATGAGCCGATTATCTCTTCTATCAAGAAAAGCATGAAACTCGTCATTTTTCACTGGAAAAAGACGTTTTTTGTAAGTTTACTGATGATTATCATTGGTGTTCGTATTATTTTGCAGGTTTTCTTGCTTCTCCTGATTCCGAGCTTGCTGATCTTCGTAGGGGGCTATATTGCGACTTTTACCCTCGCAAAAATTGGGTTCATTGTTGGGGGTATTTTGGGGATTTTAGCTTTGTTTTTTGCTTCGTATCTGACAGGAGCAGTGGATGTTTTCAGCTATGTCGTCTGGACTTTTACATTTCTGGACCTCACTTCCCAGAAGGAATTAGAAGTGCGCGAAGGAGACCAGGAGGAAATTTCTGCCTAATTTGAGCCATTTTCTAGGTCTTTGTATTGACTTATTGCTTTTTTTGTTTTATAATTGAATAAACACTCTTGAAAACAAATACTAATGCTTCTTCTCTCACATCAGAAAAAAATCGTTTTAGTCGCCATTTCACTCTTTTTTGTCTCTCTTTCCATGGTTTTTGTGATGACCGGGGAATCAGGAGAAAATCATGCTTCGAGCATGACAAACAGTGTTTTGGGTTCTTTCTTCGATTCTCATTCAGCTGCGGAGACGTCTGGGGGTCAAGATCACAAAAATACTGCAGCAAGTCTTGTTATTGCCAAAACTGGTGAAGTTCTTTCGCTCAATACTGCTTTCACTAGTGCTTTTGGCTATGAAAAATCTGATTTAATGAATGACATTTACTCACTTTTCCATTCTGACGACTTGTCGAGCTTTGTCCGTGATTTTACGAAGTTTTCTCAGGAAAAATCTCCGAAGGAAATGATCTCTGGACCTTTCCGATTCCTGACGAAGTCTAGTGATTATCATCTGGTACTGCTGACTTTCTTGACTGAGAAACACGGAATTCATATTGATTTCAAGGATATCACTCAGTCAGTTCAGGATTTAGATAAAAAATCTGATTCCAGCTCCAGTGGCAAAAAAATTCAAGATTTGCAGGAGAAAGATGGTACGAGGATTGTGGTGGAGAAATTGAAGTGATTTTTGGATTCTTAACATTTTTTTAAACTCTGTGTATGATTGGCCCATGTACAATGGTCCTGGAGTTGAAAAAAAATGGCAGGAGAAATGGGATTCATCTGGATTGTATCGCACAAATTTACAAGATCCGAAACGCCCGAAGTTTTATAACTTGGTGATGTTCCCGTATCCTTCTGGGGATAAATTGCATGTGGGACATTGGTATAATTATGGGCCGGCGGATTCTTTTGGGAGATTTATGCGTATGAAAGGCTTCAACGTTTTTGAGCCTTTTGGTTTTGATAGTTTTGGTCTTCCTGCTGAGAATTATGCGATCAAAACTGGTGTGCATCCGGTCGAGAGTATTGCGCACAATTGCGAGACGATGCGCAAACAGATTCGGGCGATTGGAACGATGTACGACTGGGATCTCGAAGTCGTGACGAGTACTCCTGAATATTACAAATGGACGCAGTGGATTTTCCTCCAACTCTACAAAAAAGGTCTCGCATATCGCAAAAAGGCTGCGGTGAACTGGTGTCCAGGATGCCAGACCGTGCTCGCGAATGAGCAGGTTGTGGATGGAAAATGTGAACGCTGCAAAAGTGAGGTGATCAAAAAAGATTTACTGCAATGGTTTTTTGGAATTCGAGAATATGCTGAGCAACTGCTTGATTACTCGGATATGGATTGGCCAGAGAAGACTATTTTGATGCAGAAAGAATGGATTGGAAAAAGTACCGGAGTGAATATTAATTTCAAAATGGATGGAAGTGATGAGGTTCTGACCGCGTATACGACGCGTCCTGATACGATTTATAGTGTTACTTTTGTTGTCATGGCGCCGGAACATCCGCTCCTTATGGAGCTTGTGAACGGCACTGAGTACGAAAAAGAAGTCCGAGAGGTTTGTGACCAGATTCAAAAACAGACACTCATCGAACGCGCTTCAGAGGGTGGGAAAAATAAGCTCGGTGCTTTTCTGGGCAAGTATGTGATCAATCCGGTGAATGGCGAAAAAATTCCGGTATATGTTGCCAATTTTGCTCTGATGTATGGAACAGGTGTCGTGATGGCGGATGCGCACGATCAACGCGACTTTGAGTTTGCTCAGAAATATACCATTCCTTTGAAGTTTGTGATTTCTGTAGATGGTGCAAAGACGAGTCCAGAGAAGGCAAAAGAGGCGTACACTGCTGATGGAATTTTATTTGATTCCGGAGATTTTACTGGCATGAATAATCGTGAGGCACTTCCGAAGGTTGCCGAGTGGATGGAGAAAAAAGGTTTTGGGAAAAGAACTGTGAATTACAAACTCCGCGATTGGCTCGTGTCGCGTCAGCGATATTGGGGGGCGCCGATTCCGATGATTTACTGTGCGAAATGTGGCGATGTGCCGGTGCCGGAAGAGAGTTTGCCGATTTTGCTTCCGGAGGATGTGGATTTCATCCCTCGAGGGCGTTCTCCGCTGGCGTATAACGAAAAGTTCATGAAGGCTGAGTGTCCGAAATGTGGAGGCGCGGCGGAACGTGCAGATGAGACGCTGGATACTTTTGTGGATTCGAGTTGGTATCTCCTTCGCTATCCGTGTGCAAATATGATGGATAAAGCTTTTGAAAAAGAAACGGTCGATCATTGGATGCCGGTGGATATGTACATCGGTGGACCTGAGCATGCGTGCATGCACCTTCTCTATGCGCGATTCATTCACAAGGTTTTACGCGATCTCGGCTACGTTTCTACGAAAGAACCTTTCAAGCGATTGTTCCATCAAGGTTTGATTACGAAAAATTCTGCAAAAATGTCGAAATCGAAAGGCAACGTCGTGTCGCCGGATGAATTTGTGGGGAAATATGGGAGCGATGTTTTCCGCTTGTATCTCATGTTCATGGGGCCTTTCGATGCGGGTGGCGATTGGAATGACAAAGGCATCACGGGCGTGGCGAGATTTGTGGATCGATTCTGGAGAGCGATGTCGGAGAAGACTGCAGTGGTAGACGCAGACGCGATGAAACGGCTCGTGCATCGTACGATTGCGCGTGTCACGGGCGACATCGAGATTCTGCATTTCAATACTGCGATTGCGGCGTTTATGGAATTTGTAAACGAAGTTTCGAAGACCGGCATCGACCTCGAACATCAGCAGATGATGGTGAAATTGATTGCGCCGATTGCGCCACATTTGGCGGAGGAGCTCTGGGAAGTTCTGGAAGGCGAATATAGCATTTTCCATCAATCTTACCCGGCGTACGATCCAGCACTTTTACAGGAAACGATGTTCGATCTCGTCGTCCAGGTGAATGGCAAAGTTCGCGGAAAAGTCCTGGTGGATCGTGGTATTTCTGAGGAGGATGCGATCAAGGCTGGTGCGGCGATCCCGAATGTTGCAAAATTTCTGGAAGGCGTGACGGTTGTGAAACAGATTTATGTGCCGGGGAAACTGCTGAGTTTTGTGGTGAAGATAGCTTAGCTTCGCTTTGACCTTTTTCGTTGAGCTGAGCTTGACTTTTTTTTAATTGTTTTTATAATGTTCTTCTGATTCTTTTTACTCTCCTTTGTCATGTCTTCAAATGCACCAACCGCTCCCGAATCCCGCTTCAGATATTCTGATGATTTTTCTGATACTGTAAATTCTTTTTATCATTCCCCGGGGAATCGTGCTCTCGTTCCTGCAGGAACTGGTGCAGGGGAAAATATTCTTGCCCTTTGCCTAAGACCCAAACTCATCGGTGAGACTGCTCTTACTGTCCACGATGTCCCGCCTCTATTGCCTGGAGTGCGTTCACCGCGTGTGCTTGAATTGTCTCCTTATGAAGATTTCAAATCTGGGCATCGTCCAGATGTTGCCGTAATTGGAATTGCTGGCTATGGACAGCCTCCAGATGTTCCACTCATGCGTCAAAAAGTTGCGACTGATCTTTCTCATCTCCTGGCGCAGGAGCATGGTGTTGCGATCGGCTATGCACATGGTGGTCGTGGTAGTCCACGTCCTGAGACAGAACGCGCTCTGTGGGGTGTTGGAAAAATTCTAAATGTTACGGGTCAAGAAACTTCTGCTATTGCACGTAATCTTCGAAATCGTAATCCTGAGATGAAATATGTTCTTGCAGGACATAGTCAGGGCGGACAGACTGCTGGACATATTCTTCGTCAACCTGAGCCTTTTGGTTTTCGACGCGAGTCTCTTCGTGGTGCAGTTCTCTGGAACCCTATACCAATGCCACATTCTCAGTCGATGCTCACGAATCGTGAGTTCCTGCCACTCATTTTGAGATCTTTACCAAGCCTTTTTAAATCACTCTTTTCTGGGAGAGGAATCACTTTTTCCGATGCACTTGCTTATGAACTTTTCTTTGGTGAAGGAAATCCTGAACAGAGTGAAATTCGACGGCTCCTGAATCGCTCTTTTCCTGCGGCGGCAGCTTATTTCCCCCAGACGCTCACGACAGGGACTTCTCCAAGTTTTAAAAAGGAACAACTGAAAGGGTTGCCGATTTCGGTCGTTGCGTCTACTGAGGATCAGCTCATGCCACTCTCTGGCGTCAGAAATACTGCTGATTATTTAGAGCGCCGGGCAGGTGCAGATGTGAAACTTTTTGAAATTCCGGGGAAACATTATTCTGCTCTTGTCACGATTGACGAAGAATCTCCTGAACGTGTGCGGCTTATCCGCGATGTAAATCGACAGGCGATGGAGCATGCTTTTTCGAAACTCTAGTCACGATCTTCTTTTCCCGGGTCTCTCTGTTTTAGTACCACTACAAACTCCCCTTTTGGTGTCCTTTTCTTCATCGCTTCCGTGACTTCGGTGAGTGAGCCGCGGAGAAATTCTTCGTAGATTTTGGTGAGTTCGCGGGCGAGGACGATGTCCCAGTTGGGGCCGAGGAACTCGAGGAGATTTTCGAGGGTACGTTGGATGCGGTGTGGAGATTCGTAAAAAACGATCGTTTTATCTTCTTCGTTGACCCAGGATTTGAGGAGCGTTTGACGACCTTTTTTCAAAGGGAGGAAGCCGTAAAATGCGAAGTGGTGCATCGGGAGTCCGGAACCCACGAGTGCGGGGAGAAGCGCGGAGGCGCCTGGGATGGGGATGATCGGGATTTCATTTTCGATCGCTTTTTTGATGAGCGTGTAGCCAGGATCGGAGATGCCGGGCGTGCCGGCGTCGGAGACGAGGGCGACGGACTTCTCTGTCTTCAAAGCGATGATAATTTCGTCGAGGCGACCGTCGGAGGAATATGAGTGAAAACTTTTGCTCGGGGTTTTGATTTCGTAATGCTGAAGGAGTTTCTGCACGTGGCGTGTGTCTTCGGCGGCGATGAAAGTGACATTTTTCAAAATTTCTACTGCACGAAAAGTCATGTCCCCGAGATTTCCTATCGGCGTTGCGACGATGTAGAGCGTTCCTTTTTTTATCTCTTCTTTTTCCATTGTTCGAATTTATTTTTAGCGATGGTCATACCTTCATCCATCTTGCTGCGAAATTTTGGTGAAACGAGTGCTCCGCCGACGAGCAAGAAAGGAATTCCTGGGATGATTGGCAAAAGCACTCCAGTGATTCCCACCAGAATGAGCGATGTTCCGACGATTATTTTTCCGCATCCCTTGAGCATTTTAAACATATTGTGTTTTTTTCTTTGGAGCTGTGATGTGTGGTGGACGAATGTAGAGCACGGAGACTGGGGATTTTTTACCCCCTCCGGAAATTTTACCCTTGATCACTTCCTTCATGACTTTTCCGAAAGAGAGCAGCTGTCCTGCGTCGATCCATTGAAAGTGTACCAGTTCTTTGAATGCGAATTGTTGCGTTGGTGTGATTTCTCCGTAAGCGACGTAAGTGCCCTTTCTTTTCTTGATCTCTTTGGCAAATTTTTCGAATTCTACCGGTTTCCCATCGACGTAGATTTCCTGTTCGGTGGCTTTCAGGATGAGGTGTGGACTCCGTTTTTGATCGTCTTTAGTGAGACGTTTTTTCCACCAGTCGAAGGTTTTGTATGATGAAACTCCCGCACCCGTGAGCCACATGAGCATGTTCGCGACGACGACACCTGCGCGCGTGCCGTTGAACCCTCCAGGACCGACGACGACCATGATTTTCTTCAGCTGCTGGAAAAACATCGGCGTTTCGTCGGTAAAAGATTTGATGGTTTTGATGAGCGTTTCGGATTCGTTTGCGTTGGATTTCCATTCGCGTTCGAAGAGGATTTCATCTTTTTTCAGGATGGCGAGATAGACTTTTCTATTTGTGGTGTCGAAAGCGAGGGTGTACATGGGCGAAGTATATCAATACATTTTCTTCAGCACAATTCCCTGGTAGTAGTAATGCAAAATATCGTCGAATGTTTTTCCATTTTGTGCCATGCCGAGGGCGCCGCAGCCGGACATGCCGACGCCGTGACCAGCGAGCTTGAGGCCTTTGCAGTATGGATCGCTGACGCTTTGGAGATACGGTGTATTTTTCCAACCCCAGAGTTCCTGCGCACTTCTGGTGCGACCGTCACTTTGGGAGAAAAATGGTGTGAGGATTGCATTTCCGTTGTAGGTGATGACGATTCCTTGTGTGGCGTTCACGGCTTTCACAGCATTGGGTGAGCGTTTTTCGTACCCGTAGCCGCGGTATTTCTGTGTGTGATCAGGATTGTCGTCGAGGTGGTAGGGTTTTCCGGGAAATTTCTGGCCAATGTTGCTGTAGTAGTAGGCGTAGCTTCTCGCGGTGATGCTGATCGCTTTTATTTTTTCGATCGGATCGGTGTTGGAAGTTTCGGCGATGCCTTTGAGATAATCTTCGATGGAGAGTTCGTTGATAATGCGAAGCTTGCTCTCGAGGAAACGAATTTCGAATGTGCCGTGGAATTCGTTGTCGTTGAGTGTTTTGTCCCATGCTGGGCGGCGTTCGTAGTTGGTGATTTGGAAAATATTGTCTGCACTTTCCGGGATGAGTCGGATGAAATCTTGTGTTTGGTGGGAAAAATCGCCGGATCGAACTTCGTACATTCCTCCCTCCGAAGACTTCGCGTTTTGATAGATGACGGTAACACTCTCCCCTGCGTCTTTTTTCAGGAGGGCGTTATTGCCGGCGTAGATGGTGAAGGCTCTGGTGCTTCTGATCTGTGCACCGACCGTGGTGGCGTCGAATCCTTCGAGGAGGATGCGGATTTTGTTGCCGCCTTTTTGATCATCGAATTGCTGTATTTCTTTTTTCACTTCTTTGGGTTTGACGAAGAAACTGAATTTCAGTGCTTTTTGATTGATGTTTTTCCCTTCCGTGCTGAGCTGGAATTGGACGGTTTTTTTGCCGAGAATTTTCGGTGCAGTGAGGTCGAATTCTATTGTTCCTGTTTTTCCTGGAGCGATTTCGTTTTCGATGATTTTGATGTTGCTGATGGCAATATTCTTCGATCCGATCTTTTTGAAGAAAATATTTTTCCAGGTTGCTCCACCAGTGTTTTTGATTTTCATCCAGGCTTTCCCTGTTTCTCCTGGCTGAATGTCTGGGATTGCAGCGGCAACTATCTGACTGCTGTAGAGTTTTTCATAGACGAAGGTTTCGAAGTGTAAATCCTTGTCCGGAAGCCATGAAATACCTTCTATGACGGGAGTCATGTATTCCTTGTAATCGCCGGCTTTTTTTGGTGCGCGGATGTGGAATTCGAAGTGTCCGACTTCGCCAGGTGCAACTCTTCTCCCCTCCGGAGACTTCGTTTGTTTCAGAAATGCGATGCGTGTGTCGGCATTTTCCAGAAAAGAACTCCTGCGATCCCGTGGATGGTCAGCGCCGAGGCGGATGTTGACATCGCCTTTGTTGCCCCAGGTGATGTTGCCGGTGTTGCGAAGATCGACGAAGCCGACAAATCTTTCTCCGACTTTCATTGCCGATTTTGGCCATTTGGCTGCGACAAATTCGTAGTTGAGAATCGGTGATTCGATGTTGAGCGGGAGGAGAATATATTTTTGAAGAATAGTTTTCCCGTTGATGTACGGTGCGATTCGTAGGACTCCGTATTCGGGTTTGATGTTTGACGTGAGTGTGATCGCAAACTGTGCGCTGGCGCCGGGAGCAATCTGTCCTGGTGTCGTTTTTATGGATTCAAATTTCAGAACACTTCCGAATTTTGCCGTGTCTTTCAGAATGAGTTTTGTTTTTTCGTCCCACGGGATGGTGCCGGTGTTTCTGATTGTGACGCTCAGAGCTTTTTTTACTTGCGGAGGGATGGAGAGATAGTCAAGCTTGGTTTGGTTTTCGAAATCATAGCCTTTTAATTTCTGTTGCTGGAAACCTTTTCCTTCTTCTGTGGTGTCGAGCTCGTGTGCTGAAAATTCGCGAACTGTTTTTAATTTTCCATATATTTTCTGGCCTGGACAGGCGGTGCTCATGACGTCGCGGTGGCCGAGGACGTTTGGTGTCACTTCTCCGCGGAAGAGCGACGATCCGTTGATTTCGATGCCGTGAATTTTTGCTTTTTCGTTGATGAGGCGCATGAGATTTGTGAGTGCTGCTTGTGGAATGTCTGCGTTTTCGTAATTCCCCATGACGCTGATGCCGATCGAACCGACATTGGATTTCCCGGCATGGCCACCGACGACGCCCTCACCTCCAGCGCGACCTTCGTAGATGTTTCCTTGTGGATCGATAATGTAGTTGTAGCCGATATCGCCCCATCCGCGACCCATGGCGTGCCAATGGTAGATGTTTCGAAGTGCCTGCATGGGATTGTCTAGACCGGTCGTACTGGCAGTGTGATGGATAATAATTTTACTGACTTTATCGGGATACTGGAGTGGCCAGGTGAGTTCCTCACCATTTTCGTTCACAGATATTTTCCTCACGACGGCGAGCTCATCAGCAAATTTTTCGAGATACTCAGTACTCATCGGAACCAGTTGCGCTACTGGACGATCTACTTTGTAAACCCGCAGGGATTCATCGGCACCCCACTCTTTTCTGCTGATGATGCGCACTCTGCTCCTTCCGAGGTCGTTTATTCCGCCGGCGTCGGCGACGTACTGCGATTTCCCCTCTTCGGTGAAGGCGGTCATGTGCATATTTTTTACCGCGGTTTTTTCAACTCCGTTGCCGTAGAGGAGGATTTTGTATTGGAATGCGGTCGCCGGTTTTGTGAGAAGAAGTGCGGTTTTGTGCGTGCTGCTTTCGTCGCCGAGTTCGTCGATATTCTCGCTAACTTCTGTCCATGAGTTCCAATCTTTTCCAATTTCTTTGTATTGCGCGAAGATGTGCACGTTTTTCTCATTTCCCACAATTTCCCACTCGAAACCGATAGCAGTGAATGATTGGTCTGTTTTGTAGATTCTGCTCGTGAAATCTTTCCGTGTTTCGAATATATCTCCGAGGTTTTGTCCATTGGAAGCTATTTTTTGGCTTTCGAGAGTGGTTTCCCTGGTATTTTCAAATTTCTGGATGAAAGATTCTGTTGGCTTTTTTGGAGAAGTCGCTGCATGTGAAAATGTGATGATGGCTATGATTATGGCTGCTGTGAGCACTATTTTTTGGTGTTTCAGAAATTTCATGCTATACTATGTTTGTTATTGATGATTTCTTCTATTTTTGATGAAGTGAACTTTTCAACCCGTTATGGCTATTTCTTATAATCTGACGTTTCGGAAGATGAATCTCTCCGGTCGCGTCCTTCTCGAGAAAGAAGGCGAGATTGTTCTCCATACCCGCGGTTTTCAGCTGAAGGGCAAGGGCGCTTATGATAAGGGAGAACTCATTCATTTCTCTGATATTCAGAGTCTTTCGATTTCTGACGAAGCCCTCGAATTCACGACATTCTTCCAATGTCGCTTCTCTCTGGTGAATTTCAGTAATCTCTTCGATCAGTTTTTGGTTGACTTCACTCGTGTGCGAAATGATTTTCTCATAGAAGCGCTTTTCCTGAAACAGGGAAAACTTTTGAAACAATTCGATGGACATTTCGAGCGGACGGATTCGAAAAATGTGCTCGTCGATGACGGCGTACAGGAGAAAGGCAAGACGAAATTGCGCTTGTATGAACAATCTCTCGTGCTTGTCCCTGCGTGTCATGAACCGATCGCTTTTCCTTTTTCTTTTTTGAAACATTATGAATTTGATGAAGATGAATATACTCTCAAAATTGAAAATGAAGATGGAGTTTCGGTCGTGATTTCACAACTCGGAAACGATTTTGAATTTTTCGAAGAGCAATTCAATCAGGCGCTGACCGTGATGTACAGCGAGATTCTCAAGCAGTTCCAGAATTTCTTCCTTGCGCACAAGCCTATGACACTTGTGAAAGTGGCAAACAGTATGAAATATGGAAAAGCTGTGTCGATGAAAGAACTTCAGAAGATTGATAAAGATCTTGCGGAAGCCATCGAGAAGGCGGTGTTTCATGATGAAATTTTCCTGCAAACGATCGAACCTTTGAAGAAAAAACTTGGACCTGAAAATTTCTTCATTGGACTTTCGATGCTGGATGGACAGAAAGATCATTATTTTTTCTCGGTGATGATGGCGATACCAGCGCAGAATATTCTGACGTGTACGATTGGGAGTTATGATGATGATGTGCGCAAAGTACAGGACACATATTTTTTCAAACTTGCGGAGCGTCCAGAAATGGCTTCGGATTCGATCGCACAGCGCGTGCTGGATTTGAATGAAGTTTTGGTTTTGCTCCACTTCGCACCGGATGCACTCTACAAGGATAAAAAAGAACTTCAGAAATCTTTGTATAAATTGGCGATTAAAAAACTTCCGTTCTTGGAACGCACTCGAAAAATGTTTTTGGGAAGATGTCCGTCGATTCTTCCGGATCTTTTCGAGAGAAATTTTCAAAAATATGTGAAGGGGGCGCAGGGTTTGTGACATTTGACGTGTGACTTGTGACATGTAACAATTGGCGCACGATCAGGAACTTCAATTCCTACATCCTAAATCCTAATTCTCATGCAATTCACCGATGCCAATTTCGAAGAAGAAGTTCTCAAATCCAAGATTCCTGTGCTGGTCGATTTTTTCGCTGTCTGGTGTGGTCCTTGCAAGGCGATGGCTCCGACGATTGAGGAGCTTGCGACTGAATACGAAGGCAGAGTGAAGATCGGAAAAATGGATGTCGATGAGAATCCTGAAACTGCTCAAAAATATGGAATTCAGAGTATTCCGACGATTACATTTTTCAAAAATGGCGAAGTGATGGACTCGACAGTCGGCGTGAAGAGCAAAGATACTTTGCAGGACAAATTGGACGCGCTACTCGTGTAATTTTTTTTGTTTTGTGGACTGCGCGAATGCGACTCTGTCGACTTTGATGTTGTAGAGATTATTTGCGTGGGCTTTTACCCAGGTCCATTCAATTTCGTTCTTTTTCTGTTTTGTGGCTTGGAGTACTTCGTCGAATTCTTCCCAGAGGTCTACGTTTTTTTTGCGTTTCCAACCTTTGGTGATGCTTTGAATAAACAAATTGGAATCAGAAAAAAGATGTACTTGTGCACCAGTACAGTGTGATGCAACCCATCGAAGTGATTCGATAATTGCACGAAGTTCCATACGATTATTGGTTGTTTCGCGCTCTCCACCTTTCAATGTAATTTCTTTTTCAGAGTCGAGAATGATGGCTCCATAACCGCCAAATCCAGGATTTCCCAAACAACTTCCGTCGGTGTAAATAGAAATGTTTTTCATTGCTCTTTACTTCTAACATGTTTTTGCTTATCATAAAAGTGCAATATATTTTCTAACCTCACTCTTTTCATGGCAGCAAAAAAAGTCAAAAAGGCAAAGGCAAAGAAGCCAGCAAAAAAGACAAAAGCAAAAAAACGAAAATAGTATTTTCTTTTTTGCTTCCTTCAAAAAGAGAGTTGCGAAAGCTTCTCTCTTTTTTTTATTCTTCGAAGAACTTCGTGCCTTCTAATTTCTCTGGGAGATGCTTCTGATCGACTTTGGCGTTTTCGTAATTATGCGCATACTGATAACCTTTTCCGTAGTTCCAGTTTTTCATGAGTTTGGTGACGGCGTTTCGGATGTGGAGTGGGACGGGGAGTGCGCCGGTGTCGCGAATCATGCGTGATGTCTTCCCGACTGCTTCGTAACACGCGTTGGATTTCGGTGCGCGGGAGAGATAGACGGCGAGTTCGATGATCGCGGTGTTTGCTTCTGGCATTCCGAGAAATTGCACGGTTTCTTTTGTTGCGATTGCGAGGACGAGTGCGTGTGTGTCGGCGAGACCGATGTCTTCGGATGCGAAACGCACCATGCGACGCACGATGTAGAGTGGATCGTCACCACCTTCGATCATGCGCATGGTGTAATAGACGGCGGCCTGTTCGTCGCTGTCTCTCATGCTTTTGTGCAGTGCAGAGATGACGTTGTAATGTTCTTCGCCGTCGCGGTCGTACATCATTTTTTTATTCGACACGATGTCCTGAATTTTTTTCGGCGAGAGATTTCCTTCCTTGGGATAAAATTTTTCGATCTTTTCGAGTGTGTTGAGTGCGAAGCGTGCGTCGCCTTGTGAGAGAATCGCAAGGAACTTCACCGCACTATCTGGATATGGATTTTTGAGTTGTGCTTTGGTGATGGCGCGCTTGATGATTTCTTCGATCTCTTCGTCAGTAAGCATCTCCATTTTGTGAACTTCAAGCCGTGAAAGCAGTGCGCTGGTGACAGCGAATGAAGGATTTTCGGTCGTAGCTCCGATGAGAATCACGGTGCCGTTCTCGACATGTGGGAGGAGGAAATCTTGCTGTTTTTTGTTGAAGCGATGAATCTCGTCGATGAAGAGAATCGTTTTTTGCTGGAACATTTCGCCATCTTTTTTCGCATTTTCGACCACTTCTTTCATGTCGGCAATTCCACTGTCGACCGCGTTGATTTTTTGAAAATGGGATTTCGTTTTGCGCGCGATGATTTCTGCGAGTGTGGTTTTCCCGCATCCTGGTGGGCCGTAGAGGATCATGGAATTTACTTCATCTTCGTCGATCTGCGCGCGCAGTGGCATGCCGACTTCCAGGAGATGTCGCTGCCCGAAAAATTCTTCCAGTATTTCTGGACGAATTTCGTGTGCGAGTGGCGTGGATTTTTTGGATGGCGATTTTCCCTTCATTCAGATTTATGATGCCACAGTGACTTGATTTCTTCCATTATTTTTACTGCCGTACATGGCCCTGTCGGCTCTCCCTAGTACGGTATCCAAATCAGTACCATCGGATCCTGCGATACCCAAACTGATCGTGGTTGGTATTTTTATTCCCTCTGATTGGGTTTTTTCTTCCACTGCTTTTCGTACTTTTTCTGCAACGGTTCTGGCATTTTCTATGTCTGTATCCAGGAGTACGAGCACGAACTCTTCACCTCCCAAACGTGCTGCGATATCTGTGGAACGGACGTTTGCTCTCATAATTTCTGCGACCTGTTTCAAGACCTCATCGGCCGCGAGGTGCCCATGAGTATCATTTATCTTTTTAAAATGATCGATATCGACTGCCACCATGACGTATGCGTGACTTCTTTGTGCTTCTGGATTATCTCGATCACGCCTTTTATCGAGTGCGACATGTCGCTGCATCTGTTCCTGAAACGCCCTTCGGTTCAAAATCCCTGTGAGTGGATCTGTTCGTGATTCTTGCTTCAGTGATTCATTCTTTTCTCTCAGAGCGGCATTTTCCCCTGTCAGATGAATTATTGTATCGATGAGTTCTTCGATGAGTGGACTCTCGAGACCTTCGATGCCGAGATCTTCCATGATCTCTGCCTTGAGCGTGGCTGCACGATCTCTTTTGGTTGCTTCTGGAATGCCAGGACCTACTTCTTTGACCCTCCCTCTTGCTTTTTCTATAATTTTCAACAGGGCTCTTTTATCTTTCGGGTCCTCCGTGAGTACTCGCATCACTGGGAGAATGTGGAGATTCCCCACTTTTCCTGTTTCAAATTGATTACCTGTGGTTGACATATGCAAATTATAACATTTTTTACTATTTAATCAAATTTTTCCCCGTAACTGATGTCTCTGGTTTGGATCCTTCCTGTTTTCTTTTTCTATTTTAACCTAGCTCCTCGTGCTTTACAAAAGACTTTCTGCTCTTGCCCTGAGGCTGCTTTTCAGCTTTGCGAGTGTTTTCCCAGCTTTGGCTCAGAAAGAGGTCCAGCATTTGCTTTTGGGGCGCTTTTTTGGTTTGATGAGGTCTTATGGACTCTTTCGAAAACCTCACTTCGTCACTTCCGGATATTTCTACTTTTGAGGGAGATGGACGTATGCCGGTGCATGAAATATACAGACGGCTTGTGACGTTTGCTGAGCGATACCATACGCAGTGGAATGGGGATGTTGTTCATCATCAGGAAATTACTGGGGGCGAGTTTGATGCTTTTTCGCCCCCGCTGTCTCTGCCAATTGTTTCACTCCGGAGTCATGTTGGCGGGCAAGCCCTCTGGGTGATTGCGGGCATTCATGGCGAAGAACCTGCCGGACCCAATGCAGTTGCGAGGAATTTGAAAATTTTCAGCAATCTTGTTGATCGCGGTCTTCCTGTTGTTCTTTTGCCTCTGGCAAATCCGGCTGGATATTTCCGCGGCTGGCGCTATCAAAATGTCAGGCGAGCATCGAAGACAGAATCTGGCCTGAGTGTTGGAGATAGTGAGCATTATCTACCTGGAATCCATGATCGTACTAGGCCGCGAATCCCGCAACCTTCTTCTGATGCTGCTGGCGCTTTTACTGCTTACGTTCTCTCGCTTTTAGATCGCTATCCTCCCCGAGTTGTCATTGATCTCCATGAAGATGAATATATCCCGGGGATTGATGGCACTCGAGGGGGGGGTCCCAACCGAAAACGAAATGGCTTGCCCTATCTCTACTCACAGGGGCATTTGGGAAGAAGAGATCCTGTGGCGCAGGCTATTCTTAGAATTTTTCGCGATCATGGAATACCGTATCGCATGCATGGTAGAACACGTTTTGATGGTGAAAAAATTCACCATGGACTCGTCGTGGATCCGAATGATGGCTCAATTGACAATCTCCTGGTGGCTCCAGAAATTATTGTGGCTGGTCAGCATGTTCAAAAGCCTGTGGCGCTCAGTTCTGTGGTCGTCGAAACACCGACTTCCCTTCCTCTGAGGAGGAGAATTGAAGTTCATGCAAGTATTTTGAAGGCGCTTCCGGAACTTTGGAATCTCAGTTTTTTCTCTTAGGCTGTTGTGTCGTTCACCAAATTTTTCAGTGTTCTCTTCGATTTCATGAAAAAATATAAGATCACTCCGAACGTCGTTACTGGTGATACCCACTGTGGAACATGGACTCCAAATGCATCGATGACCATAATGGTTCCCAGGAAAAGAACCGAATACATGGCGCCGTTTTTGAGATAGACATATTTTTTGATGCGATCGATATTGCCAATGGTGAGCTGGCGGACGACGATGGCGCCGAGGCCGTTGCCGATGAGGATGAGTGGGATGGAGAGTGTGAATGCGAATGCTCCGAGTACGCCGTCGATGGAGAACGTGGCATCGATTACCTCCAGGTAGAGAATTTTACTGATGTCTGAAAGACCACTTTGCATGAGATTTTTCTCGCTCTGTTCGGCGTTGTGTTTGAATCCGTGTGTGATGAAAAATGCGGTGGATCCGACGACGGCTCCAAATGCTGCAAGAGGATTTTGCTTCATCGCATACCAAACGATGACGGTGAGCAGGACTGAGACCACTGCATAAAACCAGGCACCTTGCCTCTGGAAAAACTTCTCTCCAGGAAGTCCGAACTGCTTATCTTCGAGAAAGAGCCAATGAAAAAACAAGAAGACGAGAAATATTCCTCCACCCATGAGGAGCACTGGGGCTGAAGATTCGATGGCTTGATGAACGGCCGGATCTCCACTGAAAGTGGCTGTGAATGATGCCAAAAACCCGAGGCCTGGAACGGTGGCCCAGACGATGATCCAAGGCAGAAATCCGCGAACGATGAAGACTGCGAATAAAATCCCCCAGAAGAGAAACCATTTTCGACCTTTGGGAGTCATGGTTTGGAGTACCTCGGCGTTGATGATGGCGTTGTCGATACTGCTGATGGTTTCGAAGAGACAGAGTCCTCCGATCGTGAGAATAAGCTGAATCCAATCCATAGAGATTTTTTATGTGAACAATGGTGCTGCGAGCAGCGTGATATCGAGCCCAATGAGAATGACCGCAATGAGCCAGCCAAACCACCGAACGATCCCCCGGGCTGCATATTTCCCCATGAGTTTCTCATCTTCAGCGAGGAGGAGCAAGTAGACGAGGAAAAATGGCAGTACGACGCCGTTTGCGACTTGTGAAAGGCGCATGATGAAGAGGAGTGGAGCATGAGGAATGAGGACGATCAGCGCTCCTGTAGCAATCATTCCCGTAAAGATAGAATAAAATTGTGGTGCTTCACGAAATCCTTTGTCGATGCCGGTTTCCCAACCGAGCGCTTCGCAGATCGCGTAGGCGGTGGAGAGTGGCAGAATTGCAGCGGCGAAAATGGAGGCGTTGAAAAGTCCGAATGCGAAGAGATAGCCGGCGTATTCCCCTGCAAAAGGAATGAGCGAGTGACCGATGTCTTCGACTGTTTTGACTGGCAATTTATTGACAAAAATGGTGGCGGCTGCGGCGACCATGATGAAAAATACGATAATATTCGTGAGGATGCTTCCGACACAAGAATCGATGCGGCTGAGCTTCAAATCGTCTTCACTGATGCCTTTTTCAGCGATAGTAGAATTATGATAGAAATACATCCATGGTGCGATCGTCGTCCCGATGACGCCGACCATGGTGAAGAGAAATGCTGGATCGGTCGAAAATGTTGGAACGACGAGGCTTTTGACGGCGACGGGCCAATCTGGTTTTGCGAGAAATGCGGAGATGACGTAGGCCGCATAGAAAACAATGAGCGTGAGAAATACTTTTTCAACTCTTCTATAATTTCCTTTTACAATAAAAATCCAGATGATGATGGAAGAAAGAATCACTGCAATTGTTTGGAGAATTGTGCCCCATGGAATATCTCCTCCATTGAGATTGAGCTCGTTGCTGATGATTTGAAATGATGATGAGATGCCGGCAAATTCACTCACGGTTGTTCCGAAATTGGCGATCAGGACGAGGATGAGGAGAGAGATGGTGAGTTTGACACGAAATTTTTCGCGGATGAGCGCGGCAAGCCCGAGACGCGTGACGATACCGAGCTTTGTGCTGATATCAAGTGTATAGATCAGCAAAATAGCTACTGGTATCAGCGCCCATAGAAGTCCGTAGCCAAATTGTGCACCAGCGACAGCGTAGGTGGCGATGCCGCCGGAATCGTTCCCTGCCGTGGCAGTAATGATCCCGGGGCCCATAATACTGAGAAAGAAAATAACTTTCTTCCAATTTTCTTTGAGGAATTCCATGAGAGTTTTGAGCGCGGCGCGCGCACGAAGGTTATGCGTCTGGAACGAATTGGCGCATCACATCATCGATCGTGACGACGCCAATAAATTTTTCTTCATCATCCAGAACTGCGACTGATGAAAGATTATATTTCGTCATCATTTCAGCGATTTCTTCGATCTCTGCGTTGACGTTAATCGTCTGACTTTTCTTGATGCGCTTCATCACTTTTGAAATCTTTTCCGAAGGATTCGCAACGATAATGGATCGCAGAGAGATGACACCGGCGAGCTTGCCCCCTCCAGAGACTCCGTCTTTGTCGTTCACGATGTACATGAAATTGATCGTCCGAAAGGAGTCTGAAATTTCTTTGATATAGTCGCGTGCGTCTGCAATTGTCCAGTTTGGATTGCCCCGGAGAATTTCTGATGTGAGGAGACCGCCGGCCGTGTCGTCTTCGTATTGAACCAGTTTCTGCACCGCTTTTTTCTTCTCTTCATCAAAATTTCCCATGAGTTTTCGACTTTCTCTCTTCGGAATGGATTTGAAATAATCGACTAGTTCATCGACCGGCATATGAGAAAGAATTTCTGTCGTACTGCGTTGATCGATCGATTTCATGATGGCATAGCGGAATTGTGGCTCCAACTCTTCGAATACTTTTGCAGCGGTTTCGGAATCGAGCGACTTGATGAGGTGACCGGACTGTTGCGGGGCAAGATCCTCGATGATGTTCGCAAGATCTGCGGGATGGAGCTTCACCAGTTCAGATGAGAGTGTGGAAAGTTTCAGTGAGCTTCCAATCATTTGCACTTTTTCCCAGTCGATGAATCGCGGTTTTACGAAACTAAAAATTCTGAGACGATCCAGGCCGATGCGCCGCAGGATTCCACGGTTTGAAATATCGATGCTCAGGACATGTGGTTTTCCGCTAATCATTCCGATTTGCAGGTCATTTACACGCACCACACGTGTGCCTTCGACGTCGACAATCTGCTTGTCGAGAATATCGCGATACAGAAAGAAATCCTGTGGCGAAATTTCTCGTGATTGAATTTTCCCCTCGAGTCTGTCGAGCGTTACTTCATCTTTTCCGAGATTTGCGATGTACGAAAAAGGAATAATTTTTTCTTCTTTTGTGTGTCGATCGCGCATCACGAATGCAGTGATTTCTGGATACTTTTTCTCGCTTGTCGTTGCGATGAAATCAAGTATTTTTCCGACTGTTTTATCGGCACTATCGACCACCTGTGCGTCGAGAAATTGCGAGAGGAAAAGCATTGTTGGCATTGTATATCAAGTGTTGAAAAAATTGCAGAGGAAGTTTTGCTCGGGAAAGAATTTGTATTACCTATGGCAATTCCAACTCTTTTCTGTGATAATGAGCTCAATTTCTTAACTCACCCCTCTTATGCAAGGATATTGCGTCAAATGTAAGGCAAAACAAGAAATGGCTGATGCCAAGCAGGTCGAGATGAAAAATGGTCGTCCTGCCATGAAAGGAAAATGCCCAGCTTGCGGTACTGGAATGTACAAGATTCTTCCTACAAAGAAGGCATAAGTTTCTTTATGAAAGTATTGAACAGAGCGTGCCGAATTGCTTATGAATTGAGCCTTTTGGGCACGTTTTTGTTGTGCGTGTTGGCGCCCATTCATGGTTCTTTCACTCAGCATTTTATGGTTGCGCAGACGATTGATGTGTCGCATGCAAAAATTACTGGTGATGTTTCGACGCTCTCTCCAGGCGCATATGTTAATCTCTATCGCTTTCATTCCGCGTGGAAATCGAAACTCGGAAGTGGTCTCGTAGAATCCATATCAAACGGTGAGGCTGTCATTTCTGTGGATCCCACAAAAATGGCTTGGCCTCTCGGGATTCAGGGGCAGATTTCTCGTGGAGCTGATGGAGGATTGTCTCTTTCGGCTGGTTCACGTCTTGGAATACAATCGGGCCACACTCTCAACATCTTCGAAGGTAGAAATCTCCTGGGTCATGTGAAAGTTTTGGAGGTGGGGGCGGAAAATTCCACCATCGCTCCAGCGCCTTTTTTGCAGAAATATGACCTTCGAACATTGGTGGCGAGCCGATTTACGGTTGCAACACAGGCGACATTTTTTCAGAATGATTTTCTGTCAGGATTGGAAATATTCCTCGTCCTCTTCTTTCTCTTCGTCTATATTTTTGCTTTTCTCAGAACTCGCGAATCGCCTTTCATCCTGGCGAGTCATTTTCTGAAACGGATTCCTCTCCCACAACGTGCCGTTTTCTGGAGCGTCAATATTCTCGCTGGAGTTCCTTTTGTGTGGTTCATGAGTCAATTTCCTGTGCAGCTTGTGCTCTATATTCTGAAAAATGTTTTTCATTCTTCTTTCAAGATGGCATCACTCGTGGACACTACCGTCCTGTCGCTGTATGTCATCATTGGGATTTGCTATTATGCTTTTCTTTTTTGGTCTCGCAGATCTCCAATTTTGGCTTTTTGGAATTTATTTTCTTATCGAAAAATGCTTCCTCAGAAAAATTCGCAGGAACGACGATTTCTTTTGTGGGCTCTTTATCTCATCGTGATTTATGCTTTTGCGTCGACATTGATCGGGTTTTTGCGTGGAGATATTGCGGCAATGCGACAGATTGGCTGGCCCGCACCTTCGCAGGAAGCCACTTTTGAGTTTCTGAAATATGGTGTGTGGTCACTGACGGTGATAGGTTGTCTCGTCGGCTATGGCCACTCTCTCGTGAGCATTCTCTGGGGGAAATATGTGCGCAATCTGGATTTCACGATTGTCGGCTGGCTGACGAATGGACTGTGCTATCCCCTCTTTGGCGTTATGATTTGGCGCATTACTCCTTCTTTCATTGGATTGGATCCGATTATCACCGATGGACCGCTCCAGCTTCTCATGTTTTGGATGGGATTTTTTCTGAATATTTTTTATATGCTCACCATCTGGAATCTGGGAACTATGTTTGGTCTGATGGCGGACAAAGGTGTGCGGACGTGGGGATTTTATAGCGTGGTACGACATCCGAGCTACATGCTCGAAGTGTTGATGTTTGCGGCTACGGGAATTGTAGGATTCAGCGGTGGAGTCCAGTGGCTTTCCATTTCTATGTATTTTTTTCTGTACTGGATTCGCTCGGAGCGCGAGGACAATTTCATGGCTCATTCCAATCCGAAGTATCTCGACTACCAAAAAGAGACGAGGGATAAATTTATTCCGGGGGTGTATTGAGAGGTGAGTGTGCCCAGTGTGCAATGGAGCGGGTAACGGGAGTCGAACCCGTGTCTTAACCTTGGGAAGGTCACATAAT
>JBBTWG010000002.1:0-27598 GCA_038062935.1 Patescibacteria group bacterium
CTTCAATCATTTCACTTTTGAGTTTTTCTATGAGTTCATCTGGACGCCCCTGGAGGAAGCTGACGACTTTTTCGATAATTTTCCCGTATTCGTTTGGTGTGACTTTTCCGATACAGGGAGCGGCGCATTTTCGAATGTAGTAATAGATGCATGGATATTTGATCACTTTTCTTGTGACCTCGACTTCGTGATCAATACTTGGAGGACTTCCCTCTTTTACGAATTTAATGTCGAGTCCGCAATGCCGAAAAGGTAGGATTTTTCGTAGAAGTTCCAGAAGTTTTTTCACTTTGTGATCGGCAGTTTTTGGTCCGAAATAGAGTGCTCCATCTTTTTCTACTTTTCTCACGGTTTCAATTCTAGGAAAATCTTCGTTGACCGAAACGCGTATGTAGATGTAGTTTTTGTCATCGCGCATCACGATGTTATATTTCGGATGGAGTTTTTTGATGAGATTAGTTTCTAGGAAGATTGCTTCGAGTTCACTTCCTACTTCGGTGTATTCGATGTCGATGATTTGCTCAACCATTTTTCTTTTTCTGAGATCCAGATCGGCATTTTTTTGAAAATAACTTCTGACGCGATTTTTCAGATTTTTGGCTTTTCCTACGTAAATAATCACGTTTTCTTCGTTTTTGAAACGATAGACACCGGGACTTTGAGGGAGCGCTTCGAGAATGTTTTCTATTTTGGTGCTCATTTGCGTGGAACTTTGTTACAATTTGTTCATGATTGCGCCTGCATCTCGGACTTTGGAAGAAGCGGTTTTGGGAACTCTCGCTTTTTTTGATCTCTTCGATCGACCTTTGACTGTTCATGAGATTACTCAATATCTCTTCGGTTTTCAAGCTTCTGATGACGAAATTTCTGCTTATCTTTCTCATTCCCCTCTTGTTTCTTCTCATGATGAGTATTTTTCTTTGAAAGATCGTGAGGTGATTTTTCCTTCATTTTTTTCGAGAAGAGAGATTAATAAAAATCTTTGGAAGAAAGTCTGGAAATTTTCTTTTCTCTTTCGGTTTATTCCTTTTTTGAAAGAAGTTTCAGTGTGTAATCGGCTTGCGTATCAGGCTGCGACCGAGAAGAGTGATATCGATCTCTTCATTGTTTCTCAACGAAATCGGTTGTTTCTCTGTCGAACCTTTCTTCTGTTTTTTCTGGGAATTTTTGGTGTTCGCTTGCATGGGAATAAAATTACTGGACGATTCTGTTTGAGCTTTTTGGTTTCGCAAGATTATGTGAATATGGATGCTATGGCACTCCAACCTTTCGATGTGTATCTCTTTTTTTGGCAAAAAACTTTGAGACCTATTCATTTTGAGAAGTCTTTTTTTGCGCGATTTTTTGAATTTTTATTGAAAGGAAAATTTGGCGATTTTGTAGAGAGAAGGCTTCAGATTTGGCAAATCTCGAGGGCTCGTCGAAAATGGCAAGAATTGGGACAACCTTCTGGCGTTGTCATTACTCCTGATGTTTTGAAATTTCATCACCCGGACATGAGGAGCACTTACCGAGATCTTTGGGAGAAAACTATTTCCACTTTTTCTTCTCGATATACATCTTGATTGCCGTCCCGTTGAACCCGTATTTTTCGCGAATTTTTCTTTCCAAATATCGTCTGTATGAGAAATGAAAGAGATCTGGATCGTTGGCTTCGATGATGAATGTTGGTGGATTGACGCGGATTTGCTGCATTTTGAAAAGTTTCGGGTGTGTCGATTTTTTCGTTTTTGCGGCATGATAGAGACTGATTTCCTGGAGATAATCGGTGAGAATTTTGCTGTCGATTTCTTTGTTTCTTTCGAGCATAATTTCGAGCGCGAGGTCGAGGATCATTTTGATATTTTCGCTATTGAGTGCACTCGTCATGACTACTGGAGCCCATGGAATGAACGGAAATGCGCGTTTCACTTTCATGAGAAGTTTCTGGCGATCTTCTTCATCGGGAATGAGGTCGATTTTGTTGAGTACAATCACTAAACCTTTTCTTTCTTCTGCGACGAATCCGGCAATGTGTTGATCCTGGTTCACAATTCCTTCTGATGCGTCTAGCACCAGGACGCCGATGTCACATTGTTCGAGTGCGCGAATTCCCCGCAGCATGCTCCAGTATTCGATCTTTCTCCCGATTTTTCCTCTGCGACGGATACCGGCTGTGTCTATGAGGAGGAATTCCTGATTTTTGAATTTGAGTTCGGTGTCGATTGCGTCGCGGGTGGTTCCTGGAATGTCGGAAACGATGATTTTTTTCTCTCCGAGAAGTGCATTGGTGAGTGATGATTTGCCGACGTTTGGACGACCGACGATGGCGATTTTGATTTTCTTTTCTTTCTTTTCGTGGATTTTTCGGAATCCTTTTTCGCGAAGTTTTTTCTCGATGGATTCTTTCACTTCTTCGATATTTCTGTTGTGTGCTGCGGAGATTTCGATGGGTTTTCCGAGTCCGCATTTGTAGAGTTCGTGAATGACTTCTTCGGTGGATTTTCGATCGACTTTGTTTGCCACGAAAACGACGTCTTTTTTCTTTTCGCGAAGAAGTTTGATTGCTTCGTCGTCGTTGATCGTGATTTGTTCACTTCCATCGACGAGAAAAACGATGAGATCTGCTTCTTCCATCGCGAGAATTGCTTGTGAATAGATGTCTGCTTCGATATTTTCTTTTTTCCCGTATTCGAGACCTCCGGTGTCGATGATGATAGCGTCGAGATTTCCGAGATCACTGCTTCCGTAAATGCGGTCACGGGTTGTTCCTGCGACTTCTGAAATGATCGCAACTTTATCACCGATGAGACAATTGAAGAGAGATGATTTTCCGACGTTTGGTTTTCCAACGATCGCGACGAGTGCTTTTCGATTCATTGCGGGAAGTGTACTTTTTTTGAGGGCTGGTATTTTTTTTGTGACTGACATGGGAATTATGGCTCAATGATTTGCGATTGGCATTATGGCGGATTTTTCTGAATTTTGCTATAGTTGTTTCAATGAAACGTTTTTCCCTCGCTCTCGTTTCCCTTCTCGTGTTCCTTTTTCCTTTTTCAGCTTCAGCTCAAGGCATTTTGCCATCGACTACGAAGACTGATAGTGCGTGTCAGGATCTTTTTGTTTCAAATTCTCCAGCATCTCTTCGTGATCAGATTAAGTCGAATTCCATTTCTTTGAATGATGTTCTGGCCTGTGCTCTCCGTACTGGTCGCGTAAAGCTTTGGATGGCGCCATTCTTTATTCTCTCAGCAATAGAATTCCTAAGTGGTCTAGCCGGTCTTCTCTCTGTTGGTTATATCGTTGTTGGTGGATATCATTATGTGATTGGTGGCATATCCGAAGAGAAGGATAAGGGTACAAAAACTATTAAAAATGCTCTCATTGGTTTCATTTTGAGTATGCTTGCATATACTATTGTGAACATTATTCAGCTGACCGTTTCCTCATAAATTTCCATAACTTTTCTTTTTATGAATGTTCTTTCCGATATTTTCCACAAGACTAAAAAAACTTTTGGAAAAGTGAAAGAAAAAGTTGAACAACTTCAAAATCTTTCTCCAGATCCTGTTGAAGTTCCTCAACCTGCAAAAGTTCATGTTCAAGAAAAAGTTCTTTTTGAAATTTCTGCAGGAAGTGTGGCGAGGGCAACTTTGGTGATTTTGGGTCTTTTGACTGCTGCTTATTTCTTGAATTTTATTTCTGATATTTTGGTTGTTTTTTTCGTTTCGTTTTTGCTTACTGCGGGCATGGAACCTGCGATTGATTATCTTTACAAAAAGCATATTCCGCGAGGTGTTGCTGTTATTCTTTTTTATATTTTGGCGCTTGCGTTCCTGGGTTATGTCGTTTCTACTATTTTTCCTATTCTTGCGAAGCAAATTTCTGAACTTGCTGGCCGCGCTGGACAGGTTCTTGCGAATATTTCCCAGATTCCTGAAAATTCACTTCCTTTTAGTGATAGTATCAACCATTCTATTTCGCAGTTTTTGACATCTGTGAATGCACAAGAATTAGTGAACCAGATTGATAGCAACCTGCAAGTTTTTGCTCAACAGCTTTTTGCTCTTGGAGGAAATCTTTGGCAGTTTATTCATGTTATTTCGAACGGTATTATAAATCTTATTTTGGTTCTTATTTTGGGTTTCTTTATGACTGTTGAGAAGCATGCAATTGAGAATTTCGTTCTTTCCCTCTTTCCTGTGAAGCATTCTGAATATGCCGCTGATCGTATCGTAGCTATGAAGAAAAAGATTGGTCATTGGCTTCGGGCTATGCTTATCCTGATGCTTTCAATCGGTGTTTCTGTGTATATTGGTCTCCTGATTCTTGGTGTGGAATATGCCGCTATTTTGGCTATTATTGCTGGATTGTTGGAAGTCGTGCCTGTTTTGGGTCCACCACTTTCGCTTTTGCTGGCTCTCCCTATTGTTGCAAATCAATCAGGAGTTTTGACTCTTTGGGTGATAGGTCTTTACATAGTTATCCAGCAATTAGAAGGACATATTCTTGTTCCGATCATTATGAAACGTGTCACAGGATTGAGTTCTATCGCTGTCATCTTTTCACTTTTGGTAGGAGCTCGATTCCTCGGAATTGTTGGTATCATCCTTTCAATTCCTGTTGCTACTATGATTTCTATGTTTTTGGATGACTATCTTGGAAAAAGAAAAGCTTAGAGTGCTTCTAGAAATTTTGTGATATTTTTTTTGAAAATTTCGTTGGAAAATTTCTCTGCATGGGCGTGAATTTTTTCTGGTAAGAAATTTTTCTCTTCTTTTTCGAATCTTTGAATTGCTTCTAGAAGATTCTTTTTTTCTTGTTTTTCGAAGAAAATTCCACTAATTCCTTCTTTGACTGTTTCGAGTGCGCCGCCTTCTTTGTAGGCGATCACAGGTGTTCCATGTGCCATAGATTCGAGTGGAGTAATGCCAAAATCTTCGCATTGTGGAAAGATAAGTGCTTTCGCTCCGGTATAGAGTTTTGAGAGATCTTGATCAGAGATGTGACCGAGAAATTCTATATTTTGGTGAGCAAGTTTTTGGAGTTTTTTTTCTTCTATGCCTGTTCCTACAATTTTTAGTGGTACCTCTAGTTCGTTGAATGCTTCGATGATGAGGTCAAACTTTTTGTAGGTTGTTATCCGTCCGACAGCGAGATAGTATTTTTTTTGTTCTTTTGTGGTTTTTAATTTTTGTATCTCTATTCCGGGATGTATGACGGTAGCATCACGATGGTAGTATTTTTGAATTCTTTTCCCAACGTATGCAGAGTTCGTGAGAAAATGATCGACTCGATCTGCCGCAAGCCTATCCCACATACGGATTTTGTGAATGAACCTTTTACCCCATTTTTTGATGATTCCATTCATTGTGTATTCTTTGATGTACTTTTGATAGCCATCCCATGCGTAACGCATCGGTGAATGGCAATATGAAACATGCACAGTTTCTGGCTTGGTAATAATCCCTTTGGAACATGAATGATTGCTCGAAATGACGAGATCGTATGCGTCGAGATTGAAGTTTTCAAATACGATTGGCATGAACGGCAAAAAAAGCTGGTGACGACTTTTTGCTCCTGGAATTTTTTGGAGAAATGAAGTTATCACTTTTGCATCTTTGAGCTGTGGAAAATTTTTCTTGTTGTAGATGGAAGTGTATATAGTGGCGTCCGGAAAGAGTTCATGAAGCGCTACTACGACTCTTTCTGCTCCTCCAAAGGATGTGAGCCAGTCACAGACTATTGCGATCTTTGCGTCTCGAAGATTCATCGAGGCGTAGTATACAGGATTTAGGATTTAGGATGTAGGATTTAGGAGATCGAGAGTTAGATTAGCGGGCCTCCGCTTCCTGCGTCGAGTTTGAAAGTTTCTGCTTGGTCTTTTTTCTTTTTTTCTTGTTCGAGGAATTTTTGATATTCTGGGGAATTTTGGAAATTTTCTGGGAGTTTTTTGTTTTTTTGTGCAATTAGATTTTCGAATGTGCTTTTGTCTTCAACTTCTTTTCTGGTTCCGACTATTTCTGTTGTTTCATGGTAGAGATCTACGCCTTTCATCTCATCTTCTGCTTTTGCTTTCATGAGTTTTGCGAGGCTATTTTCTGGATCTTTTTCGAGTAATCTTGCACAGATTCCTATGACGTCTTTGTATTTCTTTTCGTTCATGTATTGGCCTATGAGTTCGATGACAGTATCCTTTTCTTTCTCTCCGATTTGAGATGTTGTTTTGGTGCTGATGTCTGTCACGAGATCGAGAGTTCCTGATGATCTTCGCAAGAGAATCATGAGATAACTGAATCCGATAAGTACTATGATGAGCGCTGGAATAATTTTATTGAAGCTTAGAAATGTGTTGTAGATCGCGTGAAGTCCCATGGCAATTGCTAAACCTTGGAAAATTTTTTGTTCGCGATAGGCTTGATCTTGGGGAATTTGGAAAATTTTGCAGATGAATCGTGTGATGTAGAGTTTTTTGCCTTGAGATTTTTCGCTGTCTCTATAGTCGGACGTGAATTTGCTCATGCCGTAGTAGTATCCGAAAATTCCTGAGAAGAAAATATGTGCTGCAGAAGTAAATAAGCATCGGAAAAAATAGGCTCCAATGAGACTTTTTATGTCTCCTGATTGGAGAAGTGAGACAAAATAAGGATAGACATTTTCTGCAAAAGAGAATCCAAGCGCTGCGACGATGCTGAGTTTGATTGAATCGTTGACCGACTTCACGAGCAGCCATTTTTTGTCAGCGAAACGCAGAAGCCATTGCTTAAAAACTTCTTCCATCATGGCAAAAATCAGATACATGACGGTCGCTCCGAGGTATACATTTTGTATTTTCTGTTCGATTTGTCCGACGTTGAGTTGTGGGAAAAATTTCCAACTGTATTGCACAAGCAACAATGGAATAACGGTCATTATGCCAAGGATGAACATGACTACGAGCGTGCTTTTCTTCTCTTCTGATTTTTTGAATAAGAAATGCATCCACATGAACGCGGGGATGAATGCGATGCTTCCAGCAACAGTCCAGAGGAGATATTTATTTTCCATTTTTTTGTTTTTGATTCGACTATTTTAACCACCGAGGACTGCAAATTTTGCTTCATCGATGTTGGCGTAGAGCGAAATGAGTTGCGTGAGACCGACGACCTGTAAAATATCAGTGATATTCTGTTTTGCTTTTGCAATACCGATTTTTCCTCCACCTTCGGTGACTTTTCCGTACCAGTCGGTGAGGTATCCGATGGCTTTGCTGTTCATGTATTCAAGTTTTTCAAAATCGAAAATGAGAAAAAGTCCCTGAGGATTTTGGTTTATAAGTGTATAGATTTCTTGAGATTTTTCGTCGATGTTGCTTTCGTCGAGTTGTCCGCTGATAGCGACGAGCTTGACGTGTTTCTGTGCATCTGTGGATGCGATGTCTTCGATGGTGATGTGTGCGTCGGTCATGGTGTAGGAGTTAGGAGTTAGGAGTTTTTATGGTTGATTGGACTTTGGTTCCGTTGGTTTTGGTTTTTGTGGTTTTGAATTTGTCACTCCAGGATTGTACTATTTTGAGGCCTCGGCCGTGAATTTTTTGGTTTCTTCGTGTTTTTCTTTTTTCTTTTCCCTGGTCTTTCACGGTGATTTTTATTTCTCCCTCCTCCGAGGACTTCTTATCTTTTATGTATTCCAGTGTAAATTGTATTTCTCCGTTTTTTTCTGATCCGTGCTGAATGGCGTTGGTGCAGAGTTCGTCGGTGATTACTTGTGCTCGGCGGGCTAATTTTTCTCCGATTTCTGGTTTTTGTTTCAGGAGGTTGTAGACTCCATTTCTCAGAAATGCCAGCACGCTGAGATCTGCGGGAAATTTCGCTTCTATGGAGAAGGGCGTTTTTTTGCTTTTTGTTTCTTTTTTCACGCGTCTATTATACCACTTTTTAGCTTTGGAGTCTACTTCTTGGCTGTCTTCTTTTTTGTTCCAGCTTTCAATTTGCTTTGTTTTTGAGTCTTTTTGGACTCGGAAAAGATCATATCAAAGATATTTTTGATGAGATTTTCTGGAATTCCGAGTGCTTTTGCAGTTTTTTCGTACATTTCGTGAAGCTTCTTTTCGCGGAATTCATCGAAAATCTTCATCCCCTGTTGAATCTTGTGTTTTGCGACTTCTTCACTCATTTGGAGTCTTTCTTTGATGAGGGCTATGATTTTTGTGTCGATTTTTTCTATTTCTTTTCGAATTTTTGAAAGTGGATTCATGGCTTCATTGTAGCTTTGAGTTTTGGGTTTGTCTAATGCTTGTGGTGGGAAATTTGAAGGTTGGGAAATTTGCGTGTGCGGGGCCGTAAATTTCCCCTGCGAGGAAATTTACTAACGCTCGTTGCGAGCTCTTTTCCGCTTCGCGGAAAATCCATGCCCGCTCGCCCTCGCGAATGCCCCGCACACGCAAATTTCCCAACCTTCAAATTTCCCCTACTTGTATTGATTGAAAGTACTCAAGTTCTTGCATTTCTCTCATTTTCTGGTAGATTCTTTTCGCGCGAAAGCGCCTGCTTACGGATCGTCCGTTCCTGTCCTTTGCTTGCACTGGATCCTCAGACGAAATGATGTGGCAGATTTTTAACCCCAAGGAACCATGGCAGATTTCTCTATCTCCGTACAGGAATTGTACGATGCTTCAGCTCATTTCGGGCACAAAACCCAGAAATGGAACCCTCGTGTTCGTCCTTATCTTTTTGGCGAACGTGGTGGCATTCACCTCTTCGATCTTCAGAAAACGGCAAAGCTTCTCGAAAAGGCTTTGGATTTCTCGAAGAAAATGGCGATGGAAGGAAAAAATTTCCTTTTTGTCGGTACAAAACCTCAGGCTCTTCAGTTGATTTCTTCTCATGCGAAGCGCGCTGGAGTTTCTTATGTTACTGGGAAATGGATCCCTGGACTTCTCACAAACTTTTCAACTTTGTCCAAACGTATTGCGTATCTCCGCGATTTGAAAAGCCAGGAAGAGAGTGGTGAACTTTTGAAATATACGAAAAAAGAAATTTCTCAGCTCAAAAAAGTGATTGGTAAACTGGAAGCTGCTCTCGGTGGTGTGAGCGAAATGCGTCGACTTCCGGATGTGGTTTTCGTTTCTGATGTTCTTCGTGATCGTCTTACTGTTTTGGAGGCCAAAAAAATGAAAATTCCTGTGATCGGATTAGTGGATTCAAATGCTGATCCAGTCGGTGTGACGCATGTGATTCCTGGAAATGATGATGCTGTGAAATCTTTGGAATATTTCACTGGAAAAATTGCGGACAGCATTATTGCTGGTAAAAAAGGTTTAAAGGATTTGGCTTAGCCTTTGTCATAAAGTTCTATGCATATTTCTTTTTCTCTTCGCATTTTGGCCGCTAGCCATTACATTCCTTTTACTGCGCCTTTGACGTGTTTGTATGTTTTGCTTGTCAAACCGTCTGACCATTTCCTTTTTCCTCATATGCGTCAGGGTTTTGGCATTTTTTTGTGCTGGTTTTTTTCAACTTTTGTACTCGCGCTTTTTCCTTTTTTGGGATGGATTTTATTTTTTACTCTTTTGGCTACAAGTGTTCATGGTGCCTATCAGGCTTATCTCGGAAAAAGTTTTTCGCTCCCTTTCTTTGGATTTTTTGGAAAGATTCTTCCTTTTGAAAAAATTTATAAACTGATCGTCGGGAAAGATTTCCCTCATCATGATTCCTCTCTTCCTACATCCTAAATCCTCTATCCTATATCCTAATTCCCCCCCCCCAACATGGTTTCTCTCGATCAAATTAAAGAACTTCGTGATATGACCGGTGTTTCTATGATGTCCTGTAAATCTGCTCTTGAAGAAGCTCAGGGAAACATCGAAAAAGCTGTTGAAATTCTTCGTAAAAAAGGCGAAGCAAAGGCTGCTTCTCGCTCTGATCGTTCGACTGGTGAAGGAGGTTTCTTCGTGAAAAATGCTCCTGGAAAAGTTTCTCTCGTTTCTCTCCGTTGTGAGACTGACTTCGTTTCTCGCAGTGATGATTTTATGAAATATGGTCAGGAACTTGCGGAAGGCGAATTCGCTGGAAATTTTGATACTGTTTCTGCTCGTTTGACGGATATGGGTTCGAAAATGGGAGAGAAGATTGAAATTCCTGAACACATGAGTTTGGAGTCCACGGTGACGGGTTCTTATGTTCATAGTAATCGAAAGATTGCTACGGTCGTGGGACTTTCTGGTGGTACCGAAGAAATGGCTCGTGATGTGGCGATGCATGTGGCTGGGATTGCTCCAAAGTATATTCGTCCTGAAGAAGTCGATGCAGCTTTGCTGGCTTCTGAGCGTGATATTTGGGCTGAACAATTGCAAAAAGAAGGAAAGCCTGCGGATATTGTTGAAAAAATTATGATCGGAAAAGAAAAGAAATTTCGTGAAGAACATGCTCTTCTTACTCAACCTTTTGTGAAAGATTCCGAAAAGACGGTTGGGCAATATCTGGGGGATGTTCAGGTGGTGAAATTTTATCGAGGAGTGATATGAAAAATAATTCTCATATTGATTCTGTTGAAAAGGCTGTTGCTGAACTTCGAGCTGGCAAAATGGTGATTGTGGTAGATGACGAAAATCGTGAGAATGAAGGCGATTTGATTATTCCTGGAGTTTTTATGACTCCTGAGAAAATGGCTTTCATCATTCGCCATACTGGTGGTGTTGTGTGTCTGGCGTTGAGTCAGGAAATTGCTGATCAATTGGATCTTTCACCAATGGTGGAGCGCAATACAGCGAAAAGGGCGACGGCGTATACGGTGAGTATTGATGCTGCCTCTGTTCATACCGGTATTTCTGCGGAAGATCGTGCTGCGACGGTTTTGCAGGCTTCGCAGTTGAATGCGAAACCTGGGGATCTTTCTCGTCCTGGGCATATTTTCCCTCTTCGGGCTCAGGCTGGTGGAGTTTTGTATCGTGCTGGACATACGGAGGCTGGAACGGATCTTTGTCGTTTGGCCGGTGTTCGCGAATCTGCAGTTTTGAGTGAATTGATGCATGATGATGGTACGATGATGCGACTTCCTGCACTTCGCGAGTTTGCCTCTGAACATGGACTTTCTTTGATTTCTATTGCTGATCTCATTGAGTACCGACGTCGAACAGAAAAATTTATTCGTTTGGAAAGTGAATCTGATTTGGAGACGACTACCGGTTTGTGGCGGATTAAAATTTATAGTGATACTTTGCATCCTGCTGATCATATCGCTCTGGTGAAAGGGAAAATTGATTCCTCTCCTTCTGTTTTGGTTCGTGTGCATTCGGAGTGTGCGACGGGTGATATTTTGGGTTCTCGACAATGTGATTGTGGCGAGCAACTTCATCAGGCGATGAAGATGATTGATGAAAATGGTTCTGGAGTTGTTCTTTATCTTCGAGGTCATGAAGGTCGAGGCATTGGTTTGGTGAATAAAATTTTTGCGTATGATCTCCAGAAGACGAAAAATCTTGATACTGTTGAGGCAAATTTGGCATTGGGGTTTTCTGATGATTTGCGTGAGTATGGTGTTGGTGCACAGATTTTGTGTGATTTGGGTGTTCAAAAAATGAAACTTTTGACGAATAATCCGAAGAAAATGGCAGCTATTTCTGGATATGGTCTGGAGGTCACTGATCAGGTTCCTTTGGAGATTGTTTCGAATCCTTCGAATGAGAAATATTTGAAGACGAAGAGGGAGAAGATGGGGCATACTTTGAGGAACTTGTGACTTGTGACATGTAACTTGTGACCCGCATATATGGGATTTTCTTCTTTCGATCAGGAATGCATGAAGTTGGCTCTCCGGGAGGCTCGTAAAGGTCTGGGGAAGACTTTTCCGAATCCTTGTGTTGGGGCAGTGATTGCGAAGCATGGGAAAGTTCTTGCTTCTGGTTTTCATGCTCGTGCAGGAATGGATCATGCTGAGATTGTTGCTCTGAAAAAACTTGGTTTTCCTTCTTCGAAAAGGAAAATTTCGGGAGCGGATTTGTATGTGACTTTGGAACCGTGTGCTTTTGTGGGTCGTACTCCGCCGTGTATGAATGCGATTGAGGAGAGTGGAATTGCTCGTGTATTTTTTGCGATTCGTGATCCACATGATGATGAGCATCTTTCTGAAAAGACTTTGAAGAAGCATGGTGTGAAAGTGTTTTCTGGTTTATTGGAAGAGGAATCTCGAACTTTGAATCAATTCTTTTTGAAGAATGTTTTGAAGAAAATGCCGTATGTTACTTCGAAAGTGGCGATGACTTTGGATGGGAAAATCGCCACCAGTTCTGGCGATTCTCGTGGTATTTCTTCTCTTGAATCTACGCACTTTGTTCACTCTCTTCGTGCTGTTCATCAGGCGATTGTGGTGGGAGTTGGGACGGTTGGGATCGATAATCCAAATCTGGGTGTGCGTTTTGGGAAGACTGGTTCTGCTACTCGTGGGCCTGATCCTCTGCGTGTGATTTTGGATTCGAAACTTTTGAGCGATCTCTCCGCGCAAGTTTTTCGAGATGAAAATGTCGTTGTTTTCACGACTACTACCGCTCCCCTTTTTCGCAAGAAAGCTTTTTTGAAAAAAGGAATTCGAGTTGTTTCTTGTGGAAAAACTATTACACCGCGAATTGTTCTGCGGAAACTTTTTACTATGGGAATTTGTTCTGTTTTCGTGGAGGGTGGGAGTCAAGTGCTGACTTCTTTTTGGGAAGCGGGGATGATTGATCGATATATGACGTTGATTGCGCCGAAATTGGCTGGTGGGAAAGCTGCTTTGACACCTCTTTCTGGCAAAGGAATTTCGAAAGTTTCTCGTTTTTCGCAGCTTCAAAGAGCTTCAGTCTCTCAATTTGGAAGTGATGTGCTTGTGGATGGTTATTTGAACTGGTACTAGACCCTTCATTTTGGTCTTTCTGGCCACTTTCCTTTGAAGCTGTTTTGTGGTATAATGTTACCAATACCAATGAAAACAAAAACAGAAAGTTCAGCGCCGCATTCTTTGCTTTATAACCTAATTCGGATTTATCCGCATGAGCTTTCGCGCGTTGCGATTTCCTGGGTTTTTCGTTTTCTCTATCGTTTTGCTCTTGTTTTGGCTTGGACATTTATCGTTGCTTTTTTTATTCAAGAAGTTGGAGATGAGTATTTGTCGTATCTTTTTCTGTTTCACGCGTTGCTCGTGATTGGTGGTAGTCTCCTCTTCATTCGTCTTTCGAAGAAATATACGCTCGAAATGCTTTTTCTGATTACGATTTTGAGTGCTTCGAGTCTCCTCATCGCTTCTCATTTTGCTTTTCATGATTCTTTTTGGCTTCTTTTCGGGCTTTTCTTCGTGGAAGCTTTTATTCTTGTACAACTTTCGATTAATTTCGATACTTTTGTGGAGCGACTTTTCACTCCGATCGAGAGTGAAAGAACTTTTCCTGTGATTGAATCGGCTGATACATTGGCTGGACTTTTTGCCGGCCTCTTTCTTTTTTTCAGCGTTGATCTTGGACTTTTTACGATTCTTTGGATTTTAATTGGAGTGCTTTTTGCGCTTGTTCCTGTGCTTCTTTTCTATCAGAACTTCATTCGTTTGACTCCGGGGATGTGCATGTATCGCAAACAATTGATTTCTGGTTTCTCTGAAGAGACTGAAATTTTTGGGAAAGGATATCATGCGACAAAACGTCATGATTTTACTCGTGGACTGGCTCTTATCGTTTTTGTGCAGTGGATTACGGCACTTTTTCTGGAATTTCTTTTTACGGTTTCGGTTTCTGAGAAAGCACTTTCTGCGCTTCCTGGTACGGCAAGCGGTGTGGAGAATATTTTGATTCATGAGTTTGGACTTCTCTACATTATTTTCGGTACGGTTGCTTTTATTTCGCAGATTTTCTTGGCGCCGCGTGTGATTACGTATCTCGGAATTGTTCCGAGCATGATGGTGTATCCCCTGCTTTTCCTCCTGGGTCTGATCGGACTCATCGGATCTTTCGGATTTTTTACGACGGTTTTGACCCGTCTGAATGCGGAAATTACTGGTGGGATCTATCGCAATGCCTATCAATCTTCATATTATGTTTTCGAAGAAGAAGAGAGTCAGCATGTGCGACTTTTTCTGGAAGGTATTGTGCGGCCGCTCGGAGTTTTGACGGCGACTTTGTATCTGCTTTTCGGACGATTTTTTGTTCCGAAACAGTTTTTTACCCTTTCTGTTCTCTTCGGCATGTTTTTGAGTGTTTTTATTTTCCTGTTCCTGACTTCGCGTTTACAGAAAAAATATATTCAGACGGCGATTGCGCAACTCTATTCCCCTGATGTTTCTGAAAATCTGAAACTGCATTTGCTCGAAATTGTCCATCAGAAAGGCAATGAAGAGTCTCGTCCGGTGCTGTATAAATTTCTTTCGAATTCGCAAACTCCTACTCTTTTGCGACTGAAAATTTTGGAACTCCTCTCGGATGATCCAGAAATTCTTCCGGTTCTTTTCGAATATATTTCGAGTGTGGATGATGAGCTGCGACTGTCGAGTCTCATGATTTTGAAAAAATTTGCGCAGAGTGGATATTTTTCTTCGGATCGATATTTCTCTCGCAATTTCCTTTTTCAAACTTTGAAGACGCGATATGTGACAGAAGTTCATGATGAAATTCGACTTTTACTTCTCGAAATTTTGGCTCTGTGTTCTGGAAAAGAAGCAGTTGAATTTTTTACTTCTGAGATTGAACAGGCTTCTGGAAATGCTCTCGCGCAGATTCTCCTCTCGTGTCGATTTTTTGAAGATCAAGGAATTGAATCTTTGATTCGTGAATTTTTGTCTTCGAATGATCCTCGCGTGTGGGCGTCTGTGTGTGTTGCGCTTCGTGGTGAACATTTGCATGAAGAAATTTCTACTTCAATTTTGAAACATTTACGAGATGAGAGTGAAGCTTCGAATATCGCTGCGATGTCGGTGATTCGAGCTTTAGGTGAAGAGAAATTTATTCCTTTGTTGAGGAAGAAAAAATATGTGAAAAATTCACAAGGTTCTTTTTTCCAGACGGTGACACTTGCTTTCTTTGGAGACAAAAATGCGCTCGAAAAATTCATAGAGTTTTTGACTGGAAAAGATCTGGATATCGCTGAGAAGTCGTATTTTCTCTTGTCTCAATTCCCTGGGAAGTTTCGAGCTTTTGTCGAGAAACATGTTCATCTTTCTGTTTCTCATGAATTTCATCAGTTTCTTCGTCATTGTTCTTCGAAGAAGCTTCACGACCTCTCCGTGGAGGAATTACGTGTCCTGAGGATTTTCTACATGCTTTTGAATGCTTCGGAAGAAGTTTTCCATTTGGATTCGATCATTCGTGTGAAAGATCCTTCATACCATCCTGCTATGGCTACGGCTCTCTATGTTTAGTATTCTTACTTTATGAAATTTTTCGATCTCACACTCCTGCGAAAATACATTACTCTCTCGGTCGTGATGACGGGTGTGCTCTGTGGCGTGCTGCTAGTGCTTCGATCTTTGGAAATTATTACTTTCGTTCTTCTTCCATTTTTTATTGCTTTCGGAGTTTTCTTTGTTCTTTCTGTTTTTCTCTTTTGGCATTCTATTTCCCGTCCTCTTTTTCTGATTTTACGACAGATGGAAGCGCTCCTGAGCGGACGACCTTACAAGAAAATTTATACAGATCGTGTGGATGAAGTTGGTGTTTTGGCCCATTTCTTCAATGAAGTGACGAAACATCTTTCTTCTTTTACTGGAGAAATTCAGCAGGGTGAACGTATGAAAGAAGAGCTTTCTACTGCGGCGGCGATTCAGCGGAGCATTTTGCCATCGACGACTCCTGTGCTTCCGGGACTTCTCGTGAGCGCGAATACTCGCCCTGCTGCTGAGGTTGGCGGTGATAGTTTTGATTTTGTGACGACTGGAGATCGCACGATTTTCTATGTGGGTGATGTCACGGGACATGGTGTACCAGCGGGACTTATCATGACGATGGTGAATATGCTGGTGTACACGTACGGCGAAATTTATCCGAATATTTATGATTTGATGGTGAGTCTGAACCGCCAGCTGAAGCGCCGAATCCAGAATGCGCGATACATGACGATGGTGATGATGCAGTGGAATCACGTCGAGAAAAAACTTTCGTATGTCGGTGCTGGGCATGAACATATTCTGGTTTTCCGTTCGAAGACGGGAATGGTGGAGGTGATCAAAACTGGAGGAATTGCACTCGGGATGGTTCCTGATGCTTCGAAACTGATCCAGGAAATTCCGTTGAGTTTGGAGGAAAATGATATGGTTTTGCTCTATACCGATGGAATTACTGAGGCGCGGAATATGACGGGCGGAATGTTCGGATTGGAACGTCTTCAGGAGTCGTTTTTGCGTTACGCTGCTCAGTACAATCCGGATGGTGTTTCGCAGCATATTGTTGATGATTTGCAGCATTTTGCAGAGGGGTGTTTGCCGGGGGATGATATTACTTTGATTGTTTTGAAGAGAGCGGAGAAATAAGGTTTTTTCAAAGAGCTCAAATTCTATTTTTGCGAAAAAGTGCTCCGGGCGCGACCAAAAGGACTGTTTATCAGCTAAAAATCGAATTGCAAGCAATTCGATTTTCTTGACGCTGAAAACAGTCTCTTCTGGATCCCGCGTCCTCGCAATTTTTTCGCAAAAATAGAATTTGAGCTCTTTGAAAAGCTTTTTTATCGCAGGATGGTTTCGTTGCAAATAAGGTTCCGTGGACGCTACAATGTCAGGGCGACATGAACAGGAGATGAAAAGAGCATGGCAAATTTACAGATCTTTTCTGGTAAACCTGTTCGGATAACATACATAAAGTTGCGGATGAGCTGAAAACACGTCGTATAGAAACCAGCCAGGCGAAATTTGAAAATATTTTTTAACTACAATCAATAATCAACCATGAATGAATTATCATTAGAGGCTCTTGCGATTGCATATGCAGGAACTGGTGTTACTGGACTTGTGGGATATTGGCCCACAATAAAGGATTTATATCATCATAGAAAGGCAAGTGCCAATATTCCATCGTATATAATATGGACAGCATCATCATTGATTGCATTTTTATATAGCCTTTTTATTTTACCAGACTTTCTTTTTATAATTGTTTCAGGAACACATTTTGTAGCCTGTGCGATCGTATTAATATTAAGTATTAATCTAAAAAATGACCGTTAAAAAATATTTTCAAACTCAAGGTGACGTTGCACTTGATATTCTTCCGCCATCACTACAGAAAATCACCCTCGCCTACACGGTATATCTGGCTCGCTCGTGTCCTCGCTCGACCTATACTTGCCAAAAACTCATTGATTTTTAGAGTTGCTGCGCGTGAGCATTCAAACATAAAACTATCTCACGCAAACTTTGAAGTCCCGTTGTGCCTTGATTGCTTGACGCAACACTAGTGGCAGGAACGTTACATGAAATACATGTTTTCCTTTTGGTGCTATCGCCAGCCAGTAAGGTTGTTTCCCCTGCTCTTGCTGGTTGCTCCGAAAACGCTTTGTGTAAAAATCAAGAATTTTTAGTATACTGCAAGCAAAGTCGAAAATATATAATCATAAATTGCATGAATAAACATTGGTACCTCCAACAAATAGATCTCTTCGCGGGAATACCCGATAGTGAAATCATGAGCATCGCAAAAAACATGAGAGAAAAAACCTGCTCAAAAAAAGAGTTGATTTATATTCCCGAGGAAGAAAATAGTTTTATTTACATCCTGAAAAAGGGAGAGGTTACGCTCTATAACTCACACATGGGAAAGCGCCTTATTATCGAAACCCTTAAGCCGGGATCAATTTTTGGCAATATCTCATTCGGGGAAAATAAGAGTGCGCACTTCGCGGAGTCCAGCCAAGATTCCTATGTTTGTATTTTCACGGCAGAAGATTTTGTAAAAATTCTCCAGGAAAGACCAAAAATTATGATGAGATTTTTACAGATGATGTCGGACAAAGTACAGCAATATGAAAATCGGTTGAAAAGTGGTCTCTATGATGCCAAAGAAAAAATATTGCAACAACTGGAGCTGCAACAGAGAGCAGACAACAATCCTCTGAACAAGTTTTTTGGGCGAAAAAGCGAGATGACCCATGAACGATTGGGGCAACTCACGGGATTATCCAGAGAAACAGTGACGAGGGCTATCAATGATTTGAAGAAAGCGGGAATGGATATACCTTGGTGACATACATCACTGCAATTCTATATTTTGTTTGTTAAAGTAGAGGCGTTCGTATATTTCTTAATCCAATTTTTTATGGAAGGCTCTCATCCTCAAAATGGTTCTGGTGCTGAACTTGGTCAACCATGTAACTGCGGTAGTGGAAAAAAGGCTGGTTCATGCTGTATGGCAAAGCAAAGTTGTTCTTGTGGCTCAGGAAAAGAAGCCGGAGAATGTTGTTTTCGTAATCAATAAATAGCATCTTCTTACTTTTTTTATATATTTATTAATTTTCTTTTTATGACAAAAAATATAGCACTATTTGCCATTGTTTCTGTTGGCATTATAGGACTGGCGGGTTGTTCAAGCACGATTGAAAAAGTACAAAGTTCAAATGTTCAGCAGGAGCCGGTAAAAGAAGTTGTAGTTGAAAATGGACAAGCACCGGTATTTACGAGCTTTACCCAAGAACGTTATTCGGAATTCCTGGGGAAAAAACCTTTTGCTATCTTCTTCCACGCCAACTGGTGTTCTACATGTACTCAACTGACAGCAGCAATTAACAGAGATCTTGCAAATTTCCCAAAGGGAACGGTCATACTCGAAGCTGATTTCGATACAGAAACCAAGCTCAAACAAAATTATGGCATCGTAATGCAGGCAACAATCGTAGTAATAGATGAAACCGGCAAAGTAGTACAAAAGCTTGCGGCTCCTTCGGCCGAGCAACTTAAAAAAGCTATAGCTCAGACACTCTAAAAATGGAATTATTCCTAACCTCATTTTTGGCCGGGGTGCTGACGGTGTTGGCACCCTGCGTGCTCTCTTTGTTACCAATTATTATTGGAGGCAGTGTTGGTCAAAAAAATCCATTGCGTCCACTGATCATAGTAATCTCTTTGGGAATTTCAGTTATTGTTTTTACCTTATTGCTCAAAGCCACTACTGCTTTTATTGGAATACCTCAATCATTTTGGGCCTTTATTTCGGGAGGACTCATCGCCGTATTTGGTTTTACGATGCTCTTTCCAGATCAATGGACTCAAATCGCTTGCAAACTGAAGCTCTATAAAAGTGAGGAAGTGATGGCTAAAAGTGGCCAAACGCCTGGCATCAAGGGAGCTATCCTGCTCGGAGCCTCGCTCGGACCCGTATTCGCTACTTGCTCACCGACGTATGCCCTCATTCTTGCCATTGTTTTGCCAAAAAGCTTTGCACTTGGTGTCATATACATCATTGTTTACTCTCTAGGAATGAGCATACCGCTCCTCGCAATCGGCTATGGTGGAAGAAAAATAGCTTCAAAATTTCGCGGTGCTTCCAATCCGCAAGGATGGCTGAAAAGAACACTGGCGATTCTCCTTATTCTCACTGGAATTGCTGTTATCACTGGATTTGATAAAAAAATTGAAAGTATTATTATTGAGCATGGATATACGGGTGCAAGTGATCTTGAGCAATTTATTATTGATAAAACGACTCAATTGCCATAGCTTGAGTTATGTGAGCCGTGCGATTCCTGCACCACTCTCTTATCAATGATATGAAACTCTCGGATTTTGATTATCTGCTGCCGTCGGAATTGATTGCCCAGAAGCCTTTGGCTCGGCGTGATGGGTGTCGGTTGATGAAATTGGATCGTGCGAGTTCTTCTGTCTCGCATCATCGTTTTTATGATCTGTCTTCTTTGCTGCGTACTGGGGATGTTTTAGTTTTTAATGATTCGAAAGTTCTTCCGGCGCGTGTACTTTTCCAACTTCATGGACGCGAGTGTGAAATTTTTTATTTGAAGGATGTGGCTGGTGGATGGGAGGTTCTGGTGCGACCGGGGAAATACTTTCAGGAGGGTGACGTGTTTTCTATTGATGGGAAATTGGAATGTACTGTTGTGGCGGTGCATGACAATGGGTCTCGTATTCTCCACTTTTCCTCTGAACTTGCGACTCCAGCGCTTTTGGAAGTACTTGGCGGGATCACTCCCCTTCCCCCTTATATTCATGAGAAGTCTCCTCTTGCGGATTATCAGACGATTTATGCGCATACTCCTGGGAGTGTTGCGGCTCCGACTGCGGGACTTCATTTCACGGAGGAACTTTTTGCGACTTTGGATGCGAAGGGTATTCAGCGCGAGTATGCGACTTTGCATGTGGGGGCTGGGACTTTTTTGCCGGTGCAGACGGAGAATATCGAGGATCATGCGATGCATTCGGAATGGTTTGAGCTTTCTCCGGAGACCTGCGAACGTTTGAATGCTGCGAAAAAAGAAGGGCGACGGATCATCGCGGTGGGGACGACGGCATGTCGGATTCTGGAGACGGCGACGGATATGAATGGTCAACTCCAACCTTTTTCTGGTACGACGAATATTTTTATTTATCCGGGGTATGAGTGGAAAATGATTGATGCGCTTATCACCAATTTTCATTTTCCGAAAAGTACTCTCCTAATGCTTGTTTCGAGTTTTGCTGGACGCGAATTCATCCTGCGGGCGTATGAGGAAGCGGTTGCCGAGCGATATCGGTTTTATAGTTTTGGGGATGCGATGTTTATTGAATAACTCTTGTGAGCCATTTTTCATACTTCGGTGTTTTCCCTCGTGCGGCATCTTCGTAGAGTTTTTTGAGTTTGGTGCTCAGTGGTAAATCTTGATTTTTCATCATGTGTCCGTCGATTTCGCTGATGAGGCTGACCTCTGCGGCGGTGCCGGTGAAGAACGCTTCGTCGGCTTCGTAGAGCTCTTCGACTGTTATTGTTCTTTCTTCAATTTTGATTTTTTCGTCTCGGGCGATTTCTAGAATGCTGTCTCTGGTGATTCCTGGGAGGATGAAATTTTCTGCTGGTGTGATGAGGACGTTATTTTTGACGATGAAAATATTTTCTCCGGGGCCTTCGGCGACGTTGCCGTTTTGGTCGAGGAGGATGGCTTCGTTGTAGCCGAGGCCTCGGGCTTCCTGGCTGGCGAGGATGGAATTGAAATAATGTCCGGTGAGTTTCACGTGCATGTCTGTTTGCTGCGGCGTGAGGCGTCGTATACTGCTCACGTGCGCGCGGAGGGTTTTGCTTTCTGACAAGTATGCTTTCCATGGCCAGAGCGCGAGGGCGATGTCGGTGTCGGCGCTGGTGGGGTCGAGGCCCATATAACCTTCACCGAAGTATGCGATGGGGCGCATGTAGCCTTGGGCGACTTGGTTTTTTTTCACGAGTTCGACGGCGATTTTTGTGAAATCTTCCTGCGTGTATGGGATTTCCAGATGAATTTTCTTGCCTGATCGGAGGAATCTCTCGAAGTGTTCTTTGGCGCGAAAAATGACGGTTCCCTCCTCTGTCTCATAGAAACGGATGCCTTCGAAGATGCCACTTCCGTAATGGAGAGAATGAGTGATAATGTGGGTTTTTGCTTCGTTCCAAGTGAGAAATGTGCCATTTTTCCAGACAAACTTGGATTCTTCGACCTTGATTGCCATAAATTTTGTAATTATGAAATGATTCTGATTTTGTATAGCCCTGCTGTATTTCCAAAGCTGCAAAAATTTGGTATAATTATACGAATATTTCACCAATATGAAAAACAAAAATTCTTTTTTCCGGCTTTTGTTCCTTGGGATTTTCGCCTCACAATTCTTGTTCTCTGGTGTATTTGCTGCAACACCATCTCTCTCGATTTCTGCTTTGGATACGATTGCGGGATATGGTACTGCTTTGAAAGCTACGAATGCTACTCCTGGAGCGCGCATTGTCTTTACTGTGCAGCAACCGAACAGTACTCAACTTTTCTTCGATGCCACGGCTGATAGTCGTGGAAATGCTACTGCTGAGCTTTCGGATTATGCTTCTCGTCTTGCAGGAATTTACTATGTTTCTGCTGAGTACAAGGGGACGAAGAAACCTGGTGCTCCAAAACCGTTCCGTGTGTACGCTGAAAGTGTTTCACCTTCACGTTCGAGTTTGGTATCTGATCTGCATATTGCTTCACTTTCTGCTACTCCAAAGGTGAATGTGACGCTGAGTGATGCGTATGGAAATCCTATTGTTGGACATGAGGTGCGTTTGATCTCTACTCGTGCTGATGCTATTCGTCCGATCCTTCGTCGTCCTGTGACGGACACTGCTGGGTTTGTTCAATTCGAAGTTTCTTCTGCGATGCCTGGGCTTTCTACTCTTTCTGCCTACGACATCACTGCTGAAGTTGTTTTGGAGAATCGTATTCAGATATTTTTTACCAATTCTGTGACAGATTCTGATCCTGCTATTGGTGGTGACGATCTTCTCTTGGCCAAAAGCTCATCGACTTCTGCTGTTCATACTTTTGAATTTGAAGATGTTCCTGATCTGATTTCCAAAAATGATCCGACGACTCTGACACTCACAGTATATGATTCTTCGAAAAATGTGGTTTCGAATTATACTGGGAAAATTCATTTTTCTGTGACTTCTGCGAATGCAAACTTGGCTACACTTCCTGATGATTATACTTTTACTGCAAAAGATTTAGGGAAACATACCTTCAGTCTTGCGTTTCAATTTCAGCAGAAAGGTGATTACAAAATTCGTGCAACAGATATTCTCAATGATAAAATTTATGGAGAAAAAACTATAACTGTTACTGGTGGAAAAGATGGCTCCCTTGTGCCTTCTGTGAGCGTCAATATTCTCGCTCCTACTCCTGGAAAAACTGGTCAAAATGTCCAGACTGTTTCTGGAACTGCTGCTCCTGGAAAGGACGTGAAAATTTTTGATAATAATGCTGAAATTGGAAAAGCTTCTGCTGGTCTTGATGGGAAATTTTCTTTTGTGACACCTTCTCTCCCTGATGGAAATCATGAGTTCTATGTGGTGGCGGTTGATGAAAAGAGTGTGATATTGGGAACTTCTGGGAAAGTGAAAATTACTGTCGATGCGACTCCACCGGAGCTCACCTCTGTTTCTTTTCAGCCAAATATTGATGTTGCTCCTGAGGATCCTGTCCAGGTGACTGTTGTTTCTGAACCAAGTCTTTCAAAAATCTCTGTGTCGCTGGGTGATACGCTTTTGGATTTAGATCCTGACACAGCGAATCCTGGAAATTATACTGGCACCCTTGCTGCTCCAGCGCAGGCTGGGACTTATTCTGTGAAAGTTTTCATGGCGGATGAACTGGGAAATGAAATTTCGTATGACAAACAGGGGTCTTTCACGGTCGTTTCTTCACAGAAACCTTCAGCTGTTCCGAATATTACGGCTTTTCCTGCCGATGCTCGTGTAAATCTCGTGTGGGGAAAAGCGACGGATGATGGCACGATTGCCCATTATCGTATTTATTATGGAACTTCTGCTGAGAATCTCGATCAGAAAGTCGATACTCGGGATGCTTCTACTACTTGGTATATCGCTGGTCTCCAGAATGCTACGCTGTATTATTTCAATGTTGTGGCGGTGGACGATCAATCTCAAGAAGGCGAATTTTCTCCTGTTGTGACGTCGACACCAGATGCTTCTATCAATCCCCTTTTCCCTGCTGCTCCTGGTTCTACTGGAGAGACAGGACCTGAAGTTTTGTGGCTCCTTGTTCCGAGTATTCTCGCTGGACGATTTTTGGGAAAGAAGAAAAAGATTATTTGATTTCTTCTAGCTTCGCCTCTACTTTGGTTTCTGCTACAATCACCGCATGGGTGCTTTGCATTTTATTGCTGCTTTCGTCAGTCAGATTTTGAATCTTTTAACTTTTGCTATTATTGCTCGTGCTCTTCTTTCCTGGTTTTCACAGGGGAGGAGCCATTCGCTTGGTCGATTGGAAGAAGTTCTTTATGAAATTACTGAGCCGATTTTGATGGTGATTCGGAGATTTCCTCATCGATTTGGGATGATCGATCTTTCACCGTTGATCGCTATTTTTGCTCTCGATTTTATTCGTTATCTTCTTGGTCATCTTTAATTATGCTCCAGGTCTATAATTCTTTCTCCCGAAAAAAAGAAGTTTTTCAGCCGCTCACTGCGGGGCGTGTGACGATGTATGTTTGTGGACCGACGGTGTATGACGTGGGGCATTTGGGGCATGGACGGAGTGCGGTTTCTTTTGATTTGATTCGTCGGTATCTGATTTGGAAAGGTCTCTCGGTGAAATATGTCAGCAACTTCACGGACATCGATGATAAAATGATCAATCGGGCTGCGGAAAAAGGGATCACGGTAAAAGCGCTTGCGGAGTTGATTGGACCGGAATATGAGCGGGATTTCGAGGCGCTTCGGATTTTGAAACCGGATGTGCGACCGTGTGCGACTGAGCAGAAATACATCAATGGTATGATAGAAATCATTTCGAAGTTGGAGAAAAAAGGTGCGGCGTATGTGACTTCGGATGGTGTGTATTTCGATATTTCAAAATTTGTGAATTATGGAAAATTGTCCAATCAGAAATTGGAAGAACTGAACTCTGGAGCCCGTGTGGAAGTGAATACTGAGAAACGTAATCCTCAAGATTTTGTTTTGTGGAAGCTGGAAAAACCTGGTGAGCCTGCGTGGGAGAGTCCGTGGGGGCGAGGGCGTCCAGGCTGGCATATCGAGTGTAGTGCGATGAGTTCGCAGGAACTCGGTGAGACGATCGACATCCATGGTGGTGGCGCTGATCTCATGTTTCCGCATCATGAATGTGAAATTGCGCAGAGTGAAATGGCGAGTGGAAAACAGTTTGTTCGGTACTGGCTGCACAACGGTTTCATCAATGTGAATGAGGAAAAAATGAGTAAGTCGCTGGGAAACTTCGTGACTTTGAAAGATGTATTTGTGAAATATGATCCGCGAATTGTGCGGTTTGCGTATTTGCAGACACATTATCGCAACCCGATTTCTTTCGATGATAGTCTTCTGGAGCAGGCGAAGAATGCGTTGGAACGACTCGATGGATTTGTGCGACGACTGGAGTCTTTCCCGGCGGCAAGTGATGTTTCATCTTTGACCGAGTCTCTGCGTGTGGCGAAAAATAAGTTTGAAGAATCGATGGATGATGATTTCGAAACTTCAGAAGCTTTTGCCGCGATCTTTGAACTCATGAAAGAAGCGAATATCGCTATGGATAAAAATACTATTACTGTTTTGGATCAACATGCGGTTTTGGATTTTTTGAAAGATATTGATCGGGTTTTTGCGATTCTACCTTCTGCTCAGGCGGAGCTTTCTGATGAAATTGCTGCTCTCATTCAACAGCGCGAAGAGGCTCGCAAGAATAGAGATTTCGCGAGTTCTGATCGGATTCGGGATGAACTGCTTGCGAAAGGGATTGAATTGGAGGATACGCCGAGAGGGACGGTGTGGAAGAGAGTTTAGAGGACTAAGTGTTTTATATTTTTTCCTGTTGTGCTTTTTGGTATTATTTGATAATATGTATTTGTAATATTTAATTATCATATTTATGAGCACTCTCTCAGTTCCACTGACTCCTGAGCTTGAAAAGGCTATTCGCGAAATGATCAAGGCTGGTGTTGCTCCGAATAAAGCGGAAGCTGTCAGAATGGCTATTAAATATTTTTCTGAAGAGCAGGCTGTCCAAAATGTTTTGATAGCGCAGAGAGAAGCGCGTGAAGGAAAACTTTTGAAAGGAAATCTGCGTGATTTGTTAAAACAGGTTTAGCATATGGAAATTTTTTATACTCCGCAGTTTCTTCGGCAACTCAAAAAATTTCCTGTAGAACTTCAGAGTGAAGCAGAAGAGAAGATTTTGCTTTTTCAGAGTGATCCAAAACACCCATTTTTGAAAACTCATAAATTAAAAGGACGATTCAATGGTTGTTACAGTTTTTCAGTGAATTATTCTTATCGTGTGGTTTTTGAATATTATCCAAAAAAATCTGTTACCTTTTTGGCTATTGGTGATCACGATGTTTACAAGTGATCTTTTCCATACATCGTCTCGTTCGAATGTGTCGATGTCCTTTTGATAGAGAGATAGACTCCGATCGCCATTACTGCGATTCCTATCCATTGTGATTGTGAGATTTTTTCGTGGAAGATGGTGGTGAGCATGATGAGACTGAAAAATGGTGCGGTCATGCCAATGGCTATGAATTTGGAGATGTCGAGGCGTTTGAAAGATTCATAGTTGATGCTTTTTCCGATGGCGAGTACGACGATTGCGAAGAAGATGAGTAGCGGCCAGTTGGTTTGTATTATTTCTAAATATTTTTCTTGAGGTTCGAAAATTTGTGAGAAGATGACGAGTACTACACTTCCTATGAAATATCGTATCCAGAGGAGGGTTTTTGAGGAAACATGGTGAAGGACTTTTTTGGAATAAAAACTGCCGAATGGATATGTGATGGGTGCGAGTGCGATGATGATATCGCCTTTGTTGAAGTCTAAATTTCCTTTGTAGATGATCAAAATGGCGCCTGCTAAAACACCTAATGCTCCACATATTTTGAGCATGGTTGTTTTTTCTCCGATGAAATGGGTGAAGATAACGCTGTAGAGTATTTCTGTCAGAATTAACATGGATGTGTTGGTACCCGAAGTGTATTTCGAGCCAATGGCGATGAGGACTGGAGGAATAATGACTGAGCACAATGCGATGATGGTGATCGGCAAATAGGCTTTCTTCTTTTTTATTTCTGAGAATTTTCCTTTTGAAACTGCGTAGATGAAAAGCACGACGGTTGCGATGATGCTCACTATTGCTGTAAATGATATCGGCGCGATTTTTTGTGTTCCTTGATGGATGAGCACTGGCCACAGACTCCCGACTGCTGCTCCGAGTAATCCGTACGCGACTCCGTGCTGTTCTTTTTTTGCGTTCATTCTATTTTTTGTGGATGAGCTTCTTCCCTATTTCCCAGACATTTCCGGCGCCGATCGTGATGACGACTTCGTATGCTGCTGCGATTTTTTCGATGTTTTCTTCTGACTCTTCTGTGTACACTTTTTTCCCACTTTCTCTTATTTTTTGTGCGAGGATTTCTTTGGACATCCCCTCTTTGTCTTCTGTGGCGTCACGTGCTTCGTAGATGTTTGGGATGAGGACGGCGTCTGCGTCAGCGAAACAGGTTTTGAAATCTTCCAGGAAGAATTTGGTTCTGCTGAATTGGTGTGGTTGGAAGACTGCGAGGATTTTTTCTGTGGGGAATTTTTCGCGTGCTGCCTGGAGTGTGGCGCGGATTTCTACTGGATGGTGGCCGTAATCATCGTAGATTTTTGTTTGGCCGTTCTCGTGATGGAAAATTCCTTTATATTCGAATCTTCGCATGGTGCCTGCGAAATTGCTCAAGCTTTTTCGAATTGTTTCCTGCGAAATTCCGAAATATTTTCCGAGCGCGGCGGCGAGCGCGGCGTTTTTTTGATTATGTTTTCCGGGAATTTGAAGATCGGTTTTGAAGTTTTTTTCTGTGGTGATTTTCTGGCATGTGACTTTTGCTGCGATTTTTTTGCTACTTTCGTCGTCTTCGTGGTGGACGAGAATTCCTTCCTGCGGGATTTTTTTTATGAAATTTTCGAAAGCCTGATCGTATGATT
>JBBTWG010000003.1:0-4000 GCA_038062935.1 Patescibacteria group bacterium
TCGACGAAGGTCGAGCAGGTGACAACGCAGGTCTCCTTCTCCGCGGTATTGAACGCGAAGAAATCGAACGTGGACAAGTCCTCGCAAAACCAGGTTCTATCACTCCACACACCAAATTCGAATCAGAAGTCTACATCCTCAACAAAGAAGAAGGTGGTCGTCACACTCCATTCTTCAAAGGATACAAACCTCAGTTCTACATCCGTACGACAGATGTCACAGGAACCATCGAACTTCCAGCAGGTGTCGAAATGGTGATGCCAGGTGATAATATGAAAATGATCGTCACGCTCGGAGCTCCTATTGCTCTTACTGAAGGAACACGATTCGCTATCCGTGAAGGTGGCCGAACCGTCGGTTCCGGAGTTATCGCAAAAATCATGGAATAGTAAAAACGTGTGACTTGTGACAATTGACATGTGACAAAAGTACAAAAATCACACATCCTCGGTCACAAGTCACGCGTCAAAAGTCACATGTTTCTCATAATTGTCCTTTCACACCAAAGTCTCCCCTCTCCCGTTTCTCAATCCTACATCCTAAATCCTACATCTTAGCCCATGCAACAGAAAATCCGAATCAAAATTCTCGCGTTCGATCACAAAGTAGCAGACGAATCTGCAAAATTGATCATCCAAACAGCAGAAACGACAGGAGCTTTGGTAGCAGGACCAATTCCGCTTCCGACCAAAATTGATAAAATCACCGTAAACCGATCCACATTCGTTCACAAAAATTCCCGTGAACAATTCGAAATGCGGACGCACAAACGCCTCATCGACATCACGAACACAACTCCAAAAACAATCGACGCACTCACCAACCTCAGTCTCCCAGCCGGTGTCGACATCGAAATCAAGATGATTACATCGAAAGAATAAAACAAGAATAAGAAATAAAACATGAAACCACTTTCCAAAGTGGTTTTTTTGATGAAGACTTTTACTTCATGAAGGAAAATAGATACAATAGAGCCCGACAATTTCCTCCTCACACTCACTCTGAATGTCGAACAAAAACACAACGCCATGGAAGAAATGGACAATGATTTGCGCCGGTATTTTTGTAGTATTTTTCGGATATCTCGCAATTCGAATAGCGCAAGGATATTCATGGACCTATTCACGAGTCACCACGAGCCAATCAGAAGATTACCAAGACATGGCTTTCGACAGTACGGGAGCACCAGCAATCGTCAACTGGAGAAGTGACACAGGATCACTCATGTATTCGAAATGGAATGGAAGCGGCTGGACGGTAGAAACAGTCGATACCACAGGATATCAAACAGGAAAATACGCAAGCATCATATTCAATGGATCAGATCAGGCCGTCGTGAGTTACATCGCAGAAAATTCTGGATCGACAGATCGGAGGCTCGGATATGCCATCCGCGTAGGATCGGGAGGAACAGGATGCAATGTGACCACCTGGTCTTGCGAAATCGTCGATGATCCAGCAACAGAAATCAAATATTCATCAATCAAGCTCGTGGGTGGTGTAGCAGCTATCGCCTATCACACCTCAGCAGATGATCTCAAATACGCCATCAAAGATGGTGGCAATAGTGGATGTACCAGTGGAAGTGGCAACTGGACATGTGAAACCGTGGACTCCACAGGAAACGTCGGTCGCGGAGCAAAATTAGCAGTAACATCAGGAGGTGTACCAGCCATCGGATATCTGGATGTCACGAACAATACCATGAAATATGCCATCCGAAACGCGGGAGCAGGATGCGCGAGCGCAAGCTGGACATGCGAAACAGTAGTATCTGTAACCGTGGCACCAAATGCCAACTGCACGACCGATTGTTATGTTTTCGGCTTTGCATTTGATTCCAATAATCAGGCAGCATTCACCTACCGCAATGGAAATCCAATATATCTTGCAAAACGCACGGCAGGATCAGGCTGCACCAGTGCAGCATGGACATGTGAAATGATAGCCACCAAGGGTGGATACGCGGCCGGATCATTAGTATTTAATGGAACAACACCGTATATAATCTTTACAGAGGCAGATGCTCTAAGATTCGCCACAAAAGTTGGAAATATATGGAGATTGGAACTGGTCGATGGCTGTGGAGGATGTAATCTCAATCTCACATTCCAGGATTACACAGGAATTGCTCTTTCCGGAAACACACTCGGCATTGTTTATCACAATTCAGCCGCAGGAGGACGAAGAGATACTTTTTATACCAGTGCCAGTATCGCAACACTCCCGGCAGCGCAATCTTTCACACTCACGGCCGTTTCGACTGGAGCCGCAGTAATCGGAAGCGACCTTGAAGTCGCTTACGACAGCAACGGTTATCCCGGAATTGCTTACCAAAATGGCTCATCTCTCATGTACGCAAAATACGATGGAGCTAGCTGGAGTATAGAAACCGTCGATACCAGTGCTGGAGATGGCCCTTCCATCACATTTGATGGAAGCAATGTGCCGCACATCTCGTTCGACAACGGGGACGCCTACGTTGCTTACGCCAAAAAAGTTTCAGGAAGCGGATGTAGCAATGCTGCATGGACCTGTGAGAATGTAAATAACAGAGAAGTGGTAGAGTCAAAAATACGCATCATCAATAATGTCGTCACCATCATGCACTATCCCATGGGAGGATGGGCAGAAGTAATAGCGATGCGCGATGGAGGCAATACCGGTTGTACCAATCAACCGGACAGTGACTGGACATGTGAACTCATCGGTCCCAACGGACCGGCAGGCGTCGCAATGGAAGCGAACGGCAGCAATCAAATCACAGCAGTGTACTCATACAGCGGTACAGTCTATTATCTCACCCGCGTCGGAGGTGGAGCTGGAAGCGGATGCCCAGGTGGAACTGATGCAGATTGGTCATGCGAAGTTGTTTCAACAGGGGCAGCTTCGAGTGCGTCCGCAGCAGCAAAACTAGGATTCGCATACAACAGTGGAGGAACACCAGCAGTAGTTTTTCAGAAAGGGACATCAACCGGAGAAATCACCTATGCAATACGAACCGGAGGAGGATCAGGAAACTGTGCAGGAGGAAGTCAATGGAATTGCACCGGAATCCACAAACAGTTCACCAATGCAGGAGATATAAGAATATTTGCCCTCGGGTTCGATGGCACAACACCAAGAGTCGCATTCGTTGATTCATCAACTGATGATCTCCAATACTTAACAACGAACACAAAATGGTACATGGAACCTATTGATGGCTGTTCGGTAGGATGTAGTAATAATGTCAGCATTACCAATCTTGGCGGCATACTTTCAAACGGAAAATTCGGAGTAGCCTACTATAATGCCACAGCAACCGACCTTTATTTCGCAGAAACATCATTCAATACAGCACCCAACGCTCCAACTTCTCCACGAGCCGAGAGCACAGCAACACCCGTAACTACTGACAATACGAATACAACATTCTCATGGACATTTTCAGATCCAGACGGTGGCAACACACAATCCGCATACCAAATTCTTGTCGCATCCTCAACAGTCAATCTCGACTCAAACACAGGCGATGTCTGTGACAGCGGAAAAAAATCCAGTAGCAGTGCGTCGGTCACGGCAACCACGGCCTGTGGCGGAACACTCTCGACCGGAACCCGGTACTGGAAAGTCAAAACATGGGACAATAGTGATATTGCAGGAACCTATACCGCAACACAAACACTCACCATTACCACAACACCAACAGCACCCACAAGTTGTACCACTTCGTCCATCACAGCAACTGGAACCACTGTCGGATGGACTGATAATGCATCGAGTGAAACAGGATTCCAGGTAGAAAAATCTGAAAACGGAGGTGCTTATTCCACTGTGACAACCACAGCAGCAAATGCTGTGAGCTACGCAGTTACAAGTCTTTCGCCAAATACGCAATATACTTTCCGCGTAACAGGAGTGAGTGGAGGAGGAACATCCTCATACGCTACTTGCACCAGTGGCTACACCCTCGCCAACGTCCCCACCGCTCCCACCGTCACCGCCGTCTCGAGTACGA
>JBBTWG010000003.1:4100-5020 GCA_038062935.1 Patescibacteria group bacterium
ATACCACGCAGGTCTGGCAAACAAAGGCAGCGTGGGGAGGATCATCAGGAGTGGCCATCACAGGACTGAGTGCGAATACGGCGTATGCAGTGGGGGTGATTGCGAGAAATAACCCAGGAACAGCAACAAGCTCCTCAAGCACAACAATCCGCTACACACACGTCAACACGCCAACTCAAACGATCGGAAGTATTACCAGTACACAACTCGCCATAACTATCGGCGAAAACAGTAATCCAGCAGGCACTGCATACGCTCTTCAAATTGGTTCCAATTATGTGCAGGCCAATGGCACAGTCAGCGCAGGTGCCTTCTACCAAACCGCCGCAACCTGGGGTTCGGGAACAGCGACAGGACTCACACCCTCGACGACATACATCATTCAAGTCATCGCAAAAAACGGCGACAACGACACCACGAGCGGAGCAGCCACAAGCTCCACCACATACACACTCGTTGCCACACCAACACAAACACTCTCAAATATTGCAACAACGAGCATGTCAGTTTCTATCGGAACCGCAACAAATGCTTCCGTAGCACAATATTCAGTAAAATTTAATACCCTCTATGTCCAGGCAAACGGTACTTTGGGAGCGAGTCAAATCTGGCAAACCAATGCAGCCTGGACAAGCCTCTTCAGTGTCACAGGACTCACACCATCGACATCATACACAGTACAAATTATTGCCAGAAACGAAAATAATGACAGCACTAATGGAACCTCCAGCGGCACAACAAATTCTACGCTCGTTGATAGCAACATAAGCCAAACTCTCAATAATATCACCAGCACAGGAATGTCGGTCACGATCGGAACAGCGACAAATCCCAGCACAACAGAATATTCAATCCAATTAGGGAGCAGTTATGTACAGGCAAACGGAACACTCGCAGGAGGACAAATTTGGCAAACAGCC
>JBBTWG010000003.1:5120-16778 GCA_038062935.1 Patescibacteria group bacterium
CTGTTTGGGGAGCACCAGTGAATGTCACCGGACTCACGCCTTCAACGTCATACACAGTTATCGTTATAGGAAGAAATGCAGAAAATACAACATCAAGTGCCCCAGGATCAACAGCAGCAACACTCGTCGCAACTCCCACGCAAACTCTCTCAAACATTACGAGTACAGGAATAAGCGTCACCATCGGAACAGCAACAAATTCTTCTGCAGCACAATATTCAATCCAATTTGGCGACAGTTATGTACAGGCAAACGGAACACTCGCAGGAGGACAAATTTGGCAAACAGCCGCTGTTTGGGGAGCACCAGTGAATGTCACCGGACTCACGCCTTCAACGTCATACACGATACAAATTATTGCCAAAAATCCAGACGGAAGCACATCGAACGGAACTTCCACAGGAACAACAGAATACACCCTCGCCAACGTCCCCACCGCTCCCACCGTCACCGCCGTCTCGAGTACGAGTATCAATGCCGTCATCAACGAAAATAGCAATCCAGCAGCAACAGAATTTTCGATTCAAATCGGAAGTAATTATGTTCAGGCCAATGGAACACTCAATACCACGCAGGTCTGGCAAACAAAGGCAGCGTGGGGAGGATCATCAGGAGTGGCAATCACAGGACTGAGTGCGAATACGGCGTATGCAGTGGGGGTGATTGCGAGAAACATCAATCCGACACCATCAGTAACAGCTGCTTCCAGCACGACAATCCGCTACACACAGGTCAATGCGCCAACCATGACCATGAGCAGCGTAACAACAAACGGAGCAACGCTCACTATCGGTGAAAATAGTAATCCAGCAGAAACGACATACGCTATCGCCTTCACGATCAACACAGTCACAAGAGTGGCTGCAGATTCTCCAGCAATCGCAACTCCATCAACACTCACCTATCTCCAGGCAGATAAAACTATTGGAGCAACAGCTGCATATCAAACTGCAGCAGTCTGGGCAAATCCAGTACTCACAAATCTTGTCCCTGTGACCAGTTACACTGTCCAGACAATCGCAAAAAATGGCGATAACGATGTCACCAATGGAGCATCGACGACAACCCAATTCGAAACACTTGCCAATCCCCCATCGAGTCCAGCAATTGGAGCCAGTGCTCGAGATTCACTCACAGTGACATGGAGCACCAATAGAAATAATAACGACACCAGATATTTCGTCACGAATAGTAACGGAAACACTTCCGGATGGATCGCAGAAAATTCATGGGCAAACACGAGACTCTCCCCAGGCCAAAGATATGACTACACCATCAAAGCAAAAAATATGAGCGGCTCAGAAACAAGCTCTATTGCTCTCACCGCCATGACAGTTGCAAGCGATATTGGTGGCGGAGGAGGCGGGGGAAGCATAACAACACCAACACGAGTTGCAAGCGATGTCAGCGCACGACAAGAATCAAGACAAAATACAACAACAGAAAGAACCGACTGCCAAACAAAACCACCGAAGATCAGCACTCTGTATGAATACGGGAAAAACTTCCCTCTCGATGGAAGCGAAGTCCTGACGTTCGATCTCAGCAAAGCAAACAACATCACGCACTATTGGAATTCCTGTAGAGAAGCGACCAAATATGAACTGCAGTACAGTGGAAATAATTTCCGGGAAAATGCATACGTCAAAGTATGGGAAGGAAAATACGACAACGTCGGCATTGCAGGGATGGTACTAGGGAAACAGCTCGAAAGAATCGTAAAAAGCAATGAAGGAAAAATAGCGATCCGCATCCGAGCCGTCACTGAAAAGGAAAATATTGATGGAGTTCCACTGGAATTACGAGCAGAAATTATTCCTAGTGAAATCATAGCAAACAAAGAAAAAGTGAATGAAGAAAGAACCGACTGCCAAACAAAACCGCCAAAGATCAGCACTCTGTATGAATACGGGAAAAACTTCCCTCTCGATGGAAGCGAAGTCCTGACGTTCGATCTCAGCAAAGCAAACAACATCACGCACTATTGGAATTCCTGTAGAGAAGCGACCAAATATGAACTGCAGTACAGTGGAAATAATTTCCGGGAAAATGCATACGTCAAAGTATGGGAAGGAAAATACGACAACGTCGGCATTGCAGGGATGGTACTAGGGAAACAGCTCGAAAGAATCGTAAAAAGCAATGAAGGAAAAATAGCGATCCGCATCCGAGCCGTCACTGAAAAGGAAAATATTGATGGAGAGCCACTCGAGGTGAGAGCGGAGATTCTGAGCAAAGCCATAGATAGAAAATTAGTGGAAGGCATCATAAAAATTGAAACGCCAACAATTGAAACACCAACAAAGGATAGAGAAAGGGATAGGGAAATAGAAAAATCAAAAGACGATCCAAAAGACGATGCTGACAAAGACAAACGAGACGCTACCAAAGACCCAACCAGAGAACCATTGGCAACGACTGACACAGTAAAAGACAACGAAGATCCAAGGACTGAATCTGAAAAAACGACTGAGACAAAAGAAACGAAAGAAAATGAGAACGAAACAGAATATCCACCAGAAACAAAAGTAATCACATTGCAAATTGGGAAAACAATCTCTCTCGAAAAAGAAAAAGAGGAGGAGGAAAAAGATACATCTTCTTCTGGCGGTGGAGCTTCCGGTGGTGGTGCGATAAACCCTGATGAGAAGACAACAAAACCACGAGTCATTGACGGAATCACGCGAGGAGAATTCCTCGCGGCAGTAGTCGAAGATCTTGAATTAAAAATATTGCACAAAAACGTTCTTACGACCGCTTCAATCCGAAGAGCAACAAAAAAATTCGATGACGTAAAATCAGAAAATACCAATTATCAAAATATTGCTATTGCAGCAAACATTGGTCTCACCGATGGAATCACTCAGATGAAAAACAAAAATCTCGATCCACAAAATTACATCACAAAGGCAGAAGCAGTACGCGTCATGCTCATCGCTCTCGAAGAGATAAAACCACAAACATGCTCAGACATTATCAGCGAGGCAGGCTCCATTAGAAAATTACAAAACAGTGAAACTCCATTTGCAGACATCGCTCCAGGGAAAATCGACAAATGCTGGTATCCAAAAATTATCAATCGTGCGTGTGAAATAGGCATCATTGATTGCAAAAAAGGCACAAATTTCAAACCAAAATCTTTCCTCACAAAAATCGGATTTACCGACTTACTCAATCGCAGCAAAACATATGCAGTGAAAATAGGACTGAAAGATAAATTTACAAAAGATACAGACAGTGATGGCATCATCGATATTTTCGAAAAAGAGATTTACAAAACAAACCCTTATAAAACAGATACTGATGGCGATCTTCTGAACGATGGAGAAGAAATAAGCCAATACAAAACAGACCCACTCAAAGCAGATACTGATGGTGATGGAATCAATGATGGAGAAGAAGTACTCAAATTCAAGACGAACCCACTCAAGGTAGATACTGATGGCGATGGCTTTAGTGATAAACAAGAAGTAACTGGAAAAACTGATGCACTCAATCCAGAAAGCATTCTCCCCGACGACAACAGCAACAAAGTTGATGATGTCTGGGAAAGAAGACATAGCATCAAAGTCAAAGACGGCGAACAAGACACAGACAAAGATGGCCTCTCAGATAAACTCGAATATCAAATAGGAACAAACCCTAATGAACAAGACACAGACAAAGATAATTTGACGGATCCAGAAGAGTCGCTGGACCTCAACACCGATCCTCTCGTCTTCACTCTGCCAGAAGAAGTCAAAGTCCAAATCGTCCTTCCAGCAGCAGATCAGATTGTGACGACGCCAAATCCTCTCTTCAAAGGAATCGCAAAACCAGGATCCAAGATAGAGATTGCTCTCCGCAATGAATTCGGAATCGACACCATCATTGTCGAAACACAAGCGACCGAAAACGGAGTTTTCATTGTTCAAGCTCCCCTCCTCCAAAACGGCAGATACATATTCGTAGCACGAGAAATCAATCAGCAGACCAACATTATGAGAATCTCAGAACCAGCACCAGTCAGAATCGACACCACATTCGCCGTCAAAACTCCAGAAGCAGATTCGCTCGGAAACACATCATTAAGAAATCTCCCAGAAACAAAAGAAAGCGAAATCCTCGTCAATACCACAGTCCCTCTCCTCAGAGGTCAAACTGACTTCGGAAACCAAGTAGTGACCGTCTGGAAAAGTGCCGCAAGATCAGCTTCACTCATAGCTGACAGCTCTTCCGGAAACTTCGAAATTCGCCCACCAGAAAGACTCGCACCAGGCCCACACGAAGTCATCATTTACTCCATAAAGAAAGAAAACAACGCTGTCAGCGAAGTCCTGAAAATCAAATTCAAAGTCCTAGAAGGCTCAACAGAAGACGTCAGACTCATCACCTACCAAAAAGAAAAAGGCCCACAAAACAGCTTTACCCTGGACAAAACCAGCAAGCCATTTTTCTTCAACCTCTTCATAATCCTCCTAGGAAGCGGATTGATCGCAGAGCTCGTCAGACAATATAGAAAGCGAAAAAAGGAAGAGGAAGGAAAGTAAAATCGGATAGCTTGCTATTCACCCCCCCCCACCAAAATACTACCATTTTGGTCGCGCCCGGAGCACTTTTTCGCAAAAATGAAATCACCCACTCTTTTTCGAGAACAACCAACGAGCACGGCTTCAAAAAACATTTTCTTGACTTTTCCAAAACAGACCTTTAAAGTACCCGCGCCTTGAAGTAAAAGTTCACTTTTGAATAGTCAAATATTCAAAACAGCTCTCGGGTTTCCATCCGAAAATCTGAAAAGCATACGAACCTCTTTACAGTCACAAGTCAATAGTCACACGTAACAAGTATCTCTATGTCAGGCATCCTCGGGAAAAAAATCGGCATGACTCGTATGCAAAGACCGGATGGTCGAATCGTTTCAGTGACGCTGGTTTTATGTGAAGAAAATACGATTACACAGGTCAAAACAGCAGGAAAAGACGGCTACAGCGCTATCGTCGTAGGAACAGGAAAATTCAAAAAGCCTCGAAAAACAGTCCCTTTCCGATGGATGAGGGAATTTAAAATTGAGGAAAAAGAGACAGAAGGCTATAAAAAAGGTGATGTTTTGAATCTCGAAGGGTTCAAAGAAGTCAAAAAAGTAGAAATTGATGGTGTTTCAAAAGGAAAAGGTTTCCAAGGAACGATCAAGAGATATCACTTCCGGAGTGGTCCAGGTTCTCACGGATCACACTTTCACCGTGAACCAGGTTCAGTCGGTATGCGTGCAAAACCAGGAAGAATTATGCGAGGCAAGAAAATGCCAGGCCGCATGGGTCTCGATTCCGTAAACCAAAAGAACGTAGAAGTCATGCACGTCGATCCATCCAAAAACCTGATAGCACTCAAAGGTTCTCTCCCAGGTGCTAACGGCTCTATGATCATTATCAAAAAATCCTAAAACTTCCCATGAAACTCGATCTCTACAACCAGAAAGGCGAAAAAACAGGAACTGTCGAAGCTCCAGCAGAGTTCTTTGAGGTCGAATTCAAACGTGGATTGATTCACGAAGCTCTCATCCGACAAGAAGGCAATCGCCGACCAGGTGTCTACGCTCACACAAAAACGAAAGGAGAAGTCCACGGAGGTGGCAAAAAACCATACGCTCAAAAAGGCACAGGCCGAGCTCGTCAGGGAAGCAGCCGAAGCCCACAGATGAAAGGTGGTGGTGTCACATTCGGACCACGAAACAACAGAAATTTCAAAAAACTTATGCCAAAGAAAATGCGACGAGTAGCTCTTTTCTCAGCTCTCTCAGCAAAAGCTCGCGCAAACGAAATCTTCGTCCTCGACCAATACAACGCAAAAGAGATCAAAACCAAAGATTTCGCAAAGATGGTGAAAGCGCTTCCAATTCGATTCGAAGCTCTCTTCGTTCTCCCAGCACATCACGAAATGCTGGAAAAATCAGCACAAAACATGCCAAATGTGAAAGCGATGCTGGTCAATTACCTCAATATTCGAGACCTCCGAAAATATGACCGCGTCGTCTTCCTCGAAGAATCCTTGAAAAAAATGGAAGAAGTTTTCAAAGAAAAGAAAGCAACATCTACGAAAGAAAAAGCGAAGAAAGTAACAGTAAAAAAATAATTTCTTTATGAAACTCAACGTACTCACCAAACCGATTATCACAGAAAAGACTTCTAGAAGCCAAGAAAACGGCATATACACATTCGTGGTTGTGCAAGATGCGACGAAAATCGACATCAAAAACGCTTTCGAAGCGCTATACGGAGAAAAAGTAGAAAAAGTGCAGATCCTCTACGTGAAACCGAAAGTAAAAATGGTAGGAAGCGGAAAACCTTTCACAAAAAGAGCAGAAGTGAAAAAAGCTGTCATCAAAGTCACCAAAGGAAAGAAAGTAGACATCTTAAAATTCGAAAAACCAAAAAAGTAATTCTAATCTCCTCGTACAATGGGTATCAAAATCTACAAACCAACCACGAACGGACGAAGAAAAATGAGCGTACTCACGTACGAAGAAATTACGAAGACCAAACCAGAAAAAAGCCTAGTAAAAAGAATCAAGAAGCACGCTGGTCGAAACAGCCAGGGAAAAATCACGATTCGTCATCAGGGTGGTGGATACTTGAAGAAATACCGCATGGTTGATTTCAAACAAGTCGATAAACTCAATATTCCAGCGAAAGTAGCAGCAATCGAATACGATCCAGGCCGCTCAGCATTCATCATGCTCGTGAACTACAAAGACGGAGAAAAACGCTACCACATCGCTCCAGCAGGAATGGAAGTAGGCTCAGAAATCGTCACAAAAGTAAAAGCAAAGCCACAAGTAGGCAACAGAATGAAACTCCGAAACGTTCCAGTAGGATTTGATATACACAATGTAGAGCTCAATCTCGGAAAAGGTGGACAAATGGTTCGCAGCGCAGGATCTGGAGCAAAACTCGTCTCTCTCGAAGGAGAAATGGCACACGTGCAATTCCCTTCAGGCGAAGTGCGTTTGATTCACAAGGATTGCTATGCGACAATCGGAGTCGTCAGTAATGCCGATCACCAGAACGTCCGCATCGGAAAAGCAGGAAGAATGCGACACATGGGATGGAAGCCACAAGTGCTCGGAAAATCCATGAACCCAAATGACCATCCACACGGCGGAGGTGAAGGTCACTCCCCTATCGGTCTCCCAGGACCTCGAACTCCATGGGGAAAACCTGCTCTCGGCTACAAAACCAGATGGAGAAAGAAATACAGCAACAAATACATCATCAGCCGCAAAAAAGACAAGAAAACTCAATAATCAAGTTCCCTACATCCTAAATCCTACATCCTAAATCCTATGTCACGCAGCTCAAAAAAAGGACCATATATCGACCCAAAACTGGTGAAGAAAGTTGAAAAACTCGACGCAGCAGGACAAAAAAGACCGATCAAGACATGGTCACGATCATGCGTCATATCACCAGAATTTGTAGGACACACATTCGGAGTTCACAACGGCAAACAGTTCAATCCAGTGTTCGTCACAGAACAGATGGTCGGACACAAGCTCGGAGAATTCTCCCACACTAGAAAATTCAGAGGCCATGGAGGAAAACTCGCAAAAGCCACAGGCACAGACGCACCAGCACCAGCCGCAAAATAATCACCTACATCCTAAATCCTAAATACTCGTGAAAGCCTTCATCCGAAACATCCGCATCGCTCCTAAAAAAATGAATCTCATCGCTGTGATGGTTCGTGGCAAAAGTGTGGAAGAAGCGCTCGCAATTCTAAAATTCACACCAAAGAAAGCTGCACCAATTCTTTACAAAGCAATTCAATCAGCAGCGGCAAACGCAGAAAAGAATGATCTCCAAAAGAAAGAAAATCTCATCATCGAATCTCTCTACGTGGGAAAAGAGCCAACGCTCAAAAGATTCAACCCAGTATCACGAGGACGAGCACACCCAATCAAAAAAAGAGGATGCCAAGTATCCGTCTATCTCGCATCAAAAGACGCCGTAAAACCAATGAAAGAAGTCAAGAAAGTTCCAGGAAAAGTAGCAGAAAAAGCTGAAGCTCCTGCAGAAGAAGTCAAAGTAAAAAAGGTCACAAAATCAAAAAAAGCTCCCGCTAACTCCTAATCTCCTAACTCCTAAATCCTAGAATGGGTCAAAAAGCTAATCCAAATATGTTGCGCATGGGAATCACCAGGTCTTGGGACTCAAAGTGGTTCGCAGGTGGTAAGAAATTTGTGAAACTTCTCCATCAAGATCTCGAAATTCGAAAATTCTTGAACAAGAAACTCGTAGAAGCAGTCATCGGAAAAATCGAAATTCTCCGTTCCACAAACCAGATTGGAATCAATATCCACACAGCAAAACCAGGAAATGTGATCGGAATTCAGGGACAAATGGTCGAAGAACTCAAAAAAGAACTCGAAAAAATGACTGGTGAAAAAATCCAGGTCAACATCAAAGAAATCAAGAGACCAGGACTCGTCGCTCGGATCGTTGCAGAAAGCATCGCAAAACAGATCGAGAAAAGAGTTTCTCACCGCAGAGCGGCAAAAATGGCGATGGACAAGATTATGGAATCCGGCGCTATGGGAGTCAAAATCTTCGCAGGAGGCCGTTTGAACGGAGTAGAAATCGCTCGCAGTGAATACTTCTCAAAAGGGAAAGTTCCTCTCCAGACACTTCGTGCAGACATTGACTACGCTTCTTGCCCAGCCTTCACAGCTTACGGTGCGATCGGCATCAAAGTCTGGATCTACCGAGGACTCGTCTTCAAGAAAAAAGGCGAAACAATGTCCACAGAAGCCCAAATGTAAACAAGGATTCCTAAATCCTAAATCCTAAATCCTATCTCCTAGCCACACATGCTCGCCCCAAAAAAACAGAAATTCCGAAAATCACACCGCCTCCGAGGAAAAAGAGGAGGAATCGACTACCGAGGCAACACGCTCTCATTCGGAACATTCGGAATCAAAGCGCTCAGCTCAGGAGAAATCAATTCACGCCAAATCGAATCTGCTCGTAAAGTACTTACTCGCTACACCAAGCGTGGAGGCAGAATCTGGATCAGAATCTTCCCAGACAAAGCGATCAGCAGAAAAGCAGCAGAAGTTCCGATGGGTGGTGGAAAAGGTGCTCCGGAATTCTACGCTATGCAGGTTCACCCAGGACGAGTTTTGTTCGAGATGGATGGTATTGACCCAAAAATGGCAAAAGAAGCTCTCGAACTCGCTATCTACAAGCTTCCAGTACAGTGCAAATTCATGACGACACTCAATTAATTCTCTCTAAAAACATGCTTACCAAAGAAGAAATCAAAAAGGCAAAACAACCAGAACTCCAAAAAGAACTCGATGCTACTCGAGTCGAATATGCTGAAATAAAGCTGAAGGTGAGTATCGGACAGTCCAAATCAAGCGACCAAGTCAAAAAACAACGAAAGTACGCAGCACGACTTCTGACACAAATGAACACAAAATCTCCAGAGGGAAAAAAAGGACTTGAAAAAGAGTCAAAATAACATACACTACTCCTACTAACTTCTCGAATTCACATGCGAACAAAAACAGGAACTATCGTCAGCGACAAAATGGAAAAGACTATCACTGTCGAAGTTGTATCCTACAAAACACACCCAAAGTACAAAAAACAATATCAGATTTCCAAGAAATTCTACGCTCACGATCCAGAAGAGAAGCACAACATGGGTGAAACAGTCACCATCTACGAAACAAGACCACTCAGCAAAACGAAATGCTGGACAGTCGTACCACCAACTCTCACACAATAATTCAAGAAACTACTTCCCAAAACCATGATTCAAACACGTTCAATTCTTACCGTCGCAGATAACACAGGAGCAAAACGCGTTGCCTGCATCAAGGTCTTGGGTGGCAGCAAAAGAAGATATGCAGAACTCGGTGACGTCATCGTCATCTCTGTCAAAGAAGCTGCTCCTCGCGGAATCGTGAAGAAAAAAGCTGTAGAAAGAGCTGTCATCGTTCGCACAAGAAAAACAGTCAACCGAAATGATGGAAGTTACGTACGATTCGACGACAATGCAGTCGTTATCATCGGCAAAGATTTCCAGCCAAAAGGAACTCGTGTCTTCGGACCGATCGGTCGCGAACTTCGGAAAAAAGAAGACTACCAAAAAATTATTTCTCTTGCCCCTGAAGTCTTATAAAAATTCTATGAAACTCAAACTTGGCGATAACGTCTTAGTCATTACCGGAAAGGATCGCGGAAAAACAGGAAAAATCATCCGTATTCTCGAAAAAGCGAACAAAGTAGTTGTCGAGAAAGTCGCAATTCGAACAAAGCACGTCAAAAAAACATCAGCAAAAGCAGGAGAAATCGTGAAATACGAAGGCCCTATCCAGGCTTCAAACGTGATGCTCATGACCTCAGAAGGCCCTACACGCATCGGATACAAGAAACTCGAAAACGGAGAAAAAGTCCGATTAGCAAAAAGAACCAAAGAAACGATCGAAGACAAAAAGGTCGCTGCCAAAAAGAAAAAATAATTCACATTCATTTACCTAGTTCCTACCAATGTCCAAACTCGCACACAAAAATAACCTCAGACAACACTACCTCGAAGAAGTTCGACCAAAACTTCAAAAAGAGCTAGGCATCAAAAACATCATGGCTGTCCCGGAACTCAAGAAAATCTTGATTCACGTCGGAATCGGAAACATCATGACAAAAGGCAACAAAGACTACGAATCTGTTCTCAAAAACATCGAACTCATCGCAGGACAGAAACCAGTCGTCACAAAAGCCAAGAAAGCGATCTCAAACTTCAAAACAAGAGAAGGTATGCCAGTAGGTATTGTGGCAACCCTCCGCGGCGAAAGAATGTATGATTTCTTCAACAAATTCATCAACATCGTTCTCCCTCGCGTTCGCGATTTCCGTGGACTTGGGAAGAAAGGATTCGATCAAAAAGGAAATTTTAGCATCGGACTTACAGAACAAACAGTATTCCCAGAAATTAACGTCGACGACATCGTGAAGCTTCACGGTCTCCAAATCACTTTCTGCTCATCCTCAAAAAATAAAGAACAAGGAATGGCGCTCCTAAAAGAATTCAAATTTCCATTCAAAAAAGACTAACACTCTGAAAAGCCGAAGGCTTTGAAGAGAATGCAGCCCAATCCTACATCCTAAATCCTACCTCCTAGCAAATGGCCAAAAAATCTCTCAGAATCAAAACAGCACGTCTCCAGGCAAATCTTCAGAAGTCACTCGCAAAAGGAGAAAAACCAAAGTTCTCCACAAAAGTGTACAACCGTTGCAGACTCTGTGGAAGAAACCGTGGATATATGAGAAGATTCGACATGTGCCGTATTTGCTTCCGTGAAAACGCCATCGCAGGATTCATCCCAGGCGTCAAAAAATGTTCTTGGTAAAACTGATCTCCTAACTCCTAATCTCCTAGCTCTCTACATGGATCCAATTGCAAACCTTCTGACAAAAATTCGAAACGCACAGAAAGCAAGCCACGAAAGTGTGACTGTACCTCATTCCAAAATCAAAGAGGCGATCGCAAAAATTCTCCAGAAAGAGGGATTCGTCGGAGAAGTAAAAGTGATGACCAAGGACCAATTCCCTGAAATAAAAATCATGCTCAAGGAAGGACAGGAACTCGAACTCACCAAAGTCAGCAAATCAG
>JBBTWG010000004.1:0-27542 GCA_038062935.1 Patescibacteria group bacterium
CTCGTTCAGCCAGGTTACACTGCAGAAGGAGTTACAAATGGAGTTGTCGCTTCAACAGCAGCAATCAACGACAAGGATCGATTGGTCTTCGTCCCATCCGCACCTTTCAAAATCACAAAGAGCCAGAACCGAAACTTCGAAGTTCGTTGTGACATCATGGGTGGAAAGACAACAGACACAATCAAATTCTACCTCGATGAAACTGGCGACCTTTTGGTCACAGACAAACAGTATGGATTTGGATCAAATCTCACCAACAACCTCGGAACCAGCAACGTAACAGCAGTCACCCTCCAGGGCGGCAAGCTCACTTTCGTTGACAACGGGCCAGTAGCAACAAACTTGTCGGTGAATTCAACACTCCGCCAATTGTTCAATTTCTCTGTCACAGCAGGACGCGATGTCACAGTTCGTGACTTCTGGTTACTCCTCGAACAGACAACATGGGATAACACATCAGCAGCAAAGGCTGGTGATAACGATAATAGTCTCAGTACCACAAACGTACTTACAGATCTCGATGCCGGTGCAATCTCAGCTGCCGGTGTAGCGACATTCCAGACAGATATCGACGAATCTGCCGACATGGCTGTCGGTGATATCGTGAAGTTAACAGTTGCCACAGCTGCAACTGGTACAGCAGGTACACACTACGCTCGTATCACAACTGTTGGTGCAAATAGCTCAACCGCTGACGTAACAGCACAATTGATCTACCCAAGCACAACAACCACGGCTCTCACATGGGTTGATGATGCAGCAGGAAACGAATACGTAGAAGTCTTCGATGCTCATCTCGCATCACGCGTGAAGAACCTCAAGCTCGTCGATCTCGGCACCGGAAGCACGCTTGCATCGTCAACAACATCGCTCTATGCACTCAGCTTCTCTGATGATTTCGATATCAGCGCAGGAAAAACACGAAATCTCTCCATCCAGGCAGATCTCGACACCACTTTGGCTGCAGCAAATGCATTCAAGGCAGGTTTCGATTTCGACGACACGAACTTCGTTCGAGACAATGAAGCAAACGAATTCATCGCTGCTGGCGATATCGTTGGCGGTGCTCTCTTCGGAAAAACAATGACAGCAGTTGCTGCATCATTGACAGTCAGCCTCGCTTCGACACCAGTTTCTGAGACACACGTCAAGGGAACTTCAGATGTCGACGTCGGAGGTTTCTCAGTCCGAGCTGGAGACGGTGGATCAGTCAAAGTCACTCGTGCAACAGTCCGACTCATGGCTGACGATGATGGAACATTCGACAACTCTGGATACGGCGACACAGGTGCAAACACACTCGTGACATCTGCTGGTCTCTACAAAGTCGTCGGAACGACCTATACAAGAGTCACCGGATCTACAACAGATTCTGGTCTGACACTTGTAGGAACCATCGGTGCATCCGGAGGTTACTACAAAGCACAGTTCCTGAACCTCAGTCATGTCATCGCAAAATCAGATACAGAAAAATGGGTTGTCAGAGTCAATTTGGCAAATACACCATCATCCACGATGTATCTCGCAACAGTAGTTGATGCTGATACAGATCTCATTGCACAGGACAGCGACGGCAACACCGTCACTCCATCAGGCAATGATTTGAACCTCGGTGCCAGCCCAACAGTCACAAAGACAGTCGCTACAAGCGGTTCTATCGCCGTCACAGAAGAATCCAGCCCAAATGCTGCAATTCTCGTGGCAGGTACAATGGAAAACGTAGTTGCACGTCAGAAATTCAGCGCAACGAATGAAGCATTCAAGGTTACAAAACTTGATGTTCAGTTGCCAGAAGCAAGCGTGAGCGGAGATCCATTCGACACGACAGCTTCTACAACAGCTGCACGTTCTATCGTAAAGGTCAAAGTCCGCTACATGAACAGCAGCGGCGTAACAGAAACGAAAGAAGGTATCCTCAGTGCTGGTGTTGCAAAATTCACGGGTCTTGATCTCAACGTCCCAAAGAATGCAACAGCCTCAATGGAAATCCTTGCAGACTTGAACACGATCTCAGCAGGTGCTGTGACTGGTGATTCTATCCGCCTCGGTCTCTCGACTGTATCAGGATATACATTCGAAGCAGTCGGAACAGGATCCAGTGCAACAGTGACAACATTCACTCCAGCAAATCAGGCAAACATCAATACTCATAATCTCCGAAAGGCACAACCAGTCGTTGCAAAAGCAACAACCGGACTCCCAACCACACTCACCAACGGAACCACGAAGCTCTATGGCTTCACCGTACGAGCTGACGGAGGACCAGTGTCAATGAAGAGAATAGTATTGACCGTCACTGGAGCTCTCGATGCATCAGACACATTGAGTGGATTCAAGCTCTATCGTGGAACACAAGATCTCTCATCCAACGTCTCTATTTTCAGTAAATATGGAACAGATGCAGAATCCACCACGGATATCACCGCATCAACCACATCAGTCTCGGAAAAATTGACGATTACTTGGGATGACACGACAACTCGTGAGGAAACAGTCGCAATGGGTACGACAAATACCTACTATCTGGAAGCTCAGGTCGGTGGCGCAGGAACAGGAAATAATGTTTCTGTAAACATCGCTGACGACTCAGTCCAGATGACTGCTACAAACGGTGTCGATGAATTCAAGGGAGGAGCTTCTATCCAGGGCAATCAGGTTGTCTGGAGATACGACAGAGGCGCAACAGACAACACGGCAGATTGTTCAGATGACTTCGTCTATCTGGATACAAACGGCGATGGTACGTATACAGCAGCAGGTGGAGACTTCAAGATCTCAGCCGCAAATACAACCATGGGTACCACAGAAGGTACTTGTAACTCAGCTGCTACCACGCCACCAGAACATAATTCTTTCTTAGGAAAGGCATTCATTACAACTGCTGGTACAACAGACACTACAGACGATGACACCATCTTCTTTGACGTCACAGGTGGTACATATACAGCTGCAGCAGATCCTCTGATCGTTACAGGTGCTATCTTGGAACCAACGTCTGGAACGCTCACGGATGGTGCAGCATGGATTGCTCCGCTCCTTTACCAGGCAGCAGGGTTCCTCTACATCGATACGAACAGCGGTGGAACATATAGCACTGGCGCTGATTACAAGATCACCGTCACAGATGCAACAACTCCTCCAACAGCAAACACAGAGATCGTAACATCCAACATGAACTTCGTCTGGTCTGACCAGGGTGAAGCTTCAGGAACAGTTCACGCAACCACAACGTCCGCATGGACCAATGGTGTGAACGTGGATAATCTCGCAACTCAATCTCTCAGCTTGAACTTCTAATCGTTTCACGATTTGAACTCATAGCGAAAGAGTAAAAATTGACCCCGCCTCGGCGGGGTCTTTTTTTGTGCAAAAATATCTGATACAATTTGGTCATGCAAAAATTACAAAAAAGAATGATCGTTGCTACGATCGTCATCCTGCTCGGACTTCTCATTGGCGGTGCTATCTGGTATTGCCAGGATCAGCACATTATAATCCCCGTGAATCTCACCCAGGAAGAGCAAAAAGATTACGAACAAAAAGTGCAGGACTACGAAAAAAAGATTCAAACAGAGACGGATCCGGAAGACAGTCTCAAGCGCCCATATATGGATCACTTCCTGGAAAAAGCCCGATACGAGACCTATCTCGGACGGCTTTCAGAAGCAGAAAAAACACTCCGAAAAGGACTTTCTCATTATGAGACCTCTTCCGCAGCACACCACAATCTCGCAAAAATCTACGAAAAAATGGGGAAAAATCAGAAAGCAATAAAAGAATATCTCATTTTAGCAAACGAATATCGCATGCAACAATATCTTCTTGATGCAGCCAGAGCGGCAATCGTGGATAATGATTACAAAAACGCATTCAGGAATTATTGGGACTACCAAAAGGTTTTCAAAACTCCTGATATCACAATCGAAGACTGGCTCCGGAAAAATAAAAAATCGTAAGGAATGAAAAAAACCTCACTCATCACTACCGGAATTTTTGCAGCATCTTTGCTGATTTCATCAGTCGCCAATGCACAAGCGTTCGACGTCTATTTTGATCATACTTTCGAATACGTCTTCACGAGAAATGATCCACCACGAGACTTCGGACCTATCATCATTATCGATCAAAATGGTCAAAGTATAAAAGCAGCACATAGCATTCGCATCACGATTCCATTGAATCTGTATACATTGTGGGATAAAAATATGAAAGAAGTGGTAGTGACAGGAACGGGTGTCACAAAAGGGAAAATGGACGCAAAGGTTGTACCGGTTTATTCGTCCAACCTGAGAGAAGTCTTCTTCCCGGTGAAAGCAGATTTTGCAAAAGGAGAAGAAGTCAGTATCGCTGGACTCGGAATGCGCGTCTATCGCACCGCCAGCAGCAAGCAATATCTCGAAATGGATCTCAACGGAGACAAACTGGTCGATGTCTCTGATTTCCGCGGGGTCACGATTTCTTCTTCAGAAATCAGAACCGACGGAACTGCACCATTTCCTGTCACGGACTTCAAAGGAGTATACGAAAACAGCAAAATTGCACTCACCTGGAAAGATCCGGCAGACTTGGATTTCGAGCGAATTTTCATAGAAAAAAGTTTCACGCGCGACGGGAAAGCAATCACAAAAACAATCGAACTCTATCCAAAAGATGAAAAATATCTCGATGAAGATGTGAAAGAAGGGGAGGTCGTGAGTTATAAGATTCAGGCACGGGATACGTCCAATCTCAGTGATCCACTGACGATCGGAGTCAATGCAAAAACACCGCCGCCAGTTGTCATACTGCCGCCAGTCGTACCACCAGTTATCTCGCCGCCAATCCCACAGGAGCAGCCAAGCACTTTGCCACCAGAAACAACACCAGCAGCGACACCAAAAAGTGCACCAGCACCAGTTTTAGAAACCGTCACCGTCAGCAACGCAGAGGCATTTTTGGAAAAATTTCCAGACGTTCCAGGAAATCATTGGGCAGTGCCGGCAATGACATATTTGACAACACAAAAACCGGTATTTGGCGGTTACAGCGATGGGACGCTGGGCATCAACAATTTTGTAAAGCGCGCAGAAATAGCAAAAATCGCATGGAACGCATTCATAGACGAACAGGCTCCAGAGGAAGAAGCTTCTCAAAAATCCCTGAAGGACGTGAAGAAAGAAGACTGGTTCTATGTCTACGTTCAGGCTCTCCAAAAAATGGAAGTGATCGATGGTTATAGTGATGGAACTTTTCAGCCCAATAAAAAAGTGAATCGCGTCGAAGCTCTCAAAATTCTCTTGGAGGCCGCAGGAATTCAGGTAGAGGATGTATCCCAGGAAGAATTAGATGTATTGACATTCACAGATCTCAAAAAAGATGCCTGGTATCTCAAGTATGTCACCTTCGCTTCCAAAAACGGTATCGCAAAAGGGATGGACGAAAAAACTTTTAAACCAGAAGGAGAAGCAACGCGTGGCGAAATCGCCATCATGGTCATACATATTCTCGATTATAAAAATTCCTTAATCCTCGCTCCATGAAGAAAATCTTTTTCAAGGCATTGTTCCTCTCACTATTACTGTCTTCTATTGCACATGCCGCAGTAGTACAGTTCGGTGCAGACACCACCGCCACTTTCACGGCAGGAAGTTGCACCATCCTCTCAGGCTCAAAAGCGGCTTCCGTAGACATTGGAGCAAACACACTCGCGGTGATAATGAACTCTGGTGATGATTTCACTATCAACTGCCCATCCACCATTCAGCTCACGACAACTCCAGCCGTTGGAGAATCCTGTCCAGCAGGAGGCAACAGGCAATATCGACAGACAGCAGGTTCGACATTCACACAGACCTTCACGGCAGCAGCAGTCACGACATCATGCGGAACATCAACAGCAGGCGGAGGTGGTTCTGCAAGTGGCGGGGGCGGCGGAAGCAGTAGTTCTAATTCGAGCTCATCGGCAGCAGGAACTCCGGCTGGTGAGGTTGTTCTCTCATACGTCCAGCTCCCAGAAAAAAGCTCAACACAGCCACAAACAGTCAACGATAAGGATGTGAAATTTCCTTCCAGCGGAAAAGTGACAAAGAAAACACTCATGAAGAATAATCAAAATGGAAGCTCTCTACTCCTCACTCTCGGATCAAAAGCAACATCAGCAGGAAAAGCTTTCACAGGGACAATTAGTGGTCCAAAAGACCTCCTGCCAGCGAGTCTTCCAACAAATAAATTCCCAAAAGGTGCAACATTCCTCAGAGCAGTCAACGTCGAATATTCAGCAAAAGTCATGGTGAATGGAAAATTCCAGCTCAACATAGCGCTACCGCTGGGGACAAAAACAGACATGGCTAAAGACAAAAAAAGATTTCAGATTTATCTCTGGAATGGGAAAAAATGGGTCAAAATGAGCGATGCAGCACTCTCATCAAATGGCATGAGCGTCTACACCAAAACGCCAAAATACGGAATGTTTATTCTCATGGATACAACTCCGCAGAAAAAAGCTCAATAAATTTTCAACAATCAAAATCCGCCACGATAGAAATATCCGGCGGGTTTTTTGATTACCCCCGCAATTTCCCCGCCACATCGCATTGTTCCCAGGTAAAATCCACATCACCTCTTCCAAAATGGCCATACGCTGCTGTTTTTCGATAGATCGGTCGGAGGAGCTTGAGAGATTGGATAATGCCAGCCGGTGTCAGAGAAAAATGTTGTTTGACGAGTTTTTCCAGAGCATCGTCCGGGACCTTTCCCGAACCAGCCGTAAAAACATTCAGGCTCACCGGATTGGCCACTCCAATCGAGTAGGCAAGTTGGACTCGGCACTGACTCGCCAAGCCCGCAGAAACGATATTCTTGGCGATATAACGAGCCATGTAGGCACCAGATCGGTCAACTTTTGAGGGATCTTTCCCGCTGAACGCGCCACCACCATGGGGGATAGCGCCACCATAAGTATCCACGATAATTTTCCGACCCGTGAGGCCTGTATCCGCCTCCGGTCCACCGACGACAAAAATCCCAGTCGCATTCACGAAAAATTGCGTTTTGTCGTCCAGAAATTTCCCACACACGGGACGAATGACCGTTTCAATAATATTTTCACGAATCTGTTTTTGCGACACCGCAGGATCATGATGGACCGCAATCACCACGGTCTCAATCCGCTTGGGCCTGCCATTTTCATACTCGACCGTCACTTGCGACTTCCCATCCGGGCGCACCCACGGGAGAGTTCCATTTTTGCGAACCTCTGCAAGTTTCATCGTCAATTGATGTGCCATCATAATCGGAAACGGCATGAGCTCAGGCGTCTCATCGCAGGCGTAGCCGAACATGATGCCCTGGTCACCAGCACCCTGCTCCTCACCGCCCTGACTCACGCCTACAGAAATATTTTGACTCTGCTCATGAATCGAATTCAAAACCGCACAATCCGCGCTATCAATGCCAAATTCAGGGTTCGTATACCCAATTTCACGAAGTGTTCTGCGGGCCACTGTTGGGATGTCCACATAACATTTCGTGCTGATCTCTCCCGCGACGAAAACAAGTCCTGTGGTGACGAGAGTCTCGACAGCCACACGCCCACCGGGATCCTGCGCCAAAATAGCATCGAGAATCGCATCAGAAATCTGATCGCAAATCTTGTCAGGATGGCCTTCTGTAACGGATTCAGCAGTGAGAAACATGGGGGGAGGATTTAGGATTGAGGATATAGGATTGAGGAAAGGGAGCAAGAAATAAACACAAAAGGAAAAATTGTAAAGGCAACATACCCAAAAAAATCCCAGAAATCCAGCAAAAAAGCTATCTTTCCTACATCCTACATCCTACATCCTCAATCCTAAATCCTAAATCCTTGCAGCCCTCCCCCCTCCTCTCCCTCATCATCATCGCCTACAACAACAAAAGTCTGCTTCAAGGCTGTATCGACACCATTCTGAAGCAGACCTACGAACCGCTCGAAGTGATTTTTATTGATAACGCTTCGCAGGATGGTTCTGCTGCCCTCGTAGAAGAGCTGTACGCTCGTGATCCTCGGGTCAAAATCATCAAAAATCCGGACAACAAGGGCTACAGCGGCGCCGGAAATCAAGGCATCGCGCTCGCACAAGGGGAGTATGTCGTCATCACAAATCCTGATATCCGCTACGAGCCGACTTATTTCGAGCACGCCGTCGCTCGCATGGAGCAGGATGAAACCATCGGCGCACTCGTAGGAAAAGTTTTGAAATACGATTTTACAAAAAACCAGAAAACGCAATTCATCGATACTGTAGGACTTTTCATGTATCGCAACCGCCGCGTCATCGACGACGGCCAGGGCCTGGAAGACTGCGGTCAATTTGAGCAGGAACGCGAGGTTTTCGGCATCTCCGGTGCCTGTCCGCTCTACCGCAAAAAAGCCCTCGAAGACGCCAAAATCTTCGGCGAATATCTCGACGACGATTTTTTCATGTACAAAGAAGACGTCGATCTCTCCTGGAGACTGCAACTCCTCGGATGGAAGTGTCTCTATTTCCCGAAATCCATTGCCTACCACGGTCGTGGAACAGGTGTCGCACAGCGTTTCACCAATGATCAGCTTTTGAATGAACGCCAGAAATTATCTCATTTTCAAAAAAAATTCAGCATCGTTAATCAACATTTGATGCAAATCAAAAACGATCTCTGGGGAAATATTTGGCAGGACTTTTTTCCAATTCTGCTGAAAGAAATCGCCGTCATCGGCTACGTCACGCTGCGCGAACCGAAGCTCTGGAAAGAGCTTCCAAGGTTTTTCCGACTCTTGCCAAAAATGCTCAGAAAGCGCAAAGAAATAATGCAAAAAAAGCGTGTCGGTGCACAGGAAATGCAGAAATGGTTTCAGAATCAGTCGGATTTTTTTCAGTAAAATTTATACTGTTCGCAGCCCAATCACCGACGCAAATCTCCCCGTTTCCGCGCCTTCTACGCGGTATGAAAAATAATGCTCCGTGTCATCCATTGTGCAGATGTCCGCAAATTCAATCTGTTCATGCGGAACGCCCACTTCGAGGAGTTGATCGAGCGTTACGCGCCAAAAATTCACATGATTATCGGGTTGAATGTATTGGTGAAAAGCCGCAGGAAGTTCGCTCGCAGGATCTGTAAAAACCTGACAGCACGGACCGATCGCTGGCGAAATCCCAGCCAGAATATGCTCCGGTTTGCATCCGAAGTCTCGTTGCATAACAGCAATTGTTTCACCAACAATGTTTTGCACGCTGCCTCGCCAGCCGCTGTGGACAGCGCCGATCACATGTGCAACCGGATCAAATAATACAATCGCCTGACAATCCGCCGTGCGAATCATGAGAAAAACATCTGATCGATTCGTGACAAAAGCATCGACATCATCGAGTGGAAGTGCCGGTAAATCTGCACCAATCGGCAAAGAAAAAACATGTTTCGAATGTGTCTGATTTGCGAAAATGAGTTTCTCAAAAGGAATTTCGAGTGCGCTCGCCACAGCCTGCGGATGTGCTCGAGCGTCAATCGCCCGATCAAAGATCCGAACAGAAACCGCGTCCCAAAATGGCTCAAACAATGTAAACATGTGACGTGTGACGTGAAGAACTTGTGACATTTGACCCGTGACTTGCGACTTCCTAGCTCCTAAACCCTTTCATGACCTCCGGAATCGCCTTCGCGAGATCCGTAGCCGTATATCCGTAGCCTTTTACTTTGTATAATTTTTCTCCCACGAGCCCGAAGGTGTGCGTCGCTGCACGCGCCGCCGCGAAAGCATCGCTGCCCTGCGCCATCAAACTCGCAATAAATCCCGACAGTACATCGCCACTGCCGCCGACAGTCATGCCGCTATTGCCTGTCGTATTCAGGAAAGTTTCGCCCATATCTGACGTCACGAAATCTTCCATGCCTTTCAGGACGATGTGAATTTTGAGCTCCTTTGAAATCGTTTGCAGATAAAGCATTTTCTTTTGTCGCAGCGCTTCCGGATCACGCATGGGGAATTCACGGTCTACAAGTTTTTGAAATTCGTTCAAATGCGGAGTCACAACTATCGGCTGCGGCAGGGGAAAAGAAGGAATTTTTTTCAAGGCATACATCGCAGACGCATCGAGTACAGCGGGAATTTTTAAATTCAGCAGCATCTCGCGGACTGCATCGAGTGACTCCTCATGCTCGCCGAGACCTGGACCAATCAGCAGTGCATCACACTCGCGAGCCAATTCTACAATTCCTGGAACCGCAGACTTCGTGAGATATTCTCCAGAAAATTTCCGCACAATGAAATCTGGAAAGAGGCTCCGCGTCACATCAAAATTACATTCCGGGACGTAGAGATAGACGAGATCAACACCGCTATAAAGCGCTCCCAGAGCTGACAAAACTGGAGCACCATAATATTCGAGACTGCCACCAACGATCAGAAGTTTTCCATTGCCGCCCTTGTGCGAATCTTTCTCGCGATGAGGCATCAGTTTCTTCACCAGAGCTGTATTGATGGTAGGAATCATGGGGTTTTTATGCGCCAAGAAATTGCACAAACTTGCTGCGTCCACTGTACATCGCTTTCGAACCAAGTTTCTCTTCGATGCGCAGAAGTTGATTGTATTTTGCGATGCGTTCACTGCGGCAGAGCGAGCCAGTTTTAATCTCTCCACTCGAAGTCGAAACCACCAAATCCGCAATCGTCGTGTCCTCTGTTTCCCCGCTCCGATGCGAGAAAACACAGTTCCATCCGGAATTTTGTGCCAGCGAAACTGCCTCCAAAGTCTCTGTCAGAGTTCCAATCTGATTGACTTTCACGAGCAAAGAATTCGCCGCTTTCTCCGAAATTCCGCGTTCCAGGCGCTGCACATTCGTCACCAGCAAATCGTCGCCCACAATCTGCAGACGCTTGCCTAGTTTTGCCGTCATCGCAGTCCATCCCGCCCAGTCATCCTCCGCGAGACCATCTTCGATCGAGCAGAGCGGAAATTCATTCAACAGGGATTCGTAATACGAAATCATATCATCACTCGAGCGCTTTTCTTTTTCAAAAAGATAATTCCCATCCTGGAAAAATCCAGTCGCCGCAACATCCAGGGCATAGAAAATATCTTTCCCAGGCGTATATCCAGCCTTCTGCGTCGCCTCTAAAAGGAGTTGTAATCCTTCTCGATTTGACCCAAGTTTCGGTGCAAATCCACCTTCATCACCCACACTCGTCGCCAGTCCACGATCTTTCAAAATCCCTTTCAACGTATGAAAAATTTCGCTGCACATCCGCAGTCCTTCGCGGAAATTCACAGCGCCCAGCGGCATCACCATAAATTCCTGAATCGATAAGCCACTATCCGCGTGTGCTCCACCATTAATCACATTCGCCATCGGCACCGGAATTAGATTCGCCGCAGGATTCAGCGCTTCAAAAAGCCACTCCCCCTGTTCCTTCGCCGCCGCGTGCGCACATGCGAGCGACACGCCGAGGATTGCATTCGCCCCAAGATTTGTTTTGTTAGGAGTTCCATCGAGTTCCAGCATCCGTCGATCAACAGCAGCCTGGTCAGCGATATCCATTCCTATCATATTTTTTGCCAAAATATCATTCACATTCGAAACCGCTTTCAGGACACCTTTCCCGAGATATCGCGCTTTGTCACCATCGCGCAGCTCCATCGCCTCATGAGCTCCAGTAGAAGCCCCGCTCGGCACCATCGCACGAGCAAAAACGCCACTATCCGTTGTCACTTCCACTTCCACCGTAGGGTTTCCACGAGAATCCAGAATTTCGCGAGCATGCAAAGCGGAAATATGTGACATAAAAGCAGTATTAGGAAATTCGCCACCATACTAATCGCTGCCATTGAAAAATACAAAACATTACAGTATCCTACACGCACTATGGATATTCTCTGGCACGGACGCACGTCCTTCACGATCAAAGGCAAATCAGCAACCGTCATTCTCGATCCGCACGACGGAACAGGATTCCCAAAAGCAAAGCTCAGGGGCCAAGTCGTCATCTCAAGTCTGAAATCGTCCGATGCGAAAATGCTCGAAGTCGACGGCAGCGAAAAAGTTTTTGATGCTCCGGGAGAATACGAGTGCGGGGGAGTCCCGATGCACGGAATCCAAACATGGGAAGCAGGAGGCAAGAAGTCTGATGAAAAGAAAAAGATAACCGCATTCGTCTTCGAAGTCGACGGCATCAAAATCTGCCATCTCGGCGCTCTCGAAGAGACGCTCTCAGAAAATGTAATCGAAGCAATCGGAAACGTCGATATTTTATTGATACCAGTTGGTGGGAAGCAAACACTCGACGCAAAAAAAGCACACGGACTCGTCGAAGAGATCGAACCTCGGATCGTCATCCCGATGTTCCACAAAGTCGACGGAGAAAAACTCGAAATCGCGAGTGTCGATCCTTTCCTGAAAGAAGTAGGTTCCAAAGCTCAGCCTGTCGAAAAATTCTCAGTCGATTCAAAATCAAAGCTGCCACAAGATCACGAGGAGTATGTAGTACTCATGCCGGTGGGGTAGAAATGTATGCTCCTGTAGTTCAATGGATAGAACAGCCCCGTCCTAAGGGGTAGATGTAGGTTCGATTCCCACCGGGAGCACCAGAAATTTGCAGTTTGCAATTTCCAGAAAGTATGCTATAATACTAATGAACCTGATCTATCGCTTCTCAGCGATTTGGGTCACTTGGTTCCTTTGACACTCACCTGTCAAAGCCTCAGTTCTCAGGAATTGGGGACAATCTCTCGGTCAAAACTCGGTGTCAAAACCCTGCTTGTGATCGAAAGATTCTCTCATTTTCTGAAAAGAACGCTTCGCAAGAAGCCTCACTCTTTCTTCAGAAAATGCGAGTAATCGTCCCAATGGACATTTATCACGTTCCTTGGGACTTTTTTTGTGCGGCATTTTCCGCTACCATAAGCGGGCAATGCCAAAAATAATCCAGAAACCGCGCTACTTCATCGAAACATATGGCTGCCAGATGAATTATTCCGACACCGAACGGCTCCAAACCGTGCTCGCCGGACTCGGTTTCGAAAAAGCCGAGAGCGACACCGACGCCACGCTCATCATGATGAACACATGCTCCGTGAAACAAAAAGCGGAAGATCGTGTCTTTGGTCGCATGCAAAAAATCAAAGAATACAAAAAAACTCGACCGGACCTCCTCCTCGGACTCACGGGCTGCATGGTGCGAAATTCTTCCACAAAAATCGCAGAAAAAGGAAGCCGTGACAAGCTTCTGGGAATGATGAAGCCTCTCGATTTCGTGGTGCGCATCGAGGATATCGGCCACATGAAAAATCTCCTCACGCAGCTCCAGCCCGAGATGCAGTTTCCAGAAATTGCAGAAGCCGAACTCGGCGATTATTTCACCATCAATCCGCATCTCCAGTCGCAGAAACAGGTTTTCGTCCCGATCGGAACTGGATGCGATAAATTTTGCACATACTGCATCGTCCCGTTCACCCGCGGACGCGAACGCAGTCGCACGATCGAAGAAATTTACGAAGAATCCAAAAGATTTGTCGAAAACGGCGCCGTCGAAATCACACTCATTGGTCAGACGGTCAACTCTTTCGGACTCGCGCGCAGCGATGCGGGGAAATTCGAAGGCGCGCATCCTTTCACGCAACTCCTGAAAAAACTCGACACTCTCCACACGCTCGGACTCCGCCGCCTGCGCTTCACATCCCCCTACGCGCCCGACGTTACCGACGAAATGATCGACGCGATGGCAACACTCAAAACGCTCATGCCGTATATTCATCTCCCGATCCAATCCGGCGATAATCGCACCCTCAAGCGCATGAATCGGAAATATACGGTCGAATACTATCGCGACCTGATCAAAAAAATCCGCACAAAAATTCCCGACATCGCCATCTCCACCGACATCATCGTCGGATTCTGCGGAGAGACCGACGAAGAGTTCGAAAACACCTGCACATTCTACGAAGAAATGCAGTGGGATCAATGTTATTTTGGCCAATATTCGCCACGAGAAGGGACGACAGCAGGGAGGTTTTTCAAAGACGACGTTCCGCGCGAAATCAAGCTCCAGCGCTGGCATCGCCTCAACGACATCACGAAAAAAGTTGCTAAAGAAAAAGCAAAATCATTCATCGGCAAAAAAGTTGAAGTCCTCGTCGAACAACAGCGCGGCAAAATCTGCATCGGTCGCAGTGAGCATTCCAAATCCGTGAACTTTCTGAGCGGTCGGAGAATCATCGGGGAAATCGTCCCCGTGCAAATTACTGGAGCAAAGGAATGGGTTCTGGAAGGAATGATGGCGTAAGAACTATTGCTGCGCTTTCACAAATCGACTAATAAGCTCTGCGGCTGTTGACCTCGACATCGCCTCATCAGGAAGCGCAGCTGGAATATTTAACCCCAAAGCTTCAGCACTTTCGAGATAGCCCTGATACCAAGGCGTTTTCTTTTTATCTACAGAATATTTGAAAGTCTCCATCAGGATTTTGAGGCTCTCTGCGTAGGTGATGTACTGCATCGGTTTCATATTTGCATTTTTGTATCCCTTGATAATTTCATTCTTTTTCGCAAAACAGACGTATTTCGTGAACCACTGATTTTTCGGAACATCGCGGAAACATGAAGTATCAAAATCATTGGACGGCTGTCCATATTTCGCCGTCACAGCAATTTTGATCAGTTCCGCTCTCTTCAGAATTTCGTACGGTCGAAACGTCCCATCATCAAATCCATTCACAATTTTTTTGCCATACAGGAATTCAATAGCATCTTTGTAAACAACACTCTGATCGATATCAGCAAAAATATTTTTCTTCTGTTCAACTTGAGTCTGCTGCTCAATTTCCTGTTTTGAAAGCGCCATGCATTTTTTGCTTGCATCGTTCCAGCGAAAACCTTCCTTGCAGTAACACTGATTATCCGTGCCCAGATAGCCATTCGTCGTATCCAGACACACAATTTGTTTTTGGGTATTTGCCGCCGGAGTAGACGAAGAAGTACCAGGAACTGTCGGCGTCGGAATCACATTGAGTTGATTGCCAGTTTCAGTTTTGATCACTTCGCATGAAGTTTTCGCCGTATTCCAGTTGTAGCCGGACTGACATTGACACTGGCTTCCCACACCAGAACTGAGTGCATTGTCACCAAACTGTGCCTGACAAATCGCATTCAGTGACTTGCATTGACCATGATCGAGACCGTATCCATTCCCGCATTCACACTTTTTGCTATCCGCATTATATAGCGAAGATGAGCCAAGATCCGCCTTGCACGCGAGCTCACCGTTGATGCAGCTGGCACCATCTTTCGTCACATAGCCGACACCGCATCGACAGATTTTGTTCGGCGCATCATAAAAAGAATTTGTCGGACACGAAGGGATCGATCCAACTTCAGTATTGTAACTTCCGGCTTTCACCGAAGTATCAGGCACTGGCGCAACTTGAGCATCAGTTGCAGGGATCGAAGAAATTTGAACAAGCAGAAATAAGACAAAAATAACAGAGAGTTTGAAAAAGTTTTTCTTCATCGAAATAATTTTAGCACACTCTTACGCAGTCGCCACATCTTTCAACCCCTCCACCACAGCCTTGATGCGGCGTACTCCAGCCGCAACCGCTTCCTCTTTCAGAATTTTGAAGCCTTTGAGCACACCAGTGTGTTCGACATGAGGTCCGCCACAAACTTCACAACTGTAATCACCCATGAAATACACTTTCACTTTGTTTCCGAGCTGCGCATATTTATCATCGAAAAGTCCAATCGCTCCGCGCTTTTTTGCCTCTTCCGTTTCCAGCACTTCGAAGTGCACTGGTAAATCGCGCTGAATTTGAGTATTCACAATATCTTCCACCTGCTTCACCTGTTCCGGAGTCATTTTCACTGGTTGCGAAAAATCAAATCGCAGACGTTCTTTGGTGATGTTCGAGCCTTTTTGGAAGACGTGCGTTCCGAGCACATCGCGAAGTGCCTGATGCACGAGATGCGTTGCCGTGTGATGCATTTTGCATTCCTCACTGTGATCCGCGAGACCACCGGCGAATTTTTGGCCAGCACCAACGCGAGAAAGCTCTTGATGTTTTTTGAACGCTTCGTCGAATTGCTCTACTTCCGTGAGAGAAAAATCATTTTTCTGCATCTCTTCTTCGATCATTTCGCGCGGAAAACCAAACGTCTCAAAAATATGAAACGCCTCGGCACCAGTAATCGTTTTATCTGATTTGCCAGCCATTATTTTTTGCACCTCCCGAAGACCAATTTCCAAAGTTTTCTGGAATCGTTCTTCCTCGCGCTGCAGCTCCGAAAGAATTTTTTCACGATTTTGGACGAGTTCACTGTACACATCGCCATAAATTTTCACATAAATCTCTCCAATCACATGCGTAAAATTCTGGTCAATCCCAAGCAATTTTCCATGTCGAATCGCGCGTCGAATCAGGCGTCGCACGATATAACCCTGATCCACATTTGACGGCGCAACACCACGAGAATCGCCAATAATAAAAGTCGCAGCGCGAATATGATCCGCCACAATGCGGAGCGATTTCACATGTTCCGGATTCGATTCATCCACTTTTCCGAGTTCTTTGATTTTCGCAATCGCATCAGCAAAAAGCTCCGTCTCGTAATGCGTCGGTTTCCCCTGGAGAATTGCGGTCATGCGTTCGAGCCCGAGCCCCGTATCCACATTTTGTTGTTTCAAAGCCTCGAAAGTCCCATCAGCTTTCTTGTTGTACTGCATGAAAACATCGTTCCAAATCTCCACATATCGCCCACAATCACAGTTCGGATGTCAGTCTCCCGGCATGAAATCCGCGCAATCAATCGGCGGATATTTGTCCACCGGAGGATTCGAAACGCGATGTTGGTGCGGATCCGTCCCATGCATCGTGTCATAAAACATCTCCGTATCCGGCCCACACGGACCCGTGAGGCCCGCCGGACCCCACCAGTTTTTCTTCTTCGGATAAAAGAAAATTCGATCTTTTGCAATTCCCACCTTTTCCCAAATCGCCGGAGATTCCAGATCGCGCGGAGCATCGCTATCACCCGCAAAACATGTCACGGAAAGTCGCGCCGGATCCAGCCCAAAAACACCCGTCAGCAGTTCATAACTCATCGCAATCGCGCCGTCTTTGAAATAATCCCCGAGTGACCAGTTCCCCATCATCTCAAAAAAAGTCGCATGCGTATTGTCACCAACTTCATCGATGTCATCCGTACGCACGCATTTTTGAGCGTCCACCAGACGATTTCCCATCGGATGCGGTTCGCCCATCAAGAACGGCACCAGCGGATGCATCCCCGCCGTCGTGAAAAGCACCGTCGGATCATTCTCCGGAATCAGCGACGCACTCGGGATCTCCTGGTGCCCATGTTTCTGGACAAAGAAGTCAATAAATTGTCGGCGAATTTCAGCAGCAGTTTTCATGGTCGGCAGGATTATAGCAGAAAAGGGAAATTTCTTAGAAATGAAAAATGAAATTTGAAAAGAGAAAAGAAGTAGGCTTTAATAGAAGCAACGTAAAAATTAACCTCTCTCATTCATGAACAAAAAAGTCATACTCGGCCTCGTCGCGGTCGTCGTCCTCGCCGCAGGAATTTTCCTAGGGCAGGGTGATCTCTTCAAGGGATCGTATTTTAGAACTGTTCCAAACAAAGCGCCAAATAAACCAACCATTATAAGTCCAATGGCGAATTCTACGGTCGGTACTTCAGCGCTCAAGGTAGAGTGGACTGATGGCGGAGATCCTGATAACGGTCCACAAGCAATGAGAAATTATCGTTGGATGTTGTGGGATTATCCAGCAGGAAACGTGATATGGCAGAGAGATTGGCATGACAATACCTCGGGAATTACTGATGGGGGCAAGTGCAATGTAACTATAGGTGCTGATCAAAATGATTGGATCTGCCCATACACTTTCATCAAAGAAGGAAAATTAGAAGCAGGAAAAACGTATAAATTTTCTGTGGAGGCAGGTGATGGGAAGGTAGGATCTGGATATTCTGCAACAGTTTTTACAGTAGCAACAAGTCAGTCAGCAGCGTACGAGGTGGATCCTATTCAGTTGGCGGGATATTCTGTGTACGAATATGGAAAGAATAGACTGGAATGGGTTGATCAAAATATGATCTTCAATCCGGCTTACAAGGCAGAAAAAGATAGAAAATATTATATCTATAGATCTGAAACTCCAGGGGTGAGTACGAGCGGTACACCAATTGGCACAGCACTCAGTAGTGAAGTAAAGTATGTTGATGTACTGGCTGATAAAACAAAGAAATACTATTATGCTATTGCAAATAAAGGCATAATTCCGGGAACAACTGCAACTTCAAATGAAGTCTTTGTCGCTCCAAAAGTAAAAGAATATGTTCCAATACAGCTTTCATACAATGTGGCAAATTCAGTAGACGGGACAGTGCAATTACTCTGGACAGATCCAGCCGGACCACAGGATGGTGAAAAATATGAGATATATCGATCCACAGGATCGCCAGTCGAGATCAAGCCGGAAAATATTGCAGGAATGCATATCTATGATTCAGCGTCATTAAAAGCAGGCACATCATTCAATGGCCAAAATAATTTCCCACCAGGTCCAAAAGGAACAACCTACTACTACGTCGTCAAAATCAATGCGCCAGGAGCATGGGGATCAAAATCAAACGAACTAAAAGTTGTTCTGAAGTAATAGAATCGAAAAACAAAATTTTCAAAAAAACCTCCCCTCCATCGGGAGGTTTTTTTGATACATTTTTCATAGAAACAAAAAAGCGTATGCGATAGAATCTCCGCATGGGCCGAAAATCTTCACTCAAAAAAAAGCGACACGACGAAGAAGGAGAGAAAACGGAGCACGAACAAGACGACACCGAAAAAGTCCGATTTTTCACCGTTCATCGATTCGTGCAGATTTTCCTGGCTGCCGGAGCAATCATCGTCATCGGGGTTTTGGGCCAGCTCATCTGGCAAAATCTCACTGCTCCGCGTGCAATTGCACAGTACATGCCAGCAGATCGCACCGCGCTCATAGCAGAAATTGACACCGATTTCGAACGTGACGAGTGGAAAAATTTTTTCAATTTTTTTCAAAATACACCTGAATTCCAAAAAGAAACTTGGGTACGTTTCCTCGAAACACAAATGAATTTGAATTTTGAAAAGCAGATTCAGCCGTGGATTGGTCGGAAAATCGGTGTCGCCATGCTCGAAAATGGGATGCCAATCTATTTCATCGAATCCAAAAGTGAAAAAAAGACGATCAAGTTTTTCCAGCAATTTCAACTCAGCGGCGTCGAAGAAAAAGTAGAACAGAAATCCTACCGTGGAAATGATTATTATCAATTTCAGGTCGGAAACGGCAGCGCCATGGGGTTTTTCGGAAGGTATCTTGCCATCGCGCCCAGTGAAAAAACGATGAAAGAACTTGTCGACGCAGTAACAGATGGCAAGACGCTGGAGAGCGGAGATGCATATCACGAAGAGACGAAAAAAGTCGGGAAAAATGCACAGCTCTTCGCATACATCGATCCGAAGATCGTTCTGCAAAAAATTACGACATTCGACAAAGAAAAATCCAGCATGCTCAGGCCATTTTTCCAGGATTTTGGAAAGCAGGTCTGGAGCGGCTCATGGGAGGATGGGAAGTTACTCATAGAAAATTTCATCGCCGCCAAAGGAAACACAACGCGAGAACCGTACAGCAGGAAACTTTTCGCATTCGCACCGCAGGATCCAGATTTTTTCTACGGCAATTCCAACGCGCCGATACAGCAAAAGGAAATGGAGAAAATCATCCCACCACAAACTATCAATGCATTTCTGGAAACGCAAAAAAAGACATGGCTCGGAGAAAATGCTACACTTCAGGAGGCGATGAGTCTGTTCGAACAAGAGTATCTCGTGACAAAAAAAGATAACGAATGGAGAGTGATTACTCGACTCTCAAAACCACAGATCCAGGAGCCGATACTTGAAAAAATAATGACCGGATTTCAGGAAGAAAAATACAAGAATTTCGTCATCAGAAGTGTCGAAAATCCAGACGAAGTTCCCGAAGGGGGGAAAAAATGGAAACTCTCCGAAGCTCTCATCGGCAATACTGCAATTCTGAGCACCACCAAAGAAGGAGTCGAGCAGGCAATTGATCAATTCCTGAGTGGCAAAACTGCAATCGACGAAAAGGTATTTTCCGAAAAATTCAAAGGCATCGAAGAAATCGCCTTCGCCAAAAAAGAATTCTTCACACCGTTCATCCCAGCAGGATGGGAAAAAGTTCTCAACAAAGTAAGTGCCATTACGGCCGGATGGACCACGGAAAAAGCAGGTGTGCGAGCCACGATTCAAGTCTTACCTCAGCCATAATTCCTCCTCATGACTGACCATTCCAAAATTATCGATCTTCGAAAGAAGAAAATTCAGGAGCGCATCACGAAGAAAAAAGTGATGATCGACGTCGTGTCCGCAAGCGAAAGAAAAGATCTTCAGCAGGCGCAAGAAACGATTTTCATGCACGAAGAAAGTACCGGGAAAAAGTCGAAGTCCTCGGAGAGGGAAAAGAACGGAAGTCTCATGGCAATTGGCCTTATCGGATTTGTCTTCATCGTCACGCTCAATCTCGCATCTGCCATCGGGAAAGGTCAGCGCATTTTTTCACAAGTTTCACATTCTACTTTCTCCGGATACGAAGATCTCCTCAACGGCGGACAAAAAATAAAACAGGGAAACGTCGGCTCCGCGAAGAATTTCTTCGAGCAGGCGAAGCAGAGTTTTGCCGCTGCTGTAGAGGAAATTTGGTTCTTTCAAAAAGACGCACATTTCGAGGGGGTCACTTCCATCGTCGACGTCGGCGCTAGTCTCAGTCACGCCGGACTCATGGCCACCGAGGCCGCAGACATTGTCGAGAATTTGAAAAAGAAATTTTCTCAGAAAGACGTACCGCTCGACCAGGACATCACGCAGCTCGAAAAACTCAGCGACAGTATCGATCAAGACCTCCGCAGAGCCATCGAAGGTCTCGAAAGCATCGATCAGGGACTCATGCCAGCGAATTACTTCGAGAAATTCACTAGCAGTCTCACGCTTCTGAAAAAAACCCAGTCGAAGGTCGAAGAAATTCTCGGCATCATTCCAGGCATCAAAAAGTTCTTGGGAGTGGGAAGAAATGGCCCACAAGAAATCCTGGTGCTTCTGCAAAACAATGACGAAATTCGTCCAACAGGCGGATTCATCGGCAGTTATCTCAAAATCCAAACCGACAAGGGTCGCATCAAAGAGATGAAACTCGAGGACGTCTACGATATCGACGATCCGTTCAAAGGCGTCATCGAACCACCAGAAGAAATCAAAAAATTCGGCACACGCTGGTTTTTCCGCGACGCAAATTATTCTCCAGATTTCGCTGTCTCCGGCAAAAAAGCACTCTGGCTATACGCCCAGGAAACCGCAAACAGCAAAGAAAATAAACCGCAGACGATACTCGCCATCAATCAGTCACTCCTCGGAAAAATGCTCGAAATCACAGGGCCCATCACACTCGACAGCCTGAAATATCCGATCAGCAGCGACAATTATCGCGAAGTTCTGACCTACATGATCGAAGCAAAAGTCGACGGCGACGCCGATCCGAAAAAGGTGCTCAAAAATCTTTTCCCAATTCTCCAGCAAAAATTAGCAGCGCCAGATCTCCTGACTCAAATCGAGAAAATCACCGCTCAGGAAATTGTAAGCAAAAATATTTTCGGATACTCCAACGACGAGGACATCGAGCATCTCTTCACCTGGATCGGCATGGACGGAAAACTGCAGCAGACTGGTGAAAACGAAGATTACCTCGCGCTTTCCATGACCAGTTTTGGCGGCAATAAATCCGAGGCAAACATTCGTCAGATTCTCACGCATTCCACACTCATCGAACAGAGTGGCGAAGTCGTCGACGAACTCGTCATCGAGCGCGCACATCTCTGGAGTCCACAACTTTTTGCAAAAATAAGGAACTTGCTCACGCCTTTTAATTTGAAAGATTTCCCTGACCATCTCGTCAAAATTCTCGGCTCCGGTGACAATAAAGTCGCCGTCCGCGTCTACGTCCCTGACGGAAGCGCCCTCCAAAACGCCGAAGGTATCGACATCGAAAAAGTCGCCACGCACACGGATCCTGAAACCCAAAAAACCTATTTCGCTTTCGACATGCTTACCGAAACCGGAAAAATTAAATCCATCACACTCCGCTACACACTGCCATTTCTCGTTCAGGCAAATCCAACCAGTCGGTATCGCTTCTTCATCCAAAAACAAGCCGGCATGAAACCTGTCACGTTCATCAAAAACATTTACACCCAGCCAAATCTCAAACTTCTCAAACAATTTCCGGAAAAGCTGAAAAAAACCAACCAGAAAATTCACATAGAATACGAACTCAACAAAGACGAATATCTCGCTACACTCTGGGGGAAAGGGGGGGAATAATTGACTTCAGATTCGGATCAGTGCTACTCTCTCCACAGAATCACGACGAAAAGAGCCCTCTAAGGTTTTGTCCTTATGGGGTGCTTTTCATTGTACGTTAAGCGTTTTTTCAAGTTATTCATACAGTCGAGAAACTCATCCGCAGCAGCTTTTTTCAGTAGCGCGGAATATTTTTTCATATTTGGAACGAGAAGTTTTTCCAGTTTTTTCTGCTTTTTGAGATGTCGCACCAGACACGCAAAATCGCCATCACCAGTCACGATCACCGCCTTTTTGTATTTTTGATAATCAATCATCGCCTGCAAAACTAACTCCGCATCACAATTGCCTTTCACAACACCTTCTTTATTGATCAAAATTTCTTTGAAAATGAGAATATATCCACTCTTCTGGAGCGAAAGATAGAGATCCTGATTTTCCTCCATATGCCCGATGAACATATATGCAATCCCCACGCCGTATTTTTCCCGCAAATAAACACGAAATTTCCGCCAATCCAGTTTCCAGCCCAAATCCCGAATCCCGAGATTCACATTCTGACTATCGATGAAAGCATAATTTTTGAGAGGTTTTTTCATGAATCAACTATAATCCGAAGCTCCATGAAAACCAAACATCTGGAGCCGGAAATGAGAGTTGAACTCACGACCTCTCGCTTACGAAGCGATTGCTCTACCACTGAGCTATTCCGGCATGCGGGCGCTATTGTAGCGGCTCAGTGGATTTTCGACAAGAATCGCTACCTCGCGAGACCTCCGAAGATCGAAATCGAAACCGGAACCTGAAGCGTGAATCGCGCGCGATGTTTCTCGCGGCGGCGCTGGAGCATGGGCTTTCGGAGAATTTGGCGAAAGCGGAAAAGCAAAGAAGGTTTCCGGGAAAATTCCGGAAGAGTGAGGAGCTTCATAAATGTTTTGGGTTAACGATAATTGCGAATCACTGCGGTGACGACCCCTTGGATCTGCAGATCTTCCGTGGGGTAAATCAGCGAGTATTTCGGATTTTCGGGCTTGAGATGAAAACCAGTTTTCGCATCGTGCCGGAAAGTTTTGACTGTATTCATTCCATCCACAAGAGCAATCACAATATCACCAGTCTTTGCTTTGAGCGCTGTCGAGGCCACCACAAAATCGCCAGCCAAAATGCCCGCATTGATCATGCTGTCACCAGTCACGCGAAGGACAAAAGATTCTGCCGGTTTTGAAACAAGATCTTCGCCGAGAGAAAGGTATCCGTCGATATGCTCTTCGCTCAATACAGGCCCGCCTGCGGGGATCGATCCCAGAATCGGGACTTTGGTCATCGCGGGTTGTTCCAATCGATTTTTGACAGAAGAGAGGAGTCCAATGCCGCGCGCAATATCACCGCGTCGCGAAATAAAACCTTTGTGCTCGAGCGCATTCAAATGCTTGATCACGCTATTGTCTGAAGAAACATCCAACGCCTGACACATCTCACGAATCGTTGGAGATGCGCCATTTTCCATCTGATAGGCTTCAATGAAATGTAGTAATTCTTCCTGTTTCGGAGTGAGTGTTTCCATGACCGCATGATAGGTGAGGAAGTACTCACCGTCAAGAAACAGAAATTGACAGGGTCAAAATTTCTCGCCTGTTCGCTGCTCGAACACCGCGAGTGAATCAGAGATTTTCTGATTGAGAAGACGAAAATGCGACTTTGAATTTTCCACAGCAAACTCCTCCAAAAACGCCGAAAGTAGTTTTTCAAACACCGGCATGTCGCGAGAAATTTCCGCAGAAGAAGAAAAAGTATGGCACAGTTTCGCCCGCACCGCGATGAGTTCATCGCACGCAGATGAGAAAGGAGAATCATCAGAAATCCGTCCCTGCCCGCGCCCTAGCCGCGCTTGTTCGATCATCAGAGGTACAGCGTCGAGGCGATCGAGGTACGCTTCGTAGACATTGAGGCGGGATTTTTTGGAGAGGTTCATGGGGAGGATTGAGGATGTAGGATGTAGGATTGAGGAAAACTTTCATAAACCTTCAGGTGTTCTTCGGCGCATTTTTTCCACGAAAATTGTGTTGCCACGCGGCGGGATTTTTCGCCAAAACTTGCGAGACTCGCCGGCTGTTTCCAAAGAGAAACCATCTTCGAAACTGTCGCAGCAAGGTCATCAGGCTGCACAAACATCGCAGCCTCACCGAAAAGTTCGCGGTGCACAGGAATGTCAGAAATCACCACCGGCGTCCCTGAAGCGCACGCTTCCAGCACAGGAATATTGAAACCTTCATATTCAGAAAAATGCACAAACATTCGCGCATGCCGATACAGACACGCGAGTTTTTTTTCATCATTCGCCATGTGTGTTTTGCCCACCAGGACAAGCAAAGCATCAGGACATTCTTTCAAAAAAAGCTCGAACGCCTCTTCCAGCCGCGCCACGCGCTTGCGCGTATCGTATCCGCCCACATACAGCATGTACGGGCGCTCACACTCGCGCTCAAAGCACTCTTCGCCCGCTGGACATTCACTCGAGCGATCAAAGAAAATCTCGTTGCAGCCATTGTGAATCACCGAAATTTTTTCCTCAGGAATGCCGACGACGCGCATAATTTCATTCTTCGAAAACTCCGAAACTGTCACGATGCGACTCGCATAATGCACCGAACGCTTCGAAAAAACATGGGCCATATGCGACAAAATTCCATTCGAATAATTCGAAAAAATCCACGGAATCACATCGTGCACCGTCACTACCGTCGGCACTTTCATCACGCGCCAAGGATGCGCCGAATACGGAAAATGAATGAGATCCACGCTCGATTTCGTAAAAAATTTCGGCGCCGTATGTTGCTCGAAAACATGCCGTTGAAAACCTTTGCCCGCCACACTCGACTCCGGTTTGCAGATGCAAAGTTCATGGCGCAGCGAAGACGCAGAAAACATCGTACCAAATTCCCGCACCAGCGCAGCAGAATATTGTCCAATGCCAGTAAAAGGTAGATCCAGAAATCGACCTTGGAAACCGATTTTCATCAGCAAAGCTTTTTTACAGAAGGTTTTTTCAAAAGTTCCTTAATCGCCACGTGTTGAGAAGCATCCAGAATTTCTATACCAAAAATCTCACCTTTTTTGCCGAGATCAATTAAAAGATAATCATTTACTTTCAAAGTTCGAGCAACTTTTTTATCAGGGCTGTCGAAGTAAATATAGGCTGCATCAGCCAATGAATCGTAAGTAACTTTCATAAAAAATAGCAAGTTATGACTATAGTATGAAGATTTTCTTTTACAAAAACAACCTCAAGAGTTTCTTCATCAAACTGTTTTTGCGCAATGAAACGGTCTCGATAGCTCCTATAAATAAAATCAGGAATTTCAAGAGTCTGAAAAATTTTCTTAACAAATTTATGAACTTTTTCTAAACTTTTTCGAAAATCAAATCCGCCACCACGCTCGCCGCTCGCACACACCGCGCACCAAACTCGTACGCAGCATCAGCCATCTGCGCGCGACGAATCCCGTCCGAAGCGAGCTCTGCTAGCACCGAAGTCACCCGCTCCACCGAAGCATTTTTCTGCACAATCACCACCGCGCCACCGCAGTCCTCCATCTTTCGCGCATTCAAAATTTGATCCCCACGGCTACCGTCAGTGCCGAGCGGGACATACACCGCAGGAATTTTCAAAGACGAAAATTCCGAAATCGCCGACGCACCAGCGCGCGACAGACAGACATCCGTAAGTGCATACACATGAGCCAATTCACGATTGAGGTATTCGAAAGAAATATAATTTTTTTGTGGAGCGATCGGTGAACCCCCCCGCCCCGTCAAATGGACGACATCATACACTTTCACCAATTCCGGCAACATTTTCACCACCAGTTGATTCAAAAACTGCGCGCCCAAACTCCCGCCCATCACCAGCAATATCGGCTTCTTCCCAGAAAACCCCGTGAGTTTCAAGCCCTCTGCTCGACTCCCGCGCAAGATCGCATCCCGCACTGGAATCCCCGTCACGACCGTCCGTGAGCCAGGAAACTTCGTCTCCGGCCACGCCACACACACGATCTTCGCCAGCCTCGCACACATCCGATTCGCCATCCCCGGCGACACATCCGATTCGTGGAGAATCACAGGAATACGCAAAACCCACGCCGCAAGTACCACAGGAAAACTCACATATCCGCCCTTACTCATGACCACTTTCGCTCGAAATCTTCGCAAGATCGCCAATGACTGGAAAAATCCCACGACCACCTGAAAAGGCGACAGAAAATTTTTCCACGAAAAATATCGCCGAAATTTCCCACAAGAAACACCCTGAAATCGCACGCCATACTCTCCACAAATCGCACGTTCAGGTCCATCGAAAGAACCAATATACAGGGCTTCGACCGTCGTATTTTTCTGAAGTTCTTCAAAAACGGCGATATTGGGCAATATGTGTCCCGCTGTTCCGCCTCCTGTGAAAACTATTCGCATTGTCAGTATTTTTGGAAATGTTATAAAGCACACCTACCGCGATGAGCAGTGAGAGTATAGACGATCCCCCGTAACTAATAAATGGCAATGTAATGCCCGTAATCGGGAAGAGTCCAATATTCACAGCAATATTCAGGAACGCCTGGAAGAGAATCCACGTCGTAATACCCGTCGCCACGAGTGAACCAAACATCGTCGAAGCCTGACCAGCAATTTTATATCCGCGATAACCGATCATCATGTAGAGAAGGACAATCAAAAAAGTCCGTAAAAATCCGAGTTCTTCTGCGCTTGCAGCAAAAATAAAATCATCCGTCGCTTGTGGCAACCAGTAGGATTTCTGAACGCCCTGAGCAAGTCCACGGCCGAAAAATCCGCCGCTACCCACCGCAATATTCGCTTGTTCCGATTGCCAGCAATAATCTTCACGACATTCAGCTGCTGGTTTCAGGAAAGCCAGGAAGCGATTTTTAATATGTGGAACACTCAGCACTACCGTCCCCGCCAGGAAAATTCATATAAAAATAGACACAAGAAGATGTTTCACATTGGCTCCCGCAACAAAGAAAATACCAAACGCAATGCCGATCATTAGTAAGGAACTTCCCACGTCCGGCTGGAGCAAAACCGGCAACAGAATAAAAAAAACAACCGT
>JBBTWG010000005.1:0-5755 GCA_038062935.1 Patescibacteria group bacterium
TCGAAACCGTCTATCTCCACGGTCTTGTCCGCACACGCGAAGGCAAGAAAATGAGCAAATCAAATCCTGAAACCTGCATCGATCCACTCGACATGATCGCCAAATACGGTACCGACGCACTCCGTCTTTCCATGATTATTGGCTCCGGCCCAGGGAACGATATTCGGCTCTACGAAGAGAAAATTGCAGGATATAGAAATTTTATCAACAAAATCTGGAACGCCGCGAGATTCGTCCTCATGAATATCGAAGGAGAAAAAATTGAAGAATTCTCAGAAAAGAATCTCAAAAATATAGCCGACAAATGGATCATCACGAAACTCCAGAAACTCACCAAAGAAGTCGCAGAGAACATGGAGAACTATCGTTTCTCTGATGCCGCCAGCAAAATCTACGAATTCCTCTGGAGTGATCTCTGCGATTGGTACGTCGAAATGTCAAAAGGCGCAGACAAAAACGAAAATGTTCTCATCTACGTCCTCAAAAACACTCTCAAGCTTCTCCATCCATTTGTGCCGTTCATCAGCGAAGCGCTCTGGGAAAAACTTGGCGAAGAAAATCTTCTCATCGGAGAAAAATGGCCGGAATACGACAAAAAATTCATCTTCGAAAAAGAAGCTGCAGAAATTGAGCTTATGCAAAAAATGATCACAGAAATCAGAAAAGCTCGAGCAGAGAAACATATCGATCCCGCCAAAAAAATCCACGCAATCATCAGCGCCGGAAAACACAAAGTTTTCTTCGATGAGAAAAGCGACGTTATCAAAAAACTCGCAAATCTCGAAACACTGGAAATTGAAGAAAAAAATAAGAAGAGGGAGGGTGCACTCAAACTTATGGTGGACGACATCGAAATTCACCTTCCACTCGAGCAAATGCTCGACATAGAAGAAGAATTAGAGCGCATCACGAAAGAAATCGAAGACAAAGAAAAGGCAATCCAGAAACTCTCAGTCCTCCTAGAGAACAAAAATTTCACCGAAAAAGCTCCAAAAGAGCTCGTAGTCCAGGAAAATGAAAAGAAGCAGAAATGGCAGCAGGAAGTAGCAAAGCTCAAAGAGCATCAGAAAGACCTCGAAAAATTCCAAAAAATGTGATAGAATGGGGAGAAGCTCAGGATTAACTCTAGCTCCTGATCTCCTAACTCCTATCTCCCACCTTCTCCATGGCCAGCGCCATAGAAATACTCATCGACCAATATCTGGCCCAAGCCGACGCAGCTTTCAAGGCTGAGAATTTTCAAGAAGCCTACAAGATTTGTATGAAACTTATGGAAGTGGATTCAGAAAATTCACAAGTCTTGGAAATGAAAGCCAAAATCGAAGAAGCTGTCCAAAACTACAATATTTATCTCATCAACAAAGAAATCGACAAATTCGAGCCTCTCTGGAAAGAAGAGCGATACCTAGAACTCGTTCAGGTATATCAGGAGCTCTACAAGGCCGCTCCAAAATATGAAAAACTTGAAAAATTACTTTCAAAAGCAGAAGAAAAGTATCGAGACATGTTAGAAAAAAAGACAGAAAACGCTATTCAGCAATATGAAAAAGATCTTCAAGATTTGCTGAAACAAGGGAAATATCAGGAACTCATAGAAAAAATTGGCCAAACAGAACGCCTCGATAAAAATAAAATCATCTTCAGAGATCTTCACATCAAAATGAAAGATGCACTGGTTGAAAAACGTCTCAAAGAAAAGAAAGAACTTCTTGATTCAGAAAAATACGAAGACGTAGTCAATTTCCTCTATCAACTCAAGAACTTACACCCTTCATCAAAAAAAGTAGAAAAACTCCTAAGAAATTTCAGAGAAAAGCTTCTCGGACAACAACTCGAAAATAAACAAGATTTTGTTTTCCGGGCAAAAGAAAACATCAAAAATCTAGTTCTATTAGGAAAATTCGAACCGGCCATTCAAGCCTGTGAAGATCTCATAAGCATCGATCCCAGAAATAGTTTCGCAAAAAGTACAAAAAATGACTGTGAAAGAAAGCTCAAAAATCTGCTGCAGGAAAGCATGTATCAACAAATAACACAGGAATCAGAAAACAGAGAAAGAGATTTCAACCAAAATCCAGAAAACTTTATCAAGCTTTAGGAGGAGTCTTTAGAGGTGAGCGAGAAATAAGTTTGTATCGTTTACGACCAACACGCTCATATTTCTTTTCATTTTTCAGTGCCAAAAGAATGGTAATACGTTTCATCTGTCGTCGTTTCAAAACCTCAGAAACGATATCCTCCTGGTCCATTTCACCTTTTTCTTTGAGAATTTCTTCCACCACTTCCGTCACCGTTCCTTTGTCATAACCCCACTCTCGAAGTGCATAAATGCCACGACCGATAAGAATAAATTCATCACAACGAATGAGTTCATTATGAACCGCCTGGACGTTAACGCGCTTCTTATCAAAATTACTATTCAAAATGCGATTCGAAATTTCAACGAAATGAATCGGCTTTTTATTTTCACGAAGTGTGAAGAAAATTTTATCACGCAGTGTGCGAGGATGAATATGTCGCCACTCAAAAAGTCCATACATTGAATTCAGAATCTTAATTCTCTTATCCAAGGGCAAAACAGAAGCAAAAAAAGCAGGAATTGCAAAAGTAAAGTTCGAATACACCTTCTGAAGGCGAGCAAAAAAATCATCTTTTTTCATAACTTCACCATGCTCGTCGAGAATACGAAACGCATTTTCACAGACATCTTCCACGACATTTTCAGGAATTTCTTGCAAGCGAATAAAAGGATGGAACTGGATAGTATTACCGGTGAGAGAGAAAGAAGGATCGAGCTCCAAAGCCAAACGAAGAGATTCTAAATGAACAGAAGTTGTATCAAGAACTTCTTGCAAAAGAGCACTAAAGAAAAAATCTTGACGAAGGACTCCGCCTCGTTCTTGCAGGAACTCTTTTGAGAAAGAAAAAACTGTAGGAAGAAGCGTCGTAAAGGCATTTCTGCGAAGCTTTTGAAGAGCACTTTTTTCAATCTGTCGGACACGTTCACGTGTCACCTGGAAATGTTGTCCAATCTCTTCGAGCGTATGCATTCTCGTATGATCAAGATTGAAGCGGCGCTCAATAACATAACGCTCTTTCTGCGAAAGAAGCCGGAGGAGTTGTCCAACGAGATCAGAAATTTGCTGAAAACTGCTTCGAACTTCAGGAGTGATGGATTGCATAGGGAGGTGAGGTCAAACAAAATAAAAATCATCGAACAAAAAAAATTATAGAATAAAAAAAGGAGGTGTGAAGGAAATGACGTTGTTATAATAAAGAAATATTTTATAAAACAATCAGTGCAAAATATATCCCACACAAGGAATCGTCTTGATAATGAGACTAGAGCCACATTCTTTCAATTTTTTCCGAAGACGAGCAACATGCACATCCACCGTATTCGTCGAAACAGTCGCAAAAGAATCCCAAATAAGCTCCAAAAGATCCGAGCGTGTAAAAACTTTTCCAGGATTCAACATGAAGAGTTGGAGAAGTGAAAATTCTTTACTACGAAGAGAGAGGCGATAAGGGTGCTTACACACTTCACGAGTGAAGAGATTAAGTGTTGTTTCTGCATACAAAACTTCTCGAGAAGACCGATTTTTCTGTTTTTCAAAATATTTCTCCTGCAAAGAAAAAGACATCTGCCGAAAAGAAAATGGGCGCACAAAAACAAAATCTGTATCAGGAAGAGAACTCGGTTGCTCATCAAAAAGATATCCCGTCACTGCATCAGGACGATACTGTTTCAAAAAAGCAATAAAATCCGTAATCTCACGAGCAAGAGGTGCATAAAATAAGAAAACATTGTAGCTCGAAAGTGATGGAGAAAAAGAAAAAGGCGGTCCCAGGATAGAAAGAGAAAGATTCTCACTACGAAAGTTGCGATCGAAAAAGGGACCTTGCACGACACGACTTGTAAAGAAGAGACCATTCATAAGAAGAAAAACAGAAGATAGGACAGAATTATAAAAAAAATAAAAAATATGACAAATAACCAAAAAAGAAAATAAGAAAAAAGTATGATAAACTAAAGAAGAAGGAGACATAAGAAAGTGTTGACCAACTTCGTCAACAAAAAAATGCAACTCCTAAACCCTACATCCTAAATCCTAAATCCTCTCATGTCTCAACCAAATTTGATGGAAAAAGTCGTCTCCCTCTGTAAAAGAAAAGGCTTCGTTTTTCCTGGCTCAGAAATCTATGGCGGTCTCGCCAACACTTGGGACTACGGACCATACGGAGTTGAGCTCATGAATAACCTCAAAAAAGTCTGGTGGAAACATTTCGTCCAGGATCGGGAAGACATGGTCGGTCTCGACGCCGCTATCCTCATGAATCCAAAAGTCTGGGAAGCATCCGGTCACGTCTCATCATTCTCAGATCCGCTCATGGACTGCAAAAAGTGTCACGAACGTGTTCGAGGAGACAAAATCATCGAAGCAAAACTCGGAGTTGAAGCGGTCGCGGGAAAATCACTGAAAGAGATATCCCAACTTATAAAGGAACACAAAATAGAATGCCCAAAATGCGGTGAGTGTGACTTCACTGAAGCGCGCTCTTTCAACCTCATGTTCAAAACACATCAAGGTGTCGTCGAAGACAGTGCCGCACTCGTCTACATGCGCCCAGAAACCGCACAAGGAATTTTCGTGAACTTCAAAAACGTCCAACAAACGACAAGAAAGAGAGTTCCTTTCGGCATCGGACAGATTGGGAAAGCATTCCGCAACGAAATCACTCCAGGGAATTTCACATTTCGCACTCGCGAATTCGAACAGATGGAAATCGAGTATTTCGTAAAAGAAAAAGGTTGGGAAGAAATTTATGAAGAATGGAGGAAAGAAATGAGCAATTTCTACGAAAATATTCTCAAATTCTCGAAGAAGAATATGCGCTGGAGACAGCATGAAAAAGACGAAATGGCGCATTATTCAAAACTCAGTTGGGACATCGAATATCAATTCCCATTCGGCTGGGGAGAAATGTGGGGCATAGCATATCGCACAGATTTCGACCTCAAACAGCACGAAAAATTCTCGGGAGAAAAACTCGAATATCTCGATCCAGAGACCAACGAAAAATTCGTTCCACACTGCATCGAACCAACCATGGGTGTCACACGAACCGTCCTCGTAGCGCTTCTCGAAGCCTACAGTGAAGATGAAGTCTCCACAGAAAAAGAAGGAAAAGAAACAGACGTTCGCATTGTCATGCGCTTCCCAGCAATTCTCGCTCCCATCAAAGTTGCCGTCCTTCCACTCATGAAAAAAGACGGTCTCGGCGAAAAAGCACGTGAAATCTTCACAAGACTCAAGAAGAAATACACCGTCGAATACGACGATTCGGGATCCATCGGAAAACGGTACCGCAGACAAGACGAGATCGGAACACCACTAGCAATCACAATCGACTACGACACCATAGGAAAGGGCGAAACCGAAAATACCGACACCGTGACCATTCGCGACCGCGACAGCCTCAAACAGGAACGTATCAAGCTCGAGAATCTCGAAAAATATCTGGAAGAAAAACTTGGATTCTAGAAGCGTTCATAAAAAGTTCATAAAAATGTTAAGTTTCGTTCATGACGTTTCAGTACAATAAGCGCCATGAACGAAAAACCTCGCGAAAAACTTATCAAATACGGTCCAGAAAAACTCGAAACGAGTGAACTCCTCGCGATTATTCTCGGATCCGGAAACCGAAATGAGAACGTTTTTGACATGAGCAAAAGACTTATCAAAAAATACGA
>JBBTWG010000006.1:0-8268 GCA_038062935.1 Patescibacteria group bacterium
AAAGAGGAGAACTTTGGCCAGGATCTTTATCTGAAAATGTATCAGTCCAAGGTGTATGCTCCCGATGTAGCCGTGACGCACGAAATGGCTCAAGCATACGGGCTTTCACTGCATGATATGGAGAATGTTCTCAACGGTTCCGTGACTCCCCTGCTGCAATCCAAAAAATATTCAAAAACTTTTTCACAGGATCAGGCCTTTACCATGGCGTACAATATCCAGAAAACTTTCAGCGAAAAACTTGCGATCGCGAATCTGAAAAGTGAATTTGATTCGCAAACAGTGCCGACCGAAATTTTTGCTAATGGCGATTTGTCCGATTCTGGATTCGATCTCCTGTCAGATCTGGATATCATCGAATATTATCTTTTTGTCGACAAGACGCCGAATGCCGTGAATAAGACGCTTCCTCCTGGGAAAACCAAACCTTCCAAAAACTCTCCACCGAAGATTTCGCAATCTCAACAAACTTCTTTTCCTGAGAATGGCCACAGTCGCCTCTTGGCTGCGAATTCGATTTTTGATTCTGGATTTAATGTCATTGCGAGTGCTTCTTCTCCTGCAAGTCTGACCGTGAATCCTTTTACCCAGCAGACACAGTGCGTTGTCCCAAATGCTGTTGATACCGCGATCACGAATTATCACAATCAACCGGGAAATGGCGAAAAGCCTGGAAATAAACCGAGTGGTACTAACTCGTTGAGTAGCTCTGGTTCGAGTGGCTCTGATTCGAATAGCTCTGGAATGAACGGCACTTTCTCAAATGGTGATGCATCTGATGGAGCTCCTGGGCAGGATGTTCCGGCTGACAGTGCTCCAGACAACGACCCTTTTATCAATCCTCCAGAGCTCGAGACGACGCCTGTTTCTCCAGCGACGAGCGACTTTCCGATGGATCCTTCCCTGTGTGGGGATTTCAGTGACAGTACCGTGGTGTATCACAAAGAATTCAGTACCAATGCAAATAACAAAGCTTTTGCATCTTTTTGCTTCCTCATTTCTGAAAAAATGCGGAATTATAGCTCTTTTTATCCGCAGAAACCCTGCATCAACTGTACGATTTCTGCCATGAATCAGGCTTTCAAAGAAACCGTAAGCCATTCTCTCATTCCGAGCAAACTCACCGGAAATATTTTTGAATCTGCGAAGTGCAAAGATGGTGTGAATTTGAGCAATCTTCTTGATTTGAATATTTTCATTGTCCCGATGCCGATTTTGACGCCTCCGAAATATGGGGCATATGAAGGTCGCGACATTACGAGAGAATTTGATCTTTTTGCCAAAAAATATCTACCTCTCTCGCAGGCACAGAAAGATCAGAAAAAATCCGATGATCCTGCGGCAGAAATTCTTCATGAAACGGAAGACGAACTCCTGGAAAAACAGGCAACTTCTCAGTGCCTTTCGTATGGCTCGACCGACATGACGCAAGTCGATCTGCTCAATTGTGTGAACGAAATTGTGGCTTCTGAAAAAGGAAAAACAGCGAGTTCGGTCAGTGAACAGAGTGATCAAGTCGAACTCCAGGTTTCGTCTGAACTCTATCAACCAGTGGCACAGGAGCTGGAACAAATGCGCACTTTTTTCCAGATTTTCAAAAATACCTTTTCAGAAATCCAGACTGGAAAAAACTATTGTCCTGCCCTGAATAGTAAACCTGTAAAATAATCTATGAAACACTTCCTGCGATCCACTCTTCTCGGCCTTGTTATCACTCTCACGTTTTCCGCTTTTCTGGGGCTGAAATCGGTGGAGATCAGCTCTGCGCAAGGAACTGGTGGTCAAACTTCGTGCCCGGTGACACAGCGGTATACGCGATGGGGGGATTTCATTCGATATGGAACTTCTTTCCGCGATTGGGGTGCCAATTGGAAAGATATTTTTGGTCGCAATGCGTGTCAACGGGACGATATTCTTGCTATTCAAAAAAATCTGGAAGGTGTTCGTCACGATATCCGCACCAAAATTTTTAATTGCAGCGCTGGCTCGCTCGATAGCCTCATTGCGACCAATTTGAAACTCGAGACCGAGCTGGAATATGTGCGCAGTGCAGTGTCAAATCATATCGAACGCACTGATGGAAATCCGGATAACGCGGTGATCGTGAACGATCGAGATGTTATTTACAATAATCTCAAAACTGAATTAGTGTTCAATCGAAAACTCTATAATTCGGAAGTTTTTGATGAAATTTTTCTGAAAGTAGAGTCGGACTATTCTGGCCGTATTGCGGATTACGTGTCGTGCAGCGATCCAACATTTGAGGAACTCAGCAATAAATGGAATAACTTTGTCGAGAGCGCTGCAGGCATCAAGCCAGCCTGGGACAAGCTCGATACGACCGTTCAGGCAAAGTGGAAAAATATCAAAGATTCGCCTTCACAACGCAGCGGTAATTATCTCGGAGGATTTCTGGATATCAAGCTCAATGGGCTCAATCCGCAACAAACTCTCGGAGATATCGTCGAAAAACTTTCTGAGATCAGTCCGAGCGGCGCTCCGAGTTTTCTCGATACTCTGAATGCGAATGAAGCAGAACAGAGCCGCTATTTCACTGAACAGAATCAGGCGATGCGACTCGCGCGGTACGAGGCAATCTACGCCAACGGCTCAGACGATGTGGCTGTGAGTCTGGCGGCGAGCGTCGTGCGGATCAACAGCGTCATCAAGGACACATTCCCCGTCCTCAAAGGCCTGGGAGAGTGTGTGTCGGCGGTGGCGTCGAAACAGTGCGCGAATAAGTAGTGTGGCTTTGGCGCGTTCATGAAAATGTCAGAAAGAATTCATAAAGATGTTACGTTTTGTTCATCTCCTTTTGATATGTTCGCAAAGTCCAGGATGGCACGGGGGTACCGGGCGGACAAGAAGAATTGTCACTCCTCTTGTATGGGTTCGACTCCCATTACCTCCACCACGCTGGACAAAAAACAAAAAGGCTCTTTTCAGAGCCTTTTTGTGTACCTGGGAAGCAAGAAGAATTGTCAGGGCTATTATAGCACAATATTTATTCATCAACAAAAAATTTCAATAGACCTCCTTCAAATAACATGCTTTGCACAGCACTTTTCTTTCTGCCTCGGATGCATATTATGAAAATGACCGCACATCCTCTGCAGGTTTGTATGCGGTCATTGTACCATTTTCTCTATTTTTTATTTTGTGAGTTCGAGGAGGTTTCCTAATCTTGCAAGAATGGCGGCAAGTTCAGCACGTACGAGTGGCTGTCTACAGCCCCATTTTCCTGTACCGTCTGCATTTGCTCCTGTCATGATCTGATTTCCGACCATCTTGCTGACAGACACTTGTGCCTGGCAGGATTTGATGTCGCTGAATCTACTTGTGAATTCTGCATCATCGCTGACCGGCAATTCTCCTCTGGTCAGTGTGTCGACCCAGAGTGCGACTTCATCACGCGTTACGCGAGTATTTAATGGTTCGTTGAAGCGAATTCCTTTTTCGTAAGCAACGTTGACGGCGCAGTTTGCCCATTCTGGAACGCCCTGTGCTGATGCTGTTAGCGTACATGTTTTTCCATCGACACCTTCAATCCCTGCTGCACGTTCGATAGCGATGAGGGCTTCTGCGCGGAGCGTTTCACGGCCTGGTTCCACACTTCCATCAGCACTGCCTTTGAAAGCATTACTCTTCTGGAAATATTCGAAATACCATGCGGACGTATCTGCGTCTTTGAATTTTGAAAGTCCGAGCGCATAACATTCTGCATTATTTTGTCTTTCTGCTGCTGTGACAGCCTGATCCAGTGCTGCAATGTCATCTGCAGTTAGATCGTTATTTTCACTTCTTGTCCTGAATGATGCTGTGGCGGAAGTAATTGAATCAGCATATTTCCCACACCAGTTTTTACTAGCAGCTCTTTCGAGCACACCATGCAATACTCCTGCAATTCTTGACGGAAGCTTTTGGGCTGCAATTTCAGCGATACCGATCGTATCGATGATGGCTGTTTTTGCTTTTTTCACATCTTCGGTCGCTTTGTTATCTTTTGGAAGGGCTGCAAGTGCATCGAGACTTGCCTGAACTCTTTCCTGCATTTTTTCTGTGAGCTGTGCAACTTTTGTTGTGAGCTGTTTGTTGAATTCATCGAAGATAATCTCGATTTTTTTACTCACAATTTCGTTGATGCGATCGATTACTTTTTGATCAACTTGATCACCGCTCTGGAATACATTCGTTGCATCACCATCCTGATGGAATTCGATGCCGATTCCACACTGTTTTGCTGCGCCTTGAGCAATGTCTTTCAAAGAAGCTGCTTTTGAAATTGCTGATCCTGCTGCTTCTCTGTCATCTTCTTCGTAGGCGGACGATGCTTCTGTCAGAAATCCATCGATCTGCGTGAAGAGGTCATTGAGGCTGCTGCACTTTTCGCTGTTTTCCAGTCCGTTTTTTGTAATTTTATTTCGCCCATTTTTTATTCCGTTTCGGATGCCGCTGATTGCTTCCTGGAAAAAAGAGCTTTCTCCATCCTGCTGTGCTTCTTCATATTTGTCATTGATTGCTTGTTCAATTTCACCGCGGTCGAATTCCAGGTCTTGCACGCCAAATTCATCGCCGTTTTTGCAGACATCTTTGCTGCGGTTTGTAAGATCAGCGAGAGCACTGAGTTCTTCAGCAAAATCGATGCGTTTTGCATCACGGTTGAGTGTTTTGATGCGATCATTGATTCCCTTCTGGAAGTCGTTGCAGCGTCCATATACTTCGAGAACCTGGCCCTGATCGCGTAGTGCTGTCATTACCTGCAGAAGTGCATTCATTTTTTGCCGTGCACTATCCTGTACCTCCTGTGAACATTTTCCACGAGCCACTGCTGCGAGCGTTCTTTCTATATCTTCATATCCAGCCTTTGCTTTTGCAACAGCATCAGTGAAACCCTGTGGTGCCTGTATTCCTGATGGCAATTTCTTGGCAGTGTTTTGGAAACGACTTATTTCGTATTTACTATTTCGATTCTGTTCGCGCATCATGCGGCACTGATCAAATCCTATCTGATATGGCGACTGTGTCATCTGGAATTCAGGCGGCACTGGTGTTACCAACTCTGGACTTGGTGGCATCGGTACTTTTTGTGGATCTATTGTTATTTCAGGCTTCACTGTTTGATCTATCTTGATCATCTCTGTTGGTTTTGCAGGTTCTGGTTTGACTGGTTCTACTTTTGCACTGACATTGGTTGTCCCTTCGTCGAGTGAAGGGCATGTTCGTACAGAGCCTGTTCCCATCATGGTTGATGGCATGTAATTTCCTGGTGCATACCAGGCACACCATCCACTAGAACTTCCTGTTTTTCCGGGTTCGATACAGTTTGTATCGCTTGGTCTGCAAAGACCCCATCCTGCCCCCAGTTTTGTGAGTATTTCCTTTATATCTCCTGCTGTCATCATTCCCATCGTGGTGCCCGTCGTGGTGCCGGCTTTTTTCGGTGCACAATATCCCTGTGTAGATGACCAGAACATCATTCCGCCGCCACCTCCGCACCAAAAAGAATTATTTGTTGAGTTTGCTGCAAACGTTTTATATTCTCCTGGTTCTACACAATTCTGATCTGTGCTATTACAGAATTTTGAACCTGTAGGACATTGCTCATTCCATCCGACGCATGATCCACCACCACTTGGCAAATTACATTTCTGGCTGTTCATGCAGTAAAAAGAACTATTCACTTCTGCCCATGAATCACCTTTTGTTCTGCAGGTAGTGCTGGTCGATTCGCAGCTCGTGTATCCGCTTGGTGGTGTTGGTTCGACATAGGTTGCTCCTGGAGCCATGTGGGTATTCTCTGCGCAGTAGATGTCATTATTGGGATTTGTATCTTTGTCTTTTTGATAAAATTTCATTCCCTGGGAACACCATCCGGTCGATGGTCCGTATCCTCCTGCTGAGATACATGATTTATCTGTTGGGCTACAGCTGCTGGTTCCTGCTGGTGCTGTCATCGGTCCAGGGCTGGTAGGCCAGGCGACACAGGTGATATCACCATTTGGATAGTAATATTTTTGTCCGTTGGAACAATAAGAAGTACTCGAGCAGACTGAACCATTGGCGCATGATCCAGAAGTTGTTGCTGGTGTTGTTGAAGTTGCTGGAGCAGTGACTGTGAAGGAGACAGGATACGTCGATCCTGCGCTACATGACGTGTCATTGAGACATGCCCGTAAAACATACGATCCAGCCGTGAGGTTCGATGTTGAAAATCCCATTTTCTGTACGACAGCGCCAACGTTATTTCCTGTGACGTATGTGGTGGCGGTTCCATCAGGTTTTACGACCTGAATTGTGATACTTGTCGCACTTGCGCCTTCTGGAGAACAATTATATGCATAATTCACCATGTCTCCGACGACGTAGGAGGAATTTTTATTATCTGTGAGCGTCAGGCTCAGGCTCATACATGCGTTTGGAATGACTACATTTAAAAGTGATGCATATGCTGAACATCCCTGTGCGTTACATGCCTGTATGCGATAGTCATAGCGCTGGCCTGCAGTAGTATTGGTGTCGGAAAAATTTGTGACGTTACTTGTCACCTCTGCCCAGTGCAGTGTTCCTGCATAATTGGCATCTGCCGTAAGCTTTCGATCTATATAAAATTTGTCTTCATTCGATGAAGCGTCAGTCCATTTGAGAAAAATCGTGTTTGAGGTAGGAGACACATCAAATCGCAAATCTTGAGGTGGGTTTGGTATTGTTGGAGCACTACCACTTGATCCTGTCGTTGTGGATGTTGTGTCGGCAAATAATGCGCTTAAATTTGTTTGCGCAACTGCTCCTGAAATGCCGAAAACGACGAGCATTCCCGCGACAAATAATTGGAAACGAACCTGTTTTTTTCTATTCATGAAAATAAAGGGTTATGTTTTTATTTTTTATTTACTTTTATTTTACCATTTTTTTGCATTTTGGTCAAAATCAAAGCTGAATCCCTAGCCGGCCGGGAAAATAAAGCTGAAAATTGGAAGATAAAGAACTGAACATACTTATATTCTACAAAAAAACCTCCCATACAGACTAACTTGGGAGGTTTTTGCTCTCGTCGAGACCGTCGACGGGAGAAGGCTATTTCTACCTGTGAGGGTAGAATATGTAAGGCTTTTCTAGGGGCTTACGGCGGTTGATATGTAAAGGAAAGTTCTTATTTCTATCTCGTGCTGCATTTTGCTGTTTTAGCGGAGAACCAGTGCCAAAAATACACTTTTCATTCGTTCTTTGAATGAAGGCTGAAATCCTTGCGATTTCACAGAAAGAAGATTTTCACCTGCGGTTTCGAATTTGCAATACACGCAATGAGACATTTTCATGGAGACTGATTTTCCGCAATGAGAGCAATTAAGCAGCATGTGAGTGAGAGGGAGTTGTGCTGGGTTTGTTGTTTTTTAGAGGACGTAATGGTCGACTTTCTCTTCTTGTCGGGTGAATGGAGCTATGGTCGATGCAACTGATGTCGCTACGACTGGCCTTTCCGGCTCTATTTCACCTTTTTCTATAGGCATCTGGTTCGACATGCGATTGTGGGATCTGGACGTCCCGAGGAATTCTGCGAGGTCACTCTCCGTGGATCTGTAGACCCGTCCGAACTTGAGCGCCTTGAGTTTTCCTTCCCGGATCCACTTGAGTACAGTGTACTGGTGAATCTGGAGAATCTCGCCGACTTGTTTTGGGGTGTAGTACTTTTCAAACATCCCCCATTTTATATCACACTTTTCTTTCTTTATTCAATTCTTTTTAATTCTTCTAAACTTTCTTATGTTTCTCTACATTTGTTTATATTTATTTACATTTTTCTTTTCCTTTTCTACCGAGGCTTAGTTTATTAAATTTTATATAATTTATCAATACTTTTTTATATTTAATTGAGTTTGGATTGTTTTATTACATTCTTCTTTACATTTTATCAACAATCTTTTGACAAAGTTCTCACAATTTTATTAAATTTCATTAAATTATATTAAACTTAATTACATCTTCTGGTAAGGAAGGCGATTTAAAACTCTTTATTGCAAAAAATCTTTGATATTTTTTGATTTAGAATTTTGTGTTATGAAATTCATATATTTTGTAGTTCTTGACAATCAAATTATTCTATGTTTTAATTTTACCTTATTAATCATTACCCCCATGAATAAAATTGAAACTTTTATTGTTGCGGCAACGACAGCTTTGGCTCTCGGATGTAGCAAAACTCCAGAAAGCTGTAGAAAAGACTGGTCTGGGATTTCCGAAGATATGAAAGCAAAAATGGCAAGAACAAAT
>JBBTWG010000007.1:0-9327 GCA_038062935.1 Patescibacteria group bacterium
AAAAGTGCTGTCGTGTGTGGCGTCCGTGGCTTCGTATCGGAAAACACGACCTGGGACGATGAGTCGCAGTGGCGCTCCCCATTTCTCCATGCTGCGGATCTGGACTGGCGAAGTTTGTGTTCGTAATACCATTCTTCCGTGTTTGTGATCGTGTTTATCTTGCAGGAAGAAAGTATCTTGCATGTCGCGCGCTGGGTGATCGCCGGGGATGTTGAGTGCTTCGAAATTGTAATATTCGGATTCGACTTCGGGGCCGTCGGCGATTTGAAAGCCCATTTCGCTGAAGATTTTTTCGACGTCACGTTGCGTCTGAGACATAGGGTGAATGTGTCCGATCTCGAACTCTTTTCCGGGGATTGAAGTGTCGAAAAAGCCTACGTTGATCTCTTTTTCCAACTTTTCTGTTTCGAGTTCCTGATTTTTCTTTTCGAAAAAACTTTCGAGGTTTTTTTTGATGGTATTGCAAAGTTGTCCTGCGGCTGGTCGGTCGTCTTTTGGGAGCTGACTGATGCCCTGCATGAGCACGGTGAATTCACCTTTTCTTCCCAAATATTTCACTTCTATTTCTTTGAGATGTTCCAGTGATTTGGATTTTTCGATTTCAGCCTTTGCGGCTTCGAGAATTTTGTCGAGAAGAGCTTGCATGCAGGGGGTATTTTATAGAAAAAGGCTTGTTGTCGCAAGGAGTTAGGAGGTCAGGAATCTTGACTTTGTTTTCTGTATTTTGTAATGTTTTGTCGTTCTATGCAGCAATTTTTTCAAAGTTCCAGGATGTTTATGATCATGCGCACGCGGCGGGGGCCGATGCGAAGATTGTAAAGTCTTCGGATCTGAACGCTTCAAGAGCCCTCGTCGCGGTACAAACGGAGGGCTTTTTATTTTTTGTATATTTTTATGAAATCTCTTTTAGATTTTTTTTCGTCTCTTGATCCTCGCAATACCGTGAAGCGCGTGTATCACCTGAGTGATGTGGTCGGCGGCGATGAATATATTGGTGTTCAGCAGCGCCTGGATTGTGTTCCGCCGGATCCTGACGAGAGACTTTGTCATGATTTTCGTGGTGATGGTTGGCGCTCCGGTGGTGTGATTCGTCAACGTTGGGGGACTATGCAGCAACCTCAAGTTGTCGATCATCTTCTCCCTTTGATTGCTGATCTTCATGAGGAAGTTCGTGATCGTACGCGTTCTGTCTTTAGTCGATTTGGTACTACTGGTGTCGTGGTCAATGGTGCTCCGCGTGCTGGTGATGATAAAGATACGAATGGGCGGCCTTTTTATCTTGCGACTCTCGATGAAGGGAGACTTCGGGTTGTGTCGCCTCTGGATCGGTTGGCTCCGTTGGGTGATCGTATTGAAACGTTGGAGATGTTGCCAAATGATAAGAATCGATCGAATGGTGTGTATCCACCCAGAACTCAATTTCGCTCTGGGTATGTAGAAAGATTACTCCATCCTGGACATGGAATTCGTTTGGAGAAGAGGGGACTCTCTGAAATCCCACGGCATGTTGCTTCGCCGGGTGTTCGATATGTTGATCGTTTTGGGAATACGATTATTCGCCTCTCTCGAGAGGATGCTGATGTGGTTGCATCGCTTGGTGATTCTTTTCGATTGAAGATTTATGGAGTGGAGCAGGAAGTTTTTCTTGTTGAAGATTTGAATCATACTGTTCCTGGAAAACTTAATGTGTATAGAAACCCCGATGGAGATCCATTGAATCTCGATATCGCTCTGGGTTGGCAGCCGAATGAAAATGATTGGCATCGCATTCAAAATTCTCCCGCATGGCAATTCGGATTCCCGAAGATTGGGGCTCCTGTTTCGATTGAACGATAAGTCGTGTACCATGGGAGCCACTATGATTAGTAGTTGGCTCCTCTATTCACTTTCTGCTGCGGCTTTCTGGGGATTCACGAATGTGATTGATCAGATTGTGCAGCGAAATTATGCGAAAGATTCAGTGTCTTTCACACTCGTTTCTTCTTTTGTGCGCTTGCCGATTGGACTTGGTCTCTTTTTTCTTTTTGGATTTTATGTGCCGAGCATGCCGGTATTGTTGATGACTTTTTTCTTTAGTTTTTTGAGCATGGCGGGGGTCTTTTTTTATCTACGGGCATTGCATATAGAAGAGGTGAGTCGCGTCATGCTTCTGGGACAATCGATGCCGGTGTTTGTTTTGTTTCTCAGCTTTTTGTTTCTCGGTGAAACTTTGACTCTTTCCCAGATTCTTGGATTTCTGGTTCTCCTCTTCGCCGGATTTCTAAGTGTTGCGAAATTTAGTGTATCTGGAAAATTTTTTAGTGATGCGACAATTTGGGCGATTTCGGCGGTACTTATGTGGGCGATTTCGAATACGCTTTTGGCCTACATCATGCGCTCCGTGCCTTCTGGGCAAATGCTTCTGCCATGGTCGTACATCGGGAGTTCACTTTCTGCGGTGGTTGTTTGTTTTTTTCCGACCGTTCGAAAAGAATTTTCCTGGAAAAGTTTTTCGTGGTTGCGAAACCGTCATGGATTTTGGCTTTTTATGCTCTCTGTTCTTCCGACTGTTCCTGGATTTTATTTTTTCTTCCGTGCGTTCGCTGTTGGAAAAGCGTCGCTCATCACTGTGGCGCTCGGAGTGCAGCCGTTCTTCGTGTCGTTTTTTCTCTTTCTGCTGGGGTTTTTCTTCGTCTCGGTTCCGAGAGAAGATTACGCTTTTCGGCCGATGATGATCAAGATGAGCGCGTTTGTACTCTCGATCGTTGGACTTTGGATGATCCAATAACAACAAAAAAGCCCCGATTTTTATTCGGGGCTTTTTCTATTTCTTCAAATGAAATTCTTAACGAACTGCATCTTTGAGAGATTTTCCTGCTTTGAAAGCTGGAAGCTTCATAGCTGGGATTTTGATCTTCATCGATGGGTTTCGTGGGTTCACGCCTGTGCGTGCCTGTCTCTTTGAGACACGGAATGTACCGAAACCGGTGATAGTAACGTTCTCACCTCTCTTGAGAGATTTGGTAACGCTAGTAAGTACTGAATCGAGAACTTCTCCGGCTGCCTTTTTTGTAAGGCCTGCTGCCTGAGCTGCTGATGCGATCAATTCCTGTTTTGTCATAGTGGGAATTGGTTAAGAAATAATTCTTCACGAATAGTAGCCCTCTCTTTTTTGTTGTGCAAGTTTTTCTTGCAGAGGGAAGGCAATAAACATAGTTTTACACCATAAACTCAAATGTTTGTAAATCTGAAATTGGCTATTTGAAGCCATTTTTAGGCTGTCGCATTTTGCGTGTTTTGTGGCTCAAATTTTTTTCTTTTTTCGATCTCTGATTTGACTTTCGGCTTTCGATCTGTCTCAATACGCATCGTATGGCAAAAGATCTTGTGATCGTAGAGTCTCCAGCAAAGGCAAAAACGATCTCCCGTTTTCTTGGTAAAAAATATATCGTACGTGCGTCAATGGGACATGTGCGAGATTTGCCGAAATCGAAGATGGGAATCGATATCGAACACGATTTTGAGCCGAGTTATATTGTGTCTGTTGATAAGAAAAAGATTATTAAGGAATTGAAAACAGAAGCGAAAGGTGTCGAACGAGTGTGGCTGGCGACTGATGAAGACCGCGAAGGAGAGGCGATTGGGTGGCATCTTTTTGAGGCTCTGGGACTCGAGAAAAAGGAAGTGCATCGTATTGTTTTTCATGAAATTACCGAAGGTGCTATCAAGGCTGCGCTCGAAAAACCTCGGGAATTGGATCAGCGTTTGATCGATGCGCAGCAGGCGCGTCGTGTGCTCGATCGTTTGGTGGGGTATGAACTTTCTCCTCTCTTGTGGAAAAAAATTCGCTACGGACTTTCTGCTGGTCGTGTGCAGAGTGTCGCGGTTCGTTTGATTGTCGATCGAGAAGCGGAAATCAATGCTTTCAAGATTGAGGAATATTGGAGTCTCACGGGACATTTCCAGACGCCACGTAAAGAAACTTTTGAGGCAAAACTTTTCAAACTTTCTGGAAATGATGTGGATTTAAAGAATGAAAAAGAGACTCACGATGTTCTGAAAAAATTTGAAAAAGAAAAATTTCACGTGCAGAAAGTGGTGGAAAAAGAAGCACATCGTAATCCCTCCGCGCCTTTCACGACGTCGACTTTGCAGCAGGAGGCTGCGAGAAAACTCGGGTACTCTGTGAAAAAGACGATGATGCTCGCCCAGCAGCTCTATGAAGGTATTGAAGTTGATGGAGCGTCGACGGGTCTCATTACGTATATGAGAACAGACTCCATGAATCTCGCCGCAGTTGCGATTACTCAGGCTGAACAAGTGATTACGGAAATGTATGGAAAAGAGTTTGCGACGAAGGGTGGTCGTCCGTATAAATCTCGCAAAGGCGCTCAGGAAGCGCATGAAGCGATTCGTCCGGTGGATATTTCTCTGACTCCGGAGAAACTGAAAGATCAGCTCACTCGTGATCTGTTTCGATTGTATGATTTGATTTGGAAGCGTTTGGTTTCGAGTCAGATGCAGCCGGCGTTGCTCAATCAGATTGCTGCGGATATCGTTCCGGCGTCTGATGAAGCGACTATTTTCCGTGCCACAGGACAGAGTGTGATTTTCCCGGGATTTATGAAAGTCTATATGGAAGGCACTGATGAAGAAGGGGAAGAGGAGGGTGGCTCACAGTTGGGTGAGAAATTTTTGCCGAAATTGGAAGAGAAAGAGCAGGTGAAATTGGAGAAATTTGGCCCGGAACAACATTTCACAAAACCTCCGGCACGGTATACAGAAGCCAGCTTGGTCAAAAAGATGGAATCCGAAGGCATTGGTCGTCCGAGTACCTATGCGCCGACGATTTCGACGATTATCGCGAGACAGTATATAGAAAAAGAAGCAAAAACTTTGAAGCCTACAGAGCTCGGTACGCTCGTGACTGGGCTTCTCGTCGAGCATTTTCCGACAATCGTGGATTACAAATTCACGGCGCAAATGGAAGAAGATCTGGATTTGATCGCTGAGGGAGAGAAGAAATGGGTTCCGATTATCCGCGCTTTTTATACGCCATTTCATGATTTGATTGTCGAGAAATCTGATTCGCTCAAAAAAGAAGATATTGTGAACGAGACGACGACAGAAATTTGTGAGAAATGTGGAAAACCGATGATGGTGAAATTTGGTCGTTTCGGGAAATTTCTCTCGTGTACGAATTATCCGGAGTGCAAAAATGCTCGACCGCTCCATCCGAAAGAGAAGACTGAGCAGGAAAAAGAGTTTGAAAGTAAGTTCGCTGGCAAAAAATGTGAGAAGTGTGGAGAGGGTGAAATGCAGATGAAGACGGGGCGATTTGGGTCTTTCCTTGGATGTTCGAATTATCCAAAGTGCAAAAACATTCAATCGATGGTGAAAACTATTGGTGTGAAATGTCCGAAGTGTGGAGAGGGTCAACTCATCGAACGTCGTGCACGCAAGAGTGGAAAAGTTTTCTATGGATGTGATAAATATCCGAAGTGTGAAAATGCACTTTGGGACAAACCGACCGGGGAAGTGTGCGCGGATTGCAAGAATTTGATTGTGGAGAAGACGAGCAAAGACGGAACGGTGAAGAAAATGTGTAGTGAATGCAAGAAAGAGATCGAGAGTGCGGAGGGGTGAACCCTTTTCTTCAAAGCCGTTTTGTGCTATAATGACCGGAAATACATATAAAAATGTTATGTACCACCGCCTCACTTTTTCTCGGTTTATTGATGAATATCCTCATGTGACGTTGGCTTTGAGTGGATTTTTTGGAGCTATTTTATTGCTTTTTTTCTTGTGGTTTACTCTTTTTCTTGGCTTGCACAAGGCACATGCGGCTGCTCCAGGGGTTGATGAATGTTCTCAGTATCCTTTGCATGGTTCTACGACTGCGGTTTTATATAAAGAAACATCGAATAGCAAAGGCGTGGCGAACAGTGGCGTTTTTTACTTTGATTCTGCTTCGATTCCGACTAATCCTGTGCAAAATGTGTATCTTCCTCCGGTGACCAAGCGTGCGTGTGCTGTGAAAATACCTCAATCCAAAAATTATCAACTGAAAGGCTGGGCCTGGAATGATAATTTTGGATGGGCGAGTTTTTATTGTCCTGGTCCGGGTGGAAACAATCTTGGTGTTTATTGTGGGGATCAAAAATATGGCGTGACGATTGATGATAAAGGAAATTTTTCTGGATATGCTTGGAGTAATGCCGGATGGATTCGTTTCACTTGTGCTGCGACGAGCCAGTTCAAGGATCATAGTGAGTGTCAGGTGAGTAATTATGGTGTCAAACTTGATCTCCAGAAAGTTGATAAATATGGCTATGCTCCTCTCAAACCCACTCCTTCTGCTCTTTCTCAAAATGTCGGATGGCTGAATTTTACTGGTGTTCAGGTGCCTTTCAAGGCTGATCCTTTGATTCTCGAAGATCAGAACGATGATGGTGTGATCGATGATGGCGATGTTGTCGAAGGAAATCCGAAGGATCCTTGGAATCCGGGTGGCGAGAAGAATCCTTTCGATGCCGGAGTTCTCCAGCTCACCTCTACGATGGGGACAAACAATGTTTTGAAATTGAGTTGGAAAGACACTACATATACTGCTGGCACGACGTATTCTATCTATCGCTCTGATGCCGTCATGACTTCTCAGAAAGGTGAAAATGTGGCTGATTTAAAGCCAAAAAAAGTTGATAATGTCCAGGGAAAGATGACTGATGACGAGACGATTCCTCAGGTGAATAAAGATTATTATTATCTGGTTGCTGTGATTGATAGTAGCGGTACAATTGTGAAAATTTCGAATAATATTACGGTCAATATTCAGGTAAAAACTGGTACTGGGACAGGCGCTCCGGCAGGTCTTTTCCTTACTGGTACTTTGGGTTCGGATAATGTGCTCAATCTTTCGTGGAGCGATCCATTGTATAGTCCGGGGGCTTTGTATCATGTCTATCGTTCAACTGCCGCGATAGTTTCTGCAAAAGGTGCTGTGCCTCCCACAACGAAGGTTTGGGCTGGTCTTAGCACTACGCGTCCGGAAGTTGTTCCCGCTGATAGCACTGCTTATTACTATGTAGTTGCGACTTTGGATGCGAATGGAAAGATTGCGAAGGTTTCGAATAATGTTGATGTTCAAATAGCTGGAAAAACGGTTCCTAGTTACGATACCAATGTGAGTGGAGGTGGAAGTGGAGGAGGACCTAGTGGTATTGGAGAGAATGGCGGTTCGGGTGGTACTCCCGCGTGTACTGCGCAGAGTTGCCCACCTTTTTCTTGTACTGGGACTGACGCTGATGCGGATGGATTTTGTCCAATTGCTCCTGCAGCGTCGTTCAAAGACTGTAATGACAATGATCAGTTTACGAGTCCTGCTTCTCCTGAGATTTGTGGCGATAATATTGATAATGATTGTAATGGTGTCAAAGACGATCTTTGTGGTGCGGAGGGCGCTATTCAGCCTGTTACGGAGGCAGTGGATGATTATACTTTTAATATTCCTTATACGATAGGAAATTCCTCTTCTCTCGTCGATGGTGCTTTGAGTTTGGGATCTGCGCTTCGCGCTGATGTTCGCAATTTGATTTTCAAAAATGCTCAGCAGCTCAAGAGAAGTGCTTCGACTCAATGTGGAACGCTCGGGAATATTTTGTATTTCCAGCTACAGGATGATGTTTATTACTGTAAAGGTGATGTGACGATCGGTCCTGTAGCGCCTTGGACTGGGCGTAAGACGATTATCGTGGAAGATGGGAATGTGCATATTCGTGGAGATATTTTTCCGGATAATTTTGACGCGCAACTGGGGCTTATCGTTCTTCGTACAAAATTACAAGATTCTACAAAAGCGAATGTGTATATCGGTCCAAATGTTCACAATCTACGACTCCAATTATTCGCTGATGGAAGCATGTTTCCGGGTCTTGAGGACGCTGCAACTGGGAAAGTGAAGAAACTCGGTGGTTCTGCTGTTCCGAAGGTTGATGCGAGTGCTTATGGGAAAACGGGCGCTCTCTTCGGACAACTTTTCCTCCAAGGACTTTTCGTGACGCATAATAATGTGGCTCTGGAGACTTATTTGGATAGTTCGAAATTACCGGACGCTGCGAATGGGAAATATCCTGATGCTTTTGGAAAGAATACTATTGCTGATCCGAATGTTGGGAAATTTTATAGTTTGTCGTTTTTGAGGGGGGTTCAGAAAGATCCTGATACTGTAACAAAGTCTTATTGTAAGAATGTGAATGCAAAATTCTCCGCCACTGGAGAAAATGCTTGCGCTCAGCCGTGGGGCAAGGTTTATCCTGATCTGAAAAACTCTTCAGCCAATTCGGTTCCTGCTGGCATTTCTAAGAAACTTTTTGAACAGGATCCTGCGACTGCTCAAAAAGGTTATGGCGTCGTGATTTTCTACGAACCGCCAGCGAGTGACTTACCTGGTTTTACGAATCTGGGAGCAGCGAGTGCGGTGCAGAGGTAGGAGGATAGGAATTAGGAGATCAGGAGTTATTTGTACCATCCGCAGTCCACTTCCGGATATTTTGCGAGTTCGTCGGCGAAAAGTTTTTTTACTTGGTCGAGTTTTTCTTGTGTTGGTGCCTCGAAGCGGAGTGTGAGATTCGGGCTTGTGTTTGAGCATCTTCCGGCTCCCCAGGTGGTTGTGTCGTAGTTCACACGGACGCCATCGATGGTGATGCATGGGAATTTTTTCTCGAATGCTTCGGTTACTTTTTTCATGATTTCGAATTTCTTGTCGTCAGGGCAAGGGACTTTGTATTCCGGAGTGATGATCATTTTTGGGATTTCATCGAGGAGTTGTGACATGGTTTTTTCTGATCTGGAAAGGATTTCCAGGATGCGAAGTGCGGCGAGAAATGCGTCGTCGAATCCGTAATAATTTTCTGCGAAGAAGAAATGTCCACTGATTTCTCCGGCGAGTGGGGCCTGGAGTTCGTGCATTTTTGCTTCGATGAATGAGTGTCCTGTTTTACTCATGACCGGAATTCCTCCGGCTTTTCGGATGCCGTTGATGAGACTTTGTGAGACTTTTGCGTCGAAGATGATTTGCGAATTCGGTATTCTCTTGAGTAAATCCTGAGCGAGGATGAGGAGCACATAATCTGCGGAATGGTGTCGGCCTTTTTCGTCGATGATGCCGACGCGATCGCCGTCGCCGTCGAATCCGATGCCGATGTCAGCTTTTTCTTCCACTACGACTCGAGCGAGTTCTCTGAGATTTTCTTCTACCTCAGGATTGGCTTCGTGATTCGGAAAATTTCCGTCTGGTTCGCAGTAGAGCGGAATGACTTCGCAGCCGAATTTTTCGAAAATCTTTTGTGC
>JBBTWG010000008.1:0-9918 GCA_038062935.1 Patescibacteria group bacterium
GAGAGTGAGAATCACAAACTCCAATATTTGCGATATTTTTTGAAATTGAACGTCCAGGGGCTCGCGCATGATGCGCTCGGGGATGTGATGGTGATGGAATCGCTGTTTTATTATTTACACAATTTGGTTCGGGGAAATCATCCAGAGCTGGATGAAAATGGCGTGATCGCAAAAATGGAAGAGCTGAGTGTGGCTCCGGTGTTGCAGAAAATTTTTCCTTTTGGAAAATATTTTGGCAAGACTTTTTCTGAGGTTGTGCAGATGGATCGCGCGTATCTGCGTTGGCTTTTCGATAGTGAAACGAAGAAACCCGAGAGGGAGCAGAATCAGAATTTAGTCTATACGCTCAAAACTCATCTGGGGGTCCAGAAGTTGTTTTGAGGTTTCTGCGCTACGTACTTTTAGTCGTTATCCGTAATCGTATATGTGTATACCGTCGTGGATCCAAGCGTAGAATTTGTCGGACTGGAGAGAGTTACAATGACTGTTTCTGCTGCATCGACCAGTGCGTCTTCTACGATGATGAGAGGGATATTAGTTGTTGTTTGTCCGACGGCAATTGTTGCAGTGCCGTTGGCCAATGTGTAATCTGTGCCTCCTCCTGTGGCGGTTCCTGTGACGGTGTATGTTACCTGGACTTGTTCTGCTGGAGCTGCAGAAACGGCGATGGCGATGCTTACTGGCGTTACACTTTCTAGTCCACTGCCTGTTGCGGAAGAAAATTGAACGGTTGGATTGTCATTGTCTTGAATCGTGTAGGTGTGAACTGCTGTAGCGCCGAGCGTCGCGTCGATGGGTGCGGAAAGCGTGAGAATGACCGTTTCGTCGATTTCGTCGAGTGTGTCGTTCACGATGGTGAAAGCGATGTTTGCAGTCGTCTGGCCTGCTGGGATAGTGAGTGTACCGTTTGCGAGTGTGTAATCAGTGCCGCTGCCGGTGGCTGTCCCGGTCACTGCGTAATTCACTTTTGCTTCTTTGGTAGAAACGGTGGAAAGAGTCACAGGAATGCTCATGGATGTTGTCGCTTCTGAACCTGCAGAATTTGCTGAACCGAAGCCGATATTTGCGTTATCATTGTCAGTAATCGTGTAGGTATAGACGATGCTTGAAGTGAATGTCGCACCGCGTGGATTACTGAGAGTGACGATGATGGTTTCTGCGGATTCGATGGTGGTGTCATCGACGATATTCGCGATAATGTTTGTCGTGGTTTGACCGGCGGAAATAGTGGCTGTGCCATTCGAAAGACTGAAATCTGTACCCCCACCTGTGGCTGTTCCACTCACGGTATAATCGATCAGTACTGGCTGTGTCGCGGCGACGGAAAGAGTGACTGGGAAACTCGCCGAAGAGACGTTTTCTGCACCACTGGAGGAAGTGGTCGAAAACCCAACAGTTCCTGTTGCCTGGTCATCATCTTTGATGGTATACGTGTGAATTTTTTGTGCGCCGAGAGTTGCGCCAGTAACGGCTGTCAAAGTGACGATGACAGTTTCTTCACTTTCCTGGACCGTATCGTTCGCAATGATAAGAGGAATAATTCCTGTCGTCTGACCTGCGGCGATGATGAGATTTCCGTTTGCCAAAGAATAATCCGTCGTCCCACTTGCTGTTCCGGAAACAGTGTAGGAAATTTTTACGTCTCCTGTTGTCGCCTTCGAAAGTGAGACCGCGAGCGATGGTGTCGCATTTTCCAATCCCTGCGAACTGCTCAATGTGAATTGAGCGACGGGCGGCTGAGAAGCGAGCGCTTTTGCTCCGAGAAATTGCGTGATGATGAGTGCCTGAATTGTTTTATTTCCTCCAGGTTTTTTACTCACCCAGAGATGGACTTTTTCGCCTTTCACGAGATCCGCGAGCGTTCCTGTTTGCGTACTGGTTTCTGTTGCTTTGATAATGACGGTTCCAGTTGTGAGTACTTTTTTTGGGTTTTTTCCTTTTCCGATTGTGATGAAATTTTCTGCGGTATTGATTTCTGCGATTTCATCGGTCATCTGTTTCACGCTACTGATGCCGAATTCTGGAACTTTTTTGGGAGCCTTTTCTTTCGCCTGTGCGACTGCGGAAAATGCGAAAATATTCGCAAATATGAGACCGAATGCGATGAGTGAGGTTATTTTTTTCATAAGTGAGGTTAGAGAATGTATCTGGATGATAGCACAAGATTGAAATCATTTGTCAGCCAAATCCGGAATGTATCTTCGAAAAGCCGGATCTTCGACGATGGCTGGACGAGCGGTGGCGCGTAGTGCGGCAACGAGTCCGTCAATTTCGGAAATTTCTCCTCTTGATTCTGCTGTTTGAGAGGCAGGATCACCGGTGACTGCCTTTTTTACCCTGAGATCATCGGGCCCTTCAATCATTCGGTTTGGATCAATGGAGTCAGTGTGAAACATATTTTTTGGGGAATATTATGTTGTGTATGCTACTCTTTTTTGTGAATACATTTCAACGAGATTTTTTGGACAACGAGTATAATGACTCCATATGAATATGTTTAAACCAGTAAAGGCGAAGACTCTGAAGGAATATTTTGATTCCCTTCCTACTGAACGTCGAATACCGATGGATTTTTTGCATACATTTATTCAGAAAAGTGCGCCAAAACTCAAGCCCATGTTTTTGTATAACATGCCAGGGTATGGAAGTTTTCCATATAAAAATTATAAGAAAGAAATTATTGATTGGCCTGTGATTGGGCTAGCAAGTCAGAAAAATTACATCAGTGTGTATGTTTGTGCTGTCGATAATGGCCAATATATTGCTGAAAAATACAAAAAAGAGTTGGGGAAAGTGAGTGTTGGCAAAAGCTGTATCCGATTTAAAAAACTTGAGGATGTTGACCTCAAAGTTCTCAAAAAAGTCATTCAACTCGCAGAAAAATCACCTGGGCTTTAGTGGAGGATTTTTATTGGTGGGCCCGCCTGGACTTGAACCAGGGACCAATCGGTTATGAGCCGACTGCTCTAACCAACTGAGCTACGGGCCCGGGTTTTGAAGGAACTGTGCGTATTGTACTGGCTTACCTTTCTTTGCGCCAGATCTCGAAATGAAATGGGATTTCACCGTTGGGGCTAGGCTCTTTGAAGTGGTCGGAGTCGGCGATTTTCTGAAATTCGGTTGGGATTTCTGGGAAAAATGCGTCGCATCCGAAATTGCCTTTGACTCTCGTGATCCATAAATCTTTGCAATGTTCGCTCTTGATCCCCTCTTCGTATATCTGGCCGCCGCCGATGACGAAGACTTTTGGGATTTCTTTTTCTTTCATGATTTCTGCGGCTCTTTCCAGGGCTTCTTCGAGTGACTTGGATTTTTCAACGCCTGTTGGGAGCGAATATGCCGCGTCGTGCGTGACGACGATGTTGACTCTTTCTGGCAAGGGCCTGCGGTTTTCTGGGAGTGATTCCCAGGTTTTCCTGCCCATGATGACGATGTTTCCTTTGGTAACTAACGAAAATCGGTGGAGGTCTTGTTTCAGATGCCACGGGATTTCTCCTTCTTTTCCGATGCCGTTTTTGTCGTCCATGGCGGCGATCATGCTGAAGTGTGTCATACGGCAACTTGGAATTTAATGAATGGCTGGTGCTGGTAATTTTCTACTTTGAAGTCTTCGAATTTCAAATCCCAAAAAGGTTTTTTGGCAACTACGAGTTTCGGGAGTTGGGTAGGTTTTCGCTCGAGTTGGAGTCGCAGGCCTTCGATGTGATTGAGATAAATATGCGCGTCGCCGAGCGTGTGAGTGAAAATGCCGGGCGTGAGGTCGCATTCTTGGGCGATCATGTGCATGAGTGCTGCGTAGCTCGCGATGTTGAACGGGACGCCGAGTGCGATGTCGGCGGAGCGCTGGTAGAGTTGGCAATCGAGTCTTCCGTTGACGACGTAGAATTGGAAGAGGAGGTGGCATGGTGGCAGCGCCATTTTTTCGATTTGGGCGACGTTCCAGGCGCTGACGATGATGCGGCGCGAATCGGGATTTTTTTTGATGAGGTCAATGGCTTGTTGAATTTGGTTGATATGTGCTGGGTTTCCGTGTTCGTCGGTGGCGTCCCATTTCACCCATTGATGGCCGTAGACGGGACCGAGTTCGCCTTTGTCGTCGGCCCAGGCGTTCCAGATGGGCGTGTGTTGGGTCAGATCGTCGTTGATGTTGGTGGAACCTTTCAAAAACCAGAGGAGCTCGCGGAGAACACCGTCAAAGAGGACTTTTTTCGTGGTGAGCAATGGAAATCCTTCGCGAAGATCGTATTTTCTCTGCATACCAAAGAGCGAAATCGTACCTGTACCGGTACGATCTTCTTTTTTTTCGCCTTTTTCGAGAACTTCACGCACGAGCGAGAGGTATTGTTCCATCGATACTATTATACAGTTTTTTTAATCACGACCTCGAATAAAACCATCCTCGTCATCATCTGAACCTTCTTGTTGGTCAATAATGCTTATTGTTATTCTCCTACGAGCTTCATCTTTTAGAGCTCCTCTTTCTGCTTGTGCGGCTGCAGTTCTTCCTGGGTCTTTTATCGCTCCACCGTCTGGCAGCGTACCTAATTCAACTGTTCTACCTTCCGCTACATAACTGAGGGATTCTCCCATAGAAAAGAAAATTAAGAAATAAGCACCATCCTTATACCAACCTCGTCTCGCCGGAACAAGAAAAAAAATGTAGTATAGGTTGCGTACTTATGGAAAATTTGTTGGATTCCACTTTGAAGCAGAATTTTCGCGCGGCGATTTTCGATTATGATGGGACGCTCACCGATCGATATTTTTCCAGCACTCCACCGGCAAAACTCTGCGTGGCTCTCCAGGAGCTTTCTCGAAAAGTTCCGGTGGCGATCTGTTCTGGGAGGGTTTTCAGTAATGCACTTCCAAAACTTCAGATGCTTTTGGGTGAGCATTTCGCGGAACTTCAGAAAAACTGGTTTCTCTTCCTGGAAAATGGTGGCGCGGGGTATCGTTTCGAGAATGGAGAGTATGTCGAAATGTATCACGTCCTCTGGCCGGAAGTGCTTTTTCCGAAGGCAAAATTTGATTTTCTCATCCAGGAATTTTTTACTGGAAAAGTGAATTATATTGATTTGCCACCGGGTTCTTGTGTCATTCGACCACTCAATTATGACAAACTGAATTCTGTGGAACTTCTGGAAGCGGTGGATAAGCTGGAAATCATGGGGCTCGAATTCCTTCAGAAACATGGACTGGATTCTTTTTTACGGGTTGGAAATTCTGCGGTGGGACTGATTTTTTATTTGAAAGATGGCGACAAAGATCGCGGGATTGAGGCGTTTGGAAAATTTCTTGGTTTTGCTGATCCTTACGAAGAAATTCTCGTCGTGGGTGACCGTCCTGCGGATCATGGGAATGATAGCGCGCTACTCTCGGGGCGTCTGGGAACTCCTTTTACGGTTGGTGAGATGGTGTCCGGGAAAAATCTTCCGTATCCGGTGATGAATGGCACTGCTCGTATGACGGGGCCGCTCGCGACTTTGCATCTGCTCGAGCAATTGCATTTTTCACGTTCGTCTCCTATACTTCCACCACTATGAAAAAATCTGGTTCAAGTTGCGCTGCTCCGGGCGCTGCGCTCGGAAAATTGATGAGTGACAAATCGAAGAAATCTCAGAAATCTGCGGCAAAAGTGTTGGGTTTGACGAAGAACGCCGCGAGTCAACTTCTGAAACTCCAGAAATCCCAGAAAAAAACGGGTTACGGAATTCGCGTCGAAGTTTCGTCTGGAGGATGCGCCGGATTTCAGTATTTCCTGGATTTCGCAAAAGTTCCGGACAAAACGGATATTGTTTCTGAAGAACAAGGCTTCAAGCTTTTCATCGACCCGACTTCTGCAGAATTTCTGAAAGGAACAGAATTGGACTACGTCGAAACTCTCGAAATGTCCGGATTCCAATTCAACAATCCCAATGTGAGTCATTCTTGTCACTGCGGGAAATCGGTGTGCTAGTCCCCTGCGATTCCCTCAATCCTACATCCTAAATCCTCAATCCTCATGTTCGACACCATCATCATCGGCGGCGGTTGCGCGGGGCTTTCTGCTGGCATGTATGCGGCGAGATTGAATTTGAAAACGGTTTTGCTCGCGGAGCTCGCAGGCGGACTCATCACGACGACGCATGTGGTGGAAAACTGGCCGGGGATCATCACGACGACCGGTCCGGATCTGGGAAATTCACTCTGGGAACACGCAAAAGCATCGGGCGTGGAGATGAAAAATGAACTCGCGAGGAACGTGGTGAAACTTCCTGATGGAAGCTTCGAAGTGCAGGCACGACGCAACTCCTATCAGGCAAAGACGGTGATTTTCGCGACGGGCAGCTCTCATAAACATCTCGGATGTGCTGGCGAAGAGGAATTCAAAAACAAGGGTGTTTCGTATTGTGCGCTGTGTGATGGAGCTTTTTTCAAAGGAAAAGATGTTGTGGTCGTGGGTGGCGGTGATACGGCGGCGAAGGAAGCTTTATTTTTATCGGAACATGCGAAGACGGTGAAAATTATTGTGCGTCGTGATGTGCTCCGTGCGGAGCCACGAAATAACGGCCTCATCTCGCAAAAACAGAATATTGAAATTCTTTTTCAGGAAGAAATTACTTCGATTACTGGTGGAACTTCTGTTGAGAAAATTACTTTGAAATCCGGGAAAGAGCTCGCGGTGCAGGGTGTTTTTGTGGCGATTGGACAGATTCCGGCGACGGATCTCGCAGTGCCTCTCGGAGTTGCATTGAATCCCAAAAAAGAGATCGTCATCAACCGCCATTCCGAGACAAACGTCCCGGGCGTGTACGGCGCTGGCGATTGTTGCGATACGGAGTTCAAGCAGGCAATCACCGGCGCAGCAGAGGGTGTGACGGCGGCTTACTATGCTTTTCTGTACACCGCAGGGAAATAATCTATTTCGACTTCGGCTTCGACTTCGGTTTTGGTTCGCCGGTTGTTATTCCTGACATTGCCTCTCCGCTGATGACAACATTTTTCAGTTTAAAGAAAATACCGATTTTTGATTCTGAATAGGCATCAATTTTGAGACTATCAACAATGAGTGCTCGGAAAATAATTGTTGCTACTTCTTTTCGTGTGACCAGATGAGCAAAATCTATTTCTGATTTTGTCATAATATTTTTTGCGATCATCACTTTTGCATATTTTGCTGCCCAATTTTGCCCATCTGTTCCCGATGGCAATTGCTGGTCTTTGAATTCTTCTGGATTCCATCCAAATCCTGTGACCAGAATCTTCATGAGTTCCGCTTGGTTTATTGTGTTGCCTGGCTTGAATGTCCCGTCTTGATATCCCGCTACCCACCCCTTTTCTTTTCCATAACAAACATATTTTGAGAACCAGTCTTCAATTTTCACATCACTGAAACACAGAATTTTTTTATCTGGAATGTCTCCTGTTGCCACTGCTGCTACGAGGATTTTCAAAAACTCTGCACGAACGAGAGTTTTTTCTGGCTGAAAACTTCCATCTGGATAGCCTTTCATGATGTCTTTGTTTGCGAGGTATGCGAGGCTGGAATTTACGAGTGCACTACTCTGATCCTCTTTTGAAATATCAGTAAAGAGTGAAGTCTTCAGTTGATTTGGCAAAAATGGTGTTTCGCGCTGATATACCAGCGTTGTGACCGTCAGAACTACGAGAATCACGCCGAGGAAAATGAGTGCTTTTGGTGAAATGGCAGGCTGAGCTACTGGAGCTGGAGCACTTTTTTTTGGAGAAGTTTTTTTGGACATGAGAGAGAGGTAAAAAATTACCTTCCGATCATAACATTTTTTCGTCGTTGGCGACAAAGACTTTGTTTTCCCGCATCCAGACTTTGAAAGCTTCCCACGGCGAGAGGATTGAGCAGAAAAATTTCAGGATTCTGAAACGGCGTGTGACCCAACACCAGAAACCCTGTTCCACTTTTTCGCCATCTTTGCAGAGCGCAAATTTGCCGCCGAGCGGGACACTGACGGATTCTAATTTTGGAGTAAATGGTGTTTTTTTTCCGAGGATATTGAGTGCAATAATTTTTCCTTCGATAATGGCGGTTGTGGCGAGCATCGGTGCACCAGGAAATGAAGCGTTGTCTCCAGCGGCATAGACGTCAGGAAAATCTTTACTCTGCAAATATTCGTTCACTTCGAGCGCGCCGTTTTTGGCGACAGTTTTGAAAGATTGTGCGATGAGTGGATTTGCTTTCACGCCGCCGGTCCAGAGGCAGATGTCCGCTTCGAATTCTTTTACTATCTCTCTTTGGAGAACATATATTTTTTGAATATCTCTTTTCTGTATTCTGGCTTCCTGCTCGACTTTTATTCCGAGTGATTTGAGTCTGGCCTTGATGAGAACTGAAACTTTTTCGTCCTGACCGCCGAGAGATTTCCCGCCGTCGAGAATCGTGAGGCTCACCCGACTGTAGGGATAATCATACTTCTTGCAGATTTTCTTCAAAAATCCTGGGAGTTCAGATGCGAGCTCAACTCCGGTGAAACCGCCCCCACCGATCACGATTTCTACTTCCTTCTTGATCTCTTTTTTCCACAGATTTTTGAAGTATGTTTCGAGATGGCAATTGATCGCAAGAGCGTCTTCGATTGTTTTGAGCGGATACGAAAACTGCCTGAGACCTTCGATGCCGTAGTCGTTGCTCACGCTGCCGAGCGCGACGACGAGCGTGTCGTAACTGATTTTTCCGCCGCGTTCAGTTTCTATGACTTTTTGTTCTGGTGAAATTTTTGTCACATTATCCTGAATGAAATTTACTTTTTTCCCTTTGAAAATTTTGGCGTATGGGATGGCGACGGTCTCGCGAAGTGCTGTGATACATTCGTCATCTTTCTTTTCTGTAAAAGCTGTGGCGACTTCATAGAGGTCGGCGTGAAAAATAAAACTGCTCCGCTTGTTGATGAGTGTAATTTCGAGATCTTTGCCCTGTGGGCTGGCATTGGCGAGTTTGTGAGCAACCGTGATTCCGGCAAATCCTCCGCCAAGAATGAGAATTTTATTTTTGTTTTGCATCGTTTCATTATATCATAGATCTACCATGGTTAAAACCTCACTTTCTTCATGGTTCGACCGGTATTTCCGGTATGTGAACTACATTTCTGCGGCTCAGCTCTATCTGAAAGACAACTTTTTTTTGGAGAGGCCGCTCCAGCCCGACGATATCAAAGATCGTATTTTGGGGCACTGGGGAACTGTCCCGGGGCTCAACTTCATTTATGCGCACTGCAATTATCTGATTTCGAAATACGACGTGAATATGATGCTCGTCATCGGTCCAGGACACGGAGCGCCGGCGATTTTGGCGAATCTCTTTGCGGAAGGAACGATGGGGGAATTTTATAAAAATTGTTCGCGCGACGGAGAAGGCATGGGTCAGCTCATCAAACTTTTTAGCTGGCCGGGAGGTTTCCCGAGTCATCTGAATCCGGGAACTCCGGGCAGTATTCTGGAAGGTGGCGAGCTCGGATATAGCCTTTCTACTGCTTTTGGTGCGGTGCTGGATAATCCCGATTTGATCGCGACGTGCGTCGTGGGTGATGGTGAATCAGAGACCGGACCGCTCGCGGCGGCGTGGCATGGAAATAAATTCTTGAATCCTGTGACGAGTGGTGCGGTGCTCCCGATCATCCACGTGAATGGGTACAAAATTTCTGGACCGACGATTCTGGGGACGATGAGTGATGAGGAGATTACGAATTTGTACAGTGGCTATGGATATGAATCGAGAATCGTTTCTGGAGATCATTTGCATGAAAAAATGATGAAGACGATGGAGTGGGCGTACGCACTTATTCGCAGCACACAGGTGAAAGCGCGAGCTTCGAAAAAATTTCTCACGAAACCGAAATGGCCGGTGATCGTCCTACGCAGTACGAAAGGCTGGACGGGGATCAAAGAAATTCATGGCAAAAAAATTGA
>JBBTWG010000009.1:0-11815 GCA_038062935.1 Patescibacteria group bacterium
CGGACAAGACCGTGGAGATAGACGGTTTCGAAAGGAACTTCGTCGAGCGCGTACATGGTCATGAGGATCATGCGTGCGACCCAGAAGAAGAGAATATCGTATCCGGTTTCCAGTACGCTCGTGGGATGGAATCGTCGCAAGTCATCTGTTTTTTCTGGCCAACCGAGTGTTGAAAAAGTCCAGAGGCCTGAGGAAAACCAGGTATCGAGTGTATCTGGATCCTGTGTGAGGTTTGCAGATCCGCAGTGTGGGCATTTTTCTGGAGCATCTTTTTGAACGATGGGTTCTTCACATTCTCTTTTGCATGCGTCTGTTCCTGCGCAGTACCAGACTGGAATACGGTGGCCGAACCAGATTTGTCTCGAGATACACCAGTCGTGGAGATTTTCCATCCAGTGGAAATAGATTTTTTCGAAATTATCGGGAAGAATTTTGATTCTTTTGTCTTTCACTACTTCGAGTGAGAGTTCTTTCAAAGTCTTTTTGGTTTTTCCAAATTTTTTGTCGACGGAGATGAACCATTGACGACTCACGAGTGGTTCTATTGGCGTATCGCAGCGATAACAGATGCTGAGGTTATGAGTATAATTTTCGTCGATTCTTTCTACGAGACCTTTTTCTTCCAATTTTTGAATAATTGCTTCTCTTGCTTTTCGCCCATTTTGACCTTTGAAAGAGCCGGCTTTGTCTGTCAGATTTCCGTTTTTGTCGATGATTTGGATGACTTCGAGATTGTGCTTTTTGGCGATTTCAAAATCGATGAAGTCGTGTGCGGGCGTGATCGTCATGGCACCTGTTCCAAATTCTGGATCAGCGCTTTCATCAGCGATAATCTTTGCTTTTACTTCGCCTTCGATCCACGGGACAGTGACTTCTTGTCCGATATATTTTTTGTATCTTTTATCTTTTGGATGCACGACGATGATTTTGTCGAGAAATTTTGTTTCTGGACGTGCGGTCCCGATGACGAAAGGTCCATATTTGAGGTAGTAGAATTTTGCTTTTTGTTCTTTGTATTTCACTTCATCATCTGCAAGCGTCGATGTGCAGCGTGGGCACCAGTTTACAATTCTGTTTCCACGATAGATGAGTCCGTCGTTGTACATTCTCACAAAAATTTCTTGTACAGATTTGGAAAGTGCTGGATCGAGAGTGTATTTCTCTCGTGTCCAATCACAGGATGATCCCATTTTTCTGACCTGATTTCTGATGGTACTTTGAGATTGTTTTACAAATTTTTCGACTTCTTCGAGAAATTTTTCACGACCCAGCATGTGGCGCGTCACTTTTTTTTCTGCGAGGAGTTTTTCGACTTTGTTTTGGGTTGCGATGGAGGCGTGATCGGTGCCGGGGAGCCAGAGCGCTGGACGACCTTTCATGCGTTGATAGCGCGTCATGATGTCCTGGATGGTGAGCATGGTGGCGTGACCGAGATGGAGCGTGCCGGTCGCGTTGGGTGGTGGCATGCTGATCACAAATGGCTTTTCGCCCTTTTCTTCTTTTTTTGGTTGGAACTGTCCAGATTCTTCCCATTTTTTGTAGATGGCGTCTTCGTGGTCCGCAGCTTTGTAGGCGGAAGGAATCTCGGTTTGAATTTTTTTCTGATTCATTGGTATGATGATTTGTGCTTACTGTATCTTTTTTTTTGCTTTTCTTCCACTTTTTCTCGCTGCTTTGCTCATTGACATAATCTGCTTTTTGCTTTATATTTACACTGTATTTGACTCTCTTGTATGGAACCACAGAAAAATACTCTCAGTTCAGCTTCAGATTCTGCTCCTCGAGCAGTCTCTTCTGATATGCAGAATAGTGCTGATTTGCCTGTTTTGGAAGGTGTTACGGGAACGCTTCGTGAAGTGGTTCGTGATCTCCCTGCAGATAATCCAGCTTCTTCCCAGAAAGCAACAACTCCTGTTGCCAAAAAACCTGTAACTCCTGAAGAGAAAAAGGCTCAACTTTTGGCTTCTCTCCCTGCTGATCAGTCTCGAGCGAAGAGAAAAATGATTGGTGACATCGAAAGCTTTGTGGATGCTCAGCTTTCTGAGCTGAATGCTCAGGCGCGCCATACTTCAAATCCTTCTCAGCTGAATGAGCTGATGCAGAAAATTCGATCCCTTCATCATATTCTTGAGGAGCTCGCCGAGGCCGCTTTTGAGTATTTGAGGAATCTTTGGCTTCAGATGGTTCATGGACTGACGGTGTAAAAAGCGCTATGATTCGGCGGCTATGGAACTTACTTCTCATCAAAAAGATCTGATTGCTCAGATTGCTGTTTTGAAAAAGCGGAAAAATGCTGTGATTTTGGCGCATAATTATCAACGACCAGAAGTGTATGAAGTGGCCGACTTTATTGGCGATTCCCTGGAACTTTGTCGGAAGGCTGCAGAAACTGACTGTGAGCTGATTGTGTTTTGTGGTGTGCATTTCATGGCGGAGAGTGCGGCGCTCCTGAATCCCACGAGAAAAGTGCTGCTTCCGGCGCTGGACGCTGGATGTGCACTTGCGGATATGATTACGGCTGAAGCACTTCGTGAGCGGAAAAAGCTTTATCCTGATGCTGCAGTGGTGTGTTATGTCAATTGTTCCGCTGACGTGAAAGCCGAAAGTGATGTGTGTTGCACTTCTTCGAATGCGGCCGATGTCGTGCGAGCTCTGCCGAATCGGCAAATTCTTTTTGTGCCGGACAAAAATTTGGCGAGTTATGTCGCGAAATTGGTTCCGGAAAAAGAAATTATTCCATGGGAAGGATTTTGCCCAATTCATCATCGGATTACGGTGGATATGCTTCTTCGGGCAAAGACTGTCCATCCGAATGCAAAGCTTGTCGTGCATCCTGAATGTCAGCCGCCGGTTTTGGAGATTGCGGATCATGTGGCGAGTACGAGCAAAATGGCTGATTATTGCCGAAATTCTGATGCGGAAGAATTTATTATTATTACTGAGTGTGGACTTGTGCAGAAACTGCTCAAAGAGATGCCGACGAAGAAATTTTATACGGTGTGTAATATGTGCTATGACATGAAGAAAAATACGCTTGAGTCGATTGTGGACTGTTTGGAGAAAGAGCAATATTGGATTCAGATTCCGCCGGAAGTGGCAGTACGGGCTCAAAGAGCTTTTACGAGGATGTTTGAAATCACGGGACAAACTCTCGCTCCCCGCCCAATCCTCAATCCTAAATCCTAAATCCTCCCCATGGATTCTGCTCGATCACTTTTGGTTCATTCGCTTCATGATTTTGCGAAATCTCGACTGATAATTTCGGATTCGGTCTATAAACAATGGGTTTTTCGATATACGTTTTTGGAATTGGAAAAAGATTTGGGTGAACGTGGGGACATCACGACAGAGGCGCTTTTTTCTGAGAATGATGAATGTCGTGCGCGACTGGTGACTCGGGAAAGTGGAGTTGTCGCGGGTATGCAGGAAGTTTTGTATTTTTTGCGCGATGCGGACAGTCGTTTTCGACCGAGAGTTCGCCATATTGATGTGATTCTTTTGAAGAATGATGGCGATGTCGTTGCTGCTGGAGATGTGCTTCTGGAGCTTCGTGGACGTACTCGAGATATGCTCGCGATGGAGCGTGTGCTCGTGAATTTGGTGGCGCGAATGAGTGGCGTGGCGACGATGACGCGGGCGTTTGTCGAGAGAATGAGTTCCACTTTTTCTCAAAATGAATCCCCTGTTTTCCTTACGGCGACGCGAAAAACTTTGTGGGGTCTCCTGGATAAACGTGCAGTGTGTGTCGGTGGTGGATTTCCTCATCGGTTGAATCTGGAGGATGCGATACTGGTGAAAGACAATCATCTCGCACTTTTTCAGGGGGAAATTTCTGCAGTGCTCGAGAAAATTGCTTCGTTCGACGGTGAACAACGTTTTCTGGAAATTGAAGTAGAGAGTGTCGCGCAAGCACTCAGTGTTGCGAGTAGTGTGCAGCGAATCCATGCGCATGGCTCTACGAAGCCGATTTTTTTGCTTTTGGACAATATGTCTCCGATGCAAATTTGTGAGACAGTGGAACTTTTGAAAAAAGGAAAACTCTATGATGAAGTTTTCCTAGAGGCTTCTGGTGGAATTACTTTGGAAAATATTTCGGAGTTTGCAAAGACTGGAGTCGATGTGATTTCGAGTGGTTCGCTCACGACGAATGCGCGGAATTTGGATTTGAGTTTGGAGGTTTCAGTGTCCGATTAAGTGTAAATGCACGTGAAAAATAATCTGTCCGCCTTCTTTGCCGACGTTGAATTGGAGCTTGTAACCAATGAGTTTTTTCTCTTCTGCAAGCCTTTTGGCGATGACGAGGAGATGGCCGAGAACGGGTTCTTCTTCTGGAGACGCGTGTGCGACGGTCTCTATATGTTTTTTGGGAATGATGAGGATGTGGGTTTTGTCCTGCGGATGAATATCGTTGAAAGCGAGACATTTTTCGTCTTCATGGACGAGGGTGCTCGGGATTTCTTTATCGCGGATTTTGCAAAAGAGACAGTCGGTCATTGCCTGAATTCTAATCTTTATTCGTTGCCTTTTGCAAGCGTGTAGACGGCACGACCGACACGCATGAATTTGGAATCTTTCTGGAGATTCAAGGAAATGGTACCTTTCTTGACCTGTCTTTGTTTTAGAACCCCAGCGACGATTTCCTGTTTGCTGAGTGGGCTTTTCTTGCGGAGGAGACTTTCGATAATGTCAGAAACTGTTCCTCGTTTGTATCCCCATTCTTTCAGTGCGTAGAGACCTCGACCTACGAGGACGAAGAGCTCACAACGAATGAGTTCATTGTGGACGGCCTGATTGGTGACCACTTTTTTGTCGAATTCAAATTGCTTTATTTTGTCGGCGATATCGTTGAAATGCAATGGAGAGCCGTGTTTTTTGATCACGATGTACGCTTTGTCACGAATACTTTTTGGATTGATGTGTCTCCAGCTCATGAGACCAAAAGCGCTTTCTTTCGTTTTCTTGATGCGGCAATCGGTCTCGAGGGATGAGAAAATTTCCTGGATTTCTACTTTCTTTTCTCCTGCTGCGAGTTCTTCCTGAATCTTGGTACTGAGTGTTTCTCCGTCCATGACTTCGTTCTCTTTGGTGAGAATTTTGACTCCGGTATCGACGATTTCCTGAACTTCTGCGAGATCAATTTCTCTCCATCTCCAGAATTTTTCGAGGATATTATTTTTTTCGTAGTCCGTGATTTTGACGTTGATGCTGAGCGCGAGGCAAACGATGTGTGCGTCCATAGCTTCTTTCGAACCGATGGCCCTGAGAATTTCTGCAACGAGTTTTTCTTCGATCATGACGCCGCCGTTTTTCTTCAAAACTTCATCTGCGATTTCGTTGATGATGTTCAGTTTGGAGCTTTGGCCTGTTCGGCGAAGTTTGCTAAGCGCGATTTTCTCGATCTGTCGGATACGTTCACGAGTCACAGAAAACTTCTGACCAATCTTTTCGAGCGTCCAGCGAGGTTTATTGTCCAAACTGAAGCGTTTGACGATCACTTCTTTTTCTTTTTGGCTCAATACAAGAAAAAGCTCTTCGATGATCTTCGTGAGCTCCAATTTTCCGTTCAAGGCTGTTTTTGTGCTTTCTGATTCCATATTTTGTGTTTAAGATAGTAGTGATCCCCTTTTGAAGTGTCAAGAGAATGACTTTTGAAGGAGTTGTAAAGGATTTAATTGTAGCCCTTTTTCTTGCTTTGTCAAATATTTAAGACTCTTTTGGACTCATTTTGTTGTTTCAGCTTTGATTTTGGTCTATCGTAAGCGTGCTTTCTGCCGGGATGGTGGAATGGTAGACACGCCAGCCTTAGGAGCTGGTGGGGTAACACCCGTGGAGGTTCGAGTCCTCTTCCCGGCACCAAATTTTATGTCTTTCGTCCATCTTCATAATCATTCCTATTATAGCCTCCTCGATGGTCTCGGTCCTCTGGAGCAGATCGCGAAAGCGGCAAAAGATCAGGGTGCGCCGGCCGTGGGACTCACTGATCATGGAGTTCTCTATGGCGCGATTGATTTTTATAAAGCTTGTAAAAAGATAGGAATTAAACCGATTATTGGTTGTGAAATGTACATCGCGCCGCGTACTCGGTTTGATAAAGAATCGGGTGTGGATACGAAACCGTATCATTTGATTTTGCTTGCAACGAGTTTCGAGGGATATCAGAATTTATTGCAGCTCGTGACGAAAGCGCATTTGGAAGGGTTTTATTACAAGCCACGTGTGGATGAAGGTTTGCTGCGAGTGTATTCGAAAGATTTGATTTGTCTGAGTGGTTGTCTGGCGAGTGAGACGAGTCGGAGTATTTTGGAAAAAAATGATGCTGATACGATTGCAGTGATTCAGAAATATCAGGAAATTTTCGGGAAAGAGAATTATTTTTTGGAATTGCAGGATCATCCTTTGATCGAAGAACAAGGAACGGTGAATAAGAAATTGATTGAGCTTTCGCATGTTACTGGTGCGCCGCTTGTGGCCACGTGTGACAGTCATTATGTGTATCCTGAGGATTCTGAAGCGCATGATTTATTGCTCTGTATTCAAACGCAAACAACGACTAGTGCTGAAGATCGTATGCGACTTTCTGGAGATTTTTCTCTGCGAACTCCGCAAGAAATGATGCAGGTTTTTGCTGAAACTCCAGAGGCGGTGACGAATACTGTGAAAATTGCTGAACGATGTAATATTGAGATTCCGCTTGGAATGAATTTGATTCCGAATTTTACGACGCCCAATGGTGAGAGCGTCGACGAATATTTGAGGGCACTTGCGTATGAAGGTTTGCATCAGCGTTTTGGGGAGACAATTCCACAGAATGCTCTTGATCAATTGGAATACGAACTTTCGATTGTTCATAAAATGGGTTTCGATGCGTATTTCCTGATTGTGTATGATTTTGTGAAGTTTGCGAAAGATCACGATATTTTGGTCGGTCCGGGGCGTGGATCGGCGGCGGGATCGATTTTGTCCTATGCACTGCGCATTACGGAGCTTGATCCTTTGAAGTATGGGCTGATCTTCGAGCGATTTTTGAATCCGGAACGTATCTCGATGCCTGATATTGATGTGGATTTCGCTGATGATCGTCGTACGGAGGTTTTGGATTATGTTGTGCAGAAATATGGTCGCGAATGTGTCGCGCAGATTATCACGTATGGAACGATGGCTTCGCGTGCGGCGGTGCGTGATGTGGGGCGTGCGATGGGCTATCCGTACGCGGAAGTGGATGTGATTGCGAAAGCCGTTCCTCCGCCAATTCAGGGGCGTCATGTGCCGCTGGAAGAATCGGTGAAAGAAGATCCGGCGCTCCGGGTGATTTATGACAAAGATGAGCGAGCGAAGAAATTGCTTGATATGGCGATGAAACTCGAAGGCACTGTGCGCCATGCCGGGACGCATGCGTGTGCGGTCGTGATTTCTTCCGAGCCGCTGGTGAAATATACGGCGCTGCAATTCCCCAGTGGTGGAGAAAATACGGAAATTATTACGCAGTATTCGATGAAACCGATCGAAGAAATTGGACTTCTCAAAATGGATTTCCTGGGTTTGAAAAACCTCACGATCTTGGAAAAAGCATTGGAGATGATTCACAAAATGTATGGTGTGAAAATTGATTTGAATACAATTCCTCTGGATGATGCGAAAACTTTTGAGCTTCTGAAGCGTGGCGACACGACCGGTGTGTTCCAGCTCGAATCTGCGGGGATGCGACGGTACTTGCGCGATCTGGAACCGAGTCGCTTCGAGGATATCATCGCTATGGTGGCACTCTATCGTCCGGGTCCGATGGACTGGATTCCGCAGTATATCGAGGGGAAACATCATCCAGAAAAAGTGCATTATCTCGATAAAAGTTTTGAATCGATTTTGAAAGAGACACACGGGGTGGCGGTGTACCAGGAGCAAATTTTGCAGATTGCACGACAGTTTGCTGGCTTCAGTCTCGGAGAAGCAGACATTCTGCGCAAGGCTGTGGGCAAGAAAATTTTGAAATTACTTTCCGAGCAACAGGAGAAATTTATCGAAGGTGCTGTGAAACAGGGTCATTCGAAAAAATTTGCTGCCGAGGTTTTTGAAAAAGTGATTGAGCCTTTTGCGGGGTATGGTTTCAACAAAGCGCATGCGGCTTGCTATGCGATGATTGCGTACCAGACGGCGTATTTGAAAGCGAATTATCCGACTCCGCTCATGACTGCGCTCATGACGTGTGATCAGGGTGATATGGAGAAAGTGGCTTTTGAAATTCAGGAGTGTGAGGGTATGGGCGTTCCGGTTTTGGCGCCGTCGATTAATGAATCGAATCTGAATTTCACGGCCGTTGGTGACAATAAAATCCGTTTCGGTTTGCTCGTCATCAAAGGCGCTGGCGAGGCTTCTGTTCGCCAGATTTTGGCGGTTCGGGAACAGGGTGGACCTTTTACTTCTCTCGAAAATCTGGTGCAACGCGTACCTGTGAAATTTCTGAATAAGAAAATTTTCGAAGCGCTTGCGTCGAGTGGTGCGCTCGATGAAATGGGTGAACGCGCACAACTGCTGGAAAATTTTGAAAATATCACGACGTATGCGAAAGGTTTTCAGAATTCGCAGGCGCAGGGGCAGACGGATCTCTTTGCGTTGCTCGACGATGGTGGTGCATCGACCGCACCGTCGTTTCATTTGAAAAAAGTTCCACCGGCCTCTCTGATGGATCGACTGCGTTGGGAAAAGGCTTTTCTCGGCCTCTATGTGACGGCGCATCCACTGGATGGATTGAAGAAATATTTTTCAAAGAAGGTTTTATTGCTCGACAAACTCACACCAAAAAATGTTGGAAAGATGACGAAGCTCGGCGGGCTCGTCGTCTCGCCGCGGAAAATTATGACGAAGGCTGGCGCGTACATGTGTTCTTTTACTCTGGAAGATCCGACAGGGCGCATCGAAGCGATCGTTTTCCCGAAAGTGTATGCGCAATATGGCGCTGCGATCAAAGAAGATTCGATCGTCATCGTGGAAGGTCGACTGGATTTGCGACGCGGCGATTTGAATTTTTCGTGCAATTCGGTGAAAGTAATTTCGCTCGATATGATGATCGAAAATGCGAAAACGGAGGGTTTCTACAATGACCAGGAAAAAGTTCCGAAGAGCATCAAGAAAATTGCTTTCGAAATGCCGGTGGAAGAAAAAACGAATGATTATGGCGATGATGGGCCACCACCGTCAATGAGACCGGTGGCTGTGGAAACGGCCGAGGCGAGCGCGGTTGGTGCTGTTTCTAATGATGCCGAAATGGAACCGCCATACGTGATCGAAGTTCCAGAAAAAAGTCCGGGGGAGGTTTTGCAGAAATTGAAGTATTTGCTCCAGGCGTGTCCCGGGGCGCGTGTGGTGGAACTGCGGTTTGTGGGTGGAGAGAAGCCGCGGAAGATTCGGCTGCCTTTCCAGGTCAGGATTGATCCCCTGCTGCTGAATCAGGTGGAGGATTTGCTGGGGAAGGTGGGGTGAAAATTCTGTGCTATACTCCTCTTAAATTTCTAAAACTTTTTCTGTATGTTTCGTACTCATACGTGTGGTGAACTTCGCAAGTCTCATGAAGGGCAGACAGTGACGCTGGCCGGGTGGGTTCATCGCCGACGCGATCATGGAGGACTTATTTTTATTGATTTGCGTGACCGGTATGGGCTGACTCAGATTTTTTCTGATCCGAAGGAGCATGCTGACGCTCATGCGATTATGAACGATGTGCGCAGCGAGTTTGTTGTGCAGATTACCGGTGTCGTGCGGGCTCGTCCTGCAAATAGTGTGAATGGGGATTTGGAGACTGGTGGCATTGAAATTCTTGTGACGAAAGTTTCTGTTTTGAATGCTTCGAAAACTCCGCCTTTTGAAATCGATGTTGATAAGGATATCAACGAAGAAGTGCGTCTCAAATATCGCTATCTCGATATTCGTCGCGAACGTATGAAGACGAATTTGGTGATGCGTCATCAAGTCATCAAATTCATTCGGGATTTCATGGATACGAAACAATTTATCGAAGTGGAGACTCCGATGCTCGTGAAAGGAACGCCTGAGGGAAGCCGCGAATACGTGGTGCCTTCTCGTCTGTATCCGGGGAAATTTTATGTCCTTCCGCAGTCGACTCAGCAGATGAAACAGCTCCTGATGGTGGCGGGGATGGATCGCTATTTCCAGATTGCGCGATGTTTCCGTGATGAAGATCAGCGTGGTGATCGACAGCCGGAGTTTACACAATTGGATATCGAAATGTCGTTTGTGGAAGTGGAAGATATTATGAATTTAAATGAAGAGCTTTTGCTGCTCCTTTTCAAGACTTTTTTGCCGCACAAGAAACTGATGTTTCAGAAACTTCCTCGCCTGACGTGGCAGGAATGTATGGAGAAATATGGCGTTGATAAGCCAGATTTACGATTTGGTATGGAGATTCAGATCGTGTCAGAGGTTGTAAAAGGTTCGGGATTCAAAGTGTTTGAAGATGCTCTCAAATCCGGTGTCGTGCACGCGCTGCGTGTTCCGGGAGGTGCGAAGTTTAGTCGCAAAGAGATTGATGATCTGACTGAAGTGGCGAAAATTCACGAAGCAAAAGGTCTGGCGTACATCACGATCGAGGAGGATGGAAGTGTGAAATCACCGATTGCAAAATTTTTCTCGGAGGAACAGATGGCGAAAGTGGTTGCGAGCGTGAGCGCTGTGAAAGGCGATATCGTTTTCTTTGGAGCAGATTCATTTTCTGTGGTGTGTGCTTCTCTGGGCGCTGTGCGTCTCGCGTGTGGTGACAAGCTGGGTCTTCGTGATCCGGACGTTTTGGCGCCGCTCTGGGCGTACAATTTCCCTCTCATGGAAATGAGTAAAGAAGAAGGCAAGCTCGTTCCTTCACATCATCCGTTTACTTCTCCGCTCGATGAAGATGTGCACCTGATGGACACGGATCCTGCGAAAGTGCGTGCGAAAGCGTACGACCTTGTTTTGAATGGAAATGAGATTGGTGGAGGGAGTATTCGTATCCACAGTAGTGAGGTACAGAGCAAGATTTTTGATCTCCTGAAAATCTCTCGTGAAGAAGCCCAGGTTCGTTTTGGGCATATTTTGACGGCTTTCCAATACGGGGCTCCGCCACATGGTGGAATTGCCTGGGGTCTCGACCGCCTCATTATGATTTTCCGCAACGAGCCGAATATTCGTGAAGTGATTGCTTTTCCGAAAGATTCCAAAGCTAAAGACCTCATGTTTGGGGCACCGTCGACTCTGCCGAAGAAGCAGATTGATGAGGTGCATGTGGAGGTGAAGGATGTGGAGGAATAGGATGTAGGAATGAGGAAATCGCGGATAGCTTTCTTTTGAAGCTGTTTTGTGGTATAATGGCAGGGTCAAAAATAAATAGTATGAATATCTTCCTCCTCATTATTTTGGTCTTGGCTGGGTCCGTGGGACTGTTTTTTGGAATTTTGACCCTAATTCATCGCGCTTTTGATCATCATCGGATGGTGGGTTTGGTGTTTTTGCATATCAAAATTCCTCGAAAAGAGTCGAAAGAAGATTCTGAAAAGGAGCGTGAAACTTTCTCTGCGCAGAAAAATTTCAAAGAGATTCTCGGCATTATGATGCAGCTCTATGAATCTCTGCATAGTTTGTATTCGCATAATTTTGTGGATTATTTCAAGGGTCAGGACTTCATTTCGATGGAGTACGCGGTGGTCGAAAGTCAGGTGCATTTCTATCTTGTGGTACCGCACCATTTGACCGATTTTATCGAGAAACAGGTGACGAGTTTCTATCCGGATTGTCATATTGAAGAAGTTCCTGATTATAATATTTTTCGTGAGAA
>JBBTWG010000010.1:0-11898 GCA_038062935.1 Patescibacteria group bacterium
ATCCTGGAGAGCTTGGTTTTATCGTTCCTACTCAATCTGTTGTTGAATGGCTCGGGAGTCTGGAGAAAGAAAAGATTCTAACCCTTGCTTCCCTCGAAAGTCTTCGGACGTATTTTTCTGGTTTTTCTGATATTGTTGAAGATACTTCACTTCACGATATGGCTCTTTTCCTACGCCATTTTTCTATTATGGGAGGTTTTGACGATTCAACTTTTCGATCTCAGAGTTTTTTGACTCGTGGCGAAGCATTCAAGATTATTTATGCGGTAGCCGGTTTCGGTCCTCCTGCTCAAGTTTCTCATGCACAGAAAAATATCACTCAAAAAGATTTTTTTGATCTTTTTCAAAAAGTTCTTCATGTCTGGAAAGATACTCCAAGCCCTTCGTCTTTTGTGACTAGGGGACAGGCGCTTTCTGCTGTTTTTGATTTTATTCGAGATTAAATTATCTCATTCTTTTTGTCAGATTTTCTGCAGCTTTTCTTGCGAAAGTATCCGTGGCGAGATTTTGTGGTTTGAAATCGCTGTCGATTCCTCCGTTGGATGTGAAGAGGTAGACGGCCTTTCCCCTCGCTTTGCTTCCGTCGACATCGTTCAGATCTGAACCATATCCGTATTCACGAATGTTGAAAATTTGCACTGCAAGGATTGCAAATTCTTCTCGGGTGATTTGATTGTCGGCAATTTTTTGAACTTCTTGTTCTACTTTTTTTATTTTCTCTTTGTCAGCCTTTCCTGTTTTTTCTGCAGCATTTTTGAGTAATTCAAATGCGTCTTTGTATGAGACGAAAGCTTTATCAATGACTTTTTCTTTTGTTGGAGAGTCTTTGAAGAAGACAAGTTTTCCAAAGAAATTTTCGGTGGTTCCGAGGAGTACACTGACTCCTACGACACCTATGATTCCTATGACGAGAAAGATCTTTTTTGTATTTGTTTCCATGGGGATATATTTTTAATTGATTCTTAATCATACCATTTTTCTAGCTTTGCGTCTATATCTTTTTGGCTGCTTTTCTGTCAAAGATTTTGGCTTCTGTTAATATTTTTTCCAAAGAACTCCTGTTTTTCTATGCAACTCAAAACTCAATACGAATTTCTGTTTGTTGGTCGAGATGAAGGAAGTTTTCTCGAAAATTATGCTTATAAGATTAGCGAAGGGGATAGTGGCAGCTCCCAGGTTTTTGTGTGTCTCGAAATTCAAAATAATCCTGCAGAGGCTGAGATGATTGGTGAGCGCATTTTTGAGACTTTCAAGAAAAGTTTTTTTGCTGATAAGACCGCAAAAGATCCTTATATACGGTTCGAAAATTCGTTGAAAGATATGAATCGTGTGATTGACGGTTTCCGTGAAGGAAAGAGCTCTGGGCATATCGGACGACTTCATATGATCGCGGCGGCTCTTTCTGGTGACAATATGTATTTGAGTCAAACGGGCGATAGCGAAGCATATTTGATTCGTAAACACTTTGTGAGTTCTGTGACGGAAGGTCTCTATGATCCCCAGTCGAAAGAGCTTTTTACCAGTATTGCGAACGGAAATCTCGAGCCAGGAGATTTTGTTCTTTTTTCTTCGACGAGACTCCTTCGATATATTTCGAAATCGAATTTGACACGACTTGTTCAGCCAGATGTGACGCGAACCCTTTCTGATCTGCGTGAAATTGTGTCTCCAGAAATATTGGGAAAGATAGGTTTTATCGGAATTTCTGTTGGGCTTCCTGTAGTGAAAGATGATGTTTTTGAAGAGCGTGAGCCAGTTTCTGTTGGTGTCTATTTTGAAAAAATTTCTTCTCTTTTTTCCAGAGCTTCTGTTGTTGTGAAGAAAATTCCTTTTTCTCGAATGATTAAAATGCCCAAGAGTGAGACGCTTCGTCATGTTTCGAATCGATTGAAAGAGAGTCTCAGTTTTGATGGAATTCAGTCTCTCGAGGCAAAGAAAAAGTTGGTGGGTGTTTTTGCTGGAGCTGTTTTGATTTTGATTCTGGGGACATGGTTTATGTCTTATCAATCCAGTCATAATGCTGAGATTCTTGCATTTGACGCCAAGTTGGCTGAGGCGCGACAGCAAGTGAGCGAGGCTGAAACAAAAGGTCAATATGACAAAGAGGCGGCTTCTGTGATTTTTGCTAATGCTGAAGCAAAAGCAAAAGAAGTTATTGGTTCTAGCTCTCATCGTGCAAAGGCTTCTGAAGTACTAGCTCTCATTGCGAAAACGCGTGATGTGCTCGACGATATTCGTCGTCTCAGTGAGGCTCGCATGCTTATTGATGTGAGTGCTTCTGATTCTTCTGCTGATCTTCGTGGTTTTGTATCTCTCAATAATCGTTTCTTTGCCTATAGCTCAAATCATGTTTATGAAATTTTGATCGATAAAATTCAGAATTCTTTCCCGATTGATGTGGGGAGCGATTCTATTATTTCCGCTACAGCATTTGAAGAAATGAGTAGCGTTCTTCTTTATACAAAATCTGGAAAAATTTTCGAGCTGAAAAATGGAAGTGTCCGACAGATGGCAACACTCGATGGGGCTTTCCGCAAAGGAGTTGCGATTCAGGATTGGGGCAGTCGTCTCTATGTTTTGGATCCTGATTCTGATCAAATCTGGCGTTATTCTTATATCAAGAGCCGTGATGTTTTTGGTACTGCAGAAGGTTACAAAGTCGATGGCTCTCTGAAAGATGCAGTCGATATTGCTATTGATGGAAGTGTCTATACTCTTGAGAAAAAAGATGGCAAATTGGTGCGTTATTATGGTGGAAGTCAGCAGAATTTCAAAGTTGCAAATGCGCCTTTTACCCCTCCAGAAAGCGCTTATCGGCTCTACACCGATGGTGATTTGAGTTTCATGTTTGTGCTCGATGTGGCGAGTAGCAAGATCTATGTGTATTCGAAAGATCCAACGAGTAGTGATTTTACCTATCGTTATCAACTCTTGTTTGATGGCTTAAAAGACCTCCGTGATATTTATTTCGCACAGACGACGAATCAGATCTATGTGATGGACTCCAAGAAAATCTACGAAGTGAGTTTATAAAATTTCTTCTGCTTTTTCTGCCATAGCGAGTTCTTCGTTTGTTTTGATGACGAATATTTTCTTTTTGAGATTGAGAAAAGCAAGGTATTTGCACACTTTTTCGCGCACGCGTGCTACATTTTCTCCGATGCCTGCGGTGAATACGAGGGCGTCCAGACCCCCGAGAACAGCCGTGTACGCTCCGATATATTTTGCGATGCGGTAACAGAACATTTCGAGTGCGAGAAGTGCTCGTGGATTTTTTCTTTGTGCTTTTGCCAAGATATTGCGCATATCGGTCTCTCCGCCGATTGCTTTGAGTCCAGATTCTTTATTGAGCATGTGTGTGATTTCTTCAATATTTTTTTTCAATTTTTTTGTGACGAACTCGGCTATTCCTGGGTCGATATCACCTGACCTTGTTCCCATAATGAGGCCTTCGAGTGGTGTGAAGCCCATGCTGGTGTCCACAGCTTTTCCGCTGATTGAAGCCGTAATGCTACATCCATTGCCGAGATGGCAGCTGATAATTTTTGCTCCATTTTTTTTCTTTAATAATTTCAGAGCTTCTTTTACGACATACTCGTGACTCGTGCCGTGAAATCCATATTTTCTGACAGCAAATTTCTGATACCAATCTTCTGGAACCGCATATCGAAAAGCTTTTTCTGGAATTGTTTTGTAGAATCCTGTGTCGAAGACGGCGATATGAGGGAATGCTTCGAGATGTTTCTGTGCTGCTCTGATTCCTGCAATGTTGTAAGGATTGTGGAGCGGAGCGAGCTCCTCGAGTTTTTCGAGTTCCTGGAGGTTTTTTTTGTTTATGATTATTGGGTCTGTGTACTTTTTCCCTCCGTGAACAACGCGGTGCACGATGCCCCGGAGCTTTTTTGATCCGAGCACTTTTTCGGCATTCATGATTTGCAAAATAAGTTCGACATCACGCTCGATCTGCTCCTGTGCATTTGATATTTTTTGTATTTTCAAATTGATTTTTTTAGTACTGGTTTCTGCATGAAAAGTTTTCTGGAAATGGTCGATGATCCCTCCATAAGGTTCTTTTTCCCTCCTCTGAGGACTTCGTGTTTTTGGATCGATGAGTTTGAATTTTACTGATGAAGATCCGACGTTGAGTACGAGGAACATGGTGAGGATTTAGGATGTAGGATTGAGGATTTAGGAAAGTGCAGAGTTGCTTTTTTTCTGTGCTTCGCAGACGGTGAAGGCTGTGGCGTTGATGATGTCTTCCGTATTGCATCCACGAGAGAGGTCGTTGACTGGCTTCTGCAAGCCCTGTATGAAAGGTCCGATGGCTTGGGCTTTTGCGAGTCTTTCGACGAGTTTGTAGGCGATGTTTGCGGATTCGAGACTTGGGAAAATGAGAATGTTTGCTGTTCCTTTCAGAATACTTTGAGGTGCTTTTTTGGCGGCCACCTCTGGGACGATTGCGGCGTCGACCTGGAGTTCTCCCTCGAAAAGTATTTCCGGACAGCGATTTTTGGCTATCGAGACGGCTTCTCGGATTTTTTCTGTGGCAGGATGTTTCGATGATCCGAGCGTGGAGAATGAGAGGAAAGCGACGCGTGGCTCGATGCCGAAGCGTTTTGCTGTCTCTGCGGTGTCGATGGCGATGTCGGCGAGATCATGACTGTTGGGTTCGACGTTGATGGCACAGTCCGCGAAAAATATGAGTTGATTTTCCAGCAGCATCAGGAAAACTCCGGAGACTTTGTGAAATTTTTCTTTCGTTTTGATGATCTGAAGTGTCGGTCGCATCGTTTCGGAGGTTGGCAATTGTGTTCCTCCGATCATTCCGTCGCATTCGCCTTTTTCGAGCATGATTAAGCCAAAATAGAGCTCATTCTCGATGAGCTTTTTGGATTCTTCTTCAGTCATTCCTTTCTCCTTTCGGAGTTTGTACAGATGTTTTTGATATTCTTCTTTTTTGGAATCGGTTTTTGGATTTCGAATCATGTCTTTTGTGATTTCAATCGAAAGTCCGAGTTCTTGTATTCGTGAAAGAATCTTTTTTTCTTCACCGAGAAGAATTGGTTGTGCAATTTTTTCGCGAAAAATGACATTGATAGCGCGCAGTGTTCTTTCCTCTGTTCCTTCAGGAAAAATGATCTTCTTTGGATTTGATTGTGCCTGTTTTTTGAGTTGAGCGAGGAAATTTTGCATGAGACTTTCTGTTTATTTTTTCCAGAATCTTCTCCATCGACATGGTATATTGAATTCCAGAATCATGCGAATAGTGAGGATGAGAAATTCGAAAAAGTCGAGTGGATTTTTGTTCATTACGATGCGGTTTTCTTTGATTCCTTTGCGGATTTCTGTCCAGTTTTTTTCTTCGACGTCGATGAGTGAATATTGTTGATCGAAATATTTGAGAATGTGATTGTCGGAAGTGGCGATCATTGGAATCCCGTATTTTTTTGCTGTTCTCTCGGCCTTTTTATTCCACTTATTGATCCTTTTTGTGTGGTACCAAGAATATTCGATGGCATCGAAGAGTGCGTGGTGTTGATCGAGTTTTTCTTTGAGGCAGAAATCAGTGAAATAATATGGATGTGCTGCGATGATGATGCAGTCCGGATGTGATTTTTTGTATTCCTGAAGTTCGTGAAAATCGTTTACTTCTTCTGCTTTTTTAGTTGCGTTGATGATGAGTACGTGACAGCCTTCGATATCTTTTTCGATTCCGGGCACGAGAAGAATCTTTCTTTTTGCTGCGTAGGATTTCAGCTCTTCGTCGAAAATAAAACTGTTGTGTGCTGTGATGGCAACGACGTCATATTTTTCTTTGGCTGCGAAATCGAGCATCTCTTTTTCTGTGTGGCTTGGTCGATCGACTGGATCGCGTGCTGTGTGCACGTGAAATTGAACTTTAACGCTTTTCATTGAGAATTATTTTGTGTCAGGAGTTTTTGGAGGCGTGGTGGCTGCTGGTACTTCTGGCTTTTCGTCGCTTCCAAAAGCCTTTACTGCGTCGACGAGGTTTCCTACTTTTTCTACTGTTTTTTCGACATCTTCTTTTGCTTTTTCTATTTTTTCTTTTACTGCGGTGGCTTCTTTTTTGATGTTTTCTACACTTTGATTGAAATCGGCCTGAACTTTCTCTGCTTGTTCACAGCCAGTGAGTGTCAGTGACAAAAGGCAGAGGAATCCGATGAGTGAGATTTTCTTCATAAGAGTGAGGTTATGAATTTTTTAAATTTGTTCTAATTTTTTGAGTCGTTCGAGCGTTTTTTCTTTTCCTAGAGCCCAAATTACTTCGAAGACGCCCGGTGAAAATTGTTCGCCTGTGAGGCCTGCGCGCACTGGCCAGAAGATTTGGCCATTTTTCAGACCGAGTTCCGTGACGACTTCTATGAGTGATTTTTTTATTTCTTCTTCGGTGAAATTTTCTGGTGAAATTGTTTCGAGTTTTTTTCCCGCGGCTGCAGAAACTTTTTTCGCGATTTCTGTGTCGACCTTCATTTTTTCACTGCAGATGAGTTCTTTCTTTATTTCTGGCTCCTGGAAATAGAATTGGAGATAGACTCTGACTTCTTTTGGATTTTGTGTGATTTTTTCTTCGACAGTTTTGAGTGCGCGTGCGAGAAGGTTTTTGTCTTTCAACCAATCTTTTTCGAGGTATTCTTCGCACAATTCGAGCAAGAGCTTTGCGCGATTTTCGAGCGTGTTTCCTATTTTTTCTAATTTTTCTTCTATTTTTCTGCGTGTCCATTGCCAATTAAACCAGTCGAGTTTTTGAATGTCGAAAATGGCTCCGGCCTTGTGGACGCCTTCGAGCGAGAATGCTTCGACGAGTTCCGGGAGCGAGTAAATCTCTTTTTCGATGCCTTTCCCGGGATGCCAGCCGAGGAGAGCGATGAAATTGATGATTGCTTCTTTGCTGTAGCCTTTTTTGATGTAGTCTTCGACGGCGACGTCACCTTGTCTCTTGCTGAGTTTGCTGCGATCGGCGTTGAGGAGGAGGGGAATGTGCGCAAACTGCGGCGGTGTCCAGCCAAAAGCTTCATAGAGCCAAATGTGTTTTGGTGTGGATGAGAGCCATTCTTCGCCACGAATGACGTGTGTGATCTCCATGTCATGATCGTCGATGACGTTCGCGAGATGATAGGTTGGAAAACCGTCGGATTTCATGAGCACTTGATCGTCGATTACCCTCCCGTCGAAGCGAACTTTTCCGCGAATGAGATCGTTGAGGATGAGAATTTTTTCTTGTGGAATTTTTTGGCGGATGACGTATGGAACTTCTGATTTTATTTTTTCTTCAATCTCTTTTTCTGAAAATTTTGTGCAATGTCTGTCGTACATTGGCGCTTCTTTCCTTCGTTCTTGTCCTTGTCGCATTTCGTCGAGTCTTTCTGAAGTACAGAAACAATAGTAGGCTGTGCCGTTTTTCAAGAGATCCTGGACGTTTTTTTTGTAAAGTTCTGTGCGCTGAGATTGGTAGTAGGGTGCGTGTGGGCCGCCAACTTCTGGGCCTTCGTCATATTCGAGCCCTGCCCATTTGAGCGTACTCAGGAGATTTTCTACGGCACCTTCGACATATCTCTTCTGATCCGTGTCTTCTATGCGAATCAGGAATTTTCCTTTATTTTTTCGAGCAAATAAATAGCTGTACAATGCGGTTCGTAGGCTTCCCACATGTACAAAACCGGTAGGGGATGGTGGAAAACGGGTTACGATCATGCCGGCATTGTAGCATGAAACTTTAGGACATGTGACGTGTGACAATTGACATGTGACTCTAGACTTCTTGATTGATTAATTTTTTGAATTTTTCAAGTGAAACTTGTCCGGGGATTCGGACGCGAGTGATTGCGAACCGATCTTTTTCTGCGTGCTTGTAGCCTAGGTCTGTGAGCGTTGCATTGGCGTATCCTGCCCTTTCAACTTCTTCGCGAGTGACGGAGTTGTATCGATTCAGTGGATAGGAGAAAGACTTTACTTCGTGTCCTACCAAATCTTCCAAGGTTTTTTTACTTTGCCTCATTTCGTATTGGACCTCTGTTCGTTTTTTTCTCAGTAGATCTGCGTGATTTACTCCTTCGGAAGCAATGGTGACGAATCCAGATAAATCCATTTCTTTGATTTGTGCTCCTGTGATGTAGCTATCTTTTCCGATAAATTCAGTGGCGATGTATGTCGTTGCCTTTGCGTCATATTTTTTTAGGAGCGGAAATGCGTTTTCATAAAAATCACGGTATCCATCATTAAATGTGAGCATGATAGGTTTTTCGGGGAGTGTTTTTTCGTTTCTCCATGCAGATTCGAGATCGTCGAACGTGATTGTTTCGAACCCTTCTTTTTGAATTTCCTGGAGCTGTTCTTCAAATTTTTGTGGAGAGACCGAGAGTCTGATTCCTACAGGATCTTTTGTGTTCGTGTAATCGCGGATATAGTGGTACATCAAAATAGGGAATGGTTTTGGTGTTGCAAACCCTTGAGTATTTTTTTGGAGATTCTTATTTTGTATTTCGTTGTTTGCTTGTAATTTTTCGAGAGGCTCTTTTTCTTTATTCTCCATGCTGAAAGCCACTCCGGTAATGATGATAAGTCCTATGATTCCGAGGAAAATTGTTTTCCTGATTCTATTTCTTTTTTCAACCCTTGCTTTTTTTTGCGCAAGACTTTTTTCTATTGTGTGAAGTTTTTTCTGAATTTTTTTTGCAGCCTGTAGTATATCTTTTGGTGCGACTTTTTTTGTGCTTTTTTTCTTCATACTTCTATTATGCACCACTTTTTGAAATTTTCGAGCGATTCCTTCAGAGATTCTGTTTTTGTTTTGACAAGTTTACTGCCTATGATCATTTGTTGATGTACTGGTACATCAGTACACTCTTGTTACAAAAAAATTACTTTGTTATGAAATTCTTGAATCCTCCTCTGCTTTTCTGAACTGCACGCGAACCTCTGGTAATCTTCGATATGCTGACTTTGAGTGTTTTGCTGATTTTACGATGAGCAACTCCTTTCATAATCATTTTTACGATTTGCCAACGTTCTGCGAGTGAGTTGACTTCTTTTTCTGTCAAAAAATCACGCAAAAACTCCGCGGCTTGCTTTGGAGTTCGTATTTTGACAAGAATCTTACTGATTTCTGTTGCATTTTTCTTCTTCATATGTTGAACTGTACTGATAGACCGGTACGTTGTCAAATTTTCTTTTTCATGGACTGACAAAGGTAAATCCGGTATAATTGTGTACATGTTTGGTTCCCGCAAAAGACGTTCTTCCAAAAAAACTTCCTCTCCCCGCAAACGGAAATCGAGCTTTCGGCTTCAGCTCCATTCGCAAGTAGCTCGTGATATTTGGGCTCTTCTCTATGGTTCGTTCGCCGTGCTTTTGATTCTGAGCCTGAAAGGCGCCTTTGGTCTTGTTGGAGACCTTTTTATTGGTTTGTTGCAGCCAATTCTTGGATGGGGGATCTATGTGATTCCTGGCTTCTTTGGGCTTATCTCTCTCATGCTTTTCTTTTCGAAGACCGTTTCTTTTGGTTTTACTCGTGTGCTGGGTATTTTCATGCTTTTCCTCTCTGTTCTGAGTATTTTCCATCTTTCTGTTCCTATTTCAGACCTCTATGCTGTCGCAGATCAGGGTCAATATGGTGGATATACTGGATTTGTGACAAATTTTCTTTTCCGTCAGGTTCTCCACGTGGGACATGTAGGAGCTACTGTTGTTTTCCTTACTATTTTTTTCGTAGGCGTTTTACTGACATTCAATATTTCTCTTCGCCAACTCTTTGCTTTTTTGAGTGGAGGGGTTTCTCTGAAACGTGTCAAAGTTCGTTCTGGAAACGATGAAGAGGATGATGATTTGGAAGAAGAGCCTGCAATTTTGATCCGTCGTTCTACGATTTCTGAAGATGATATGAAAGATGTTCCCGTAGAAGATGAAGAAATCGAACATACTGAAGAAGAGCAGGAGCCGAGGGTTGTTTCTTTCCAACCTGCTGCGAAAACTACTTCTGGTCCGGTGAAATCTGGTACGGCGAAGAAAAAAGAAGATGAGGAGCCTTGGGAATTTCCTTCACTTGATCTTTTGAGTCCTCCTGCAAAAAGTGTTGCTATGGACGCCGATCTCCTCATGGAATATGCGGAAAAAATTAAAAATAAATTAAAACAATTTGGGATTCAGGTCGGAATGCATGAAGTGAATGTCGGTCCGACAGTTGTCCAATATACGCTGCGTCCAGATGAAGGTGTGAAACTCTCAAAAATTCTTTCATTGAAGAACGATATTGCTCTTGCTCTTGCGGCGAAATCAGTTCGTATTGAAGCGCCTATTCCTGGGAAATCTTTGGTCGGCATTGAAGTTCCAAATGAGAATCGTGTGAATGTTCATTTGCGCGAAATTCTTGATAGTAAAGAATTTTCTGGTGTTGATTCCAAACTTCGTTTGCCACTCGGGCGTGATGTTTCTGGAAAACCGGTGGTGGGGGATTTGTCTTCCATGCCGCATCTTTTGATAGCTGGTTCTACCGGTTCTGGAAAATCGGTGGGAATGAATGCATTTTTGATTTCACTTCTGTATCAAAATTCTCCGTCGGAATTGAAGATGATTATGATCGATCCGAAACGTGTTGAGTTGAATTTCTATAATGGCATTCCGCATTTGCTCACACCGGTTATCACAGAGCCTGAGAAGGCGGCGATTGCACTGCGTTGGGCGGTTTCGGAGATGACTCGTCGTTATCAGATGCTTTCAGAAAAGCATCATCGTAATTTGGCCGATTACAACAATGACGATGCAATTGAAGAAAAATTGCCACGCATCGTGATCGTGATTGATGAGCTTGCGGATCTCATGATGGTGGCGAAAAGTGAAGTGGAAGCGTCGGTCTGTCGTATCGCGCAGATGGCGCGTGCGGTCGGCATGCATTTGATTGTGGCGACACAGCGCCCGAGTGTAGACGTCATTACGGGCTTGATTAAGGCAAATATTCCTTCTCGTATTGCGTACGCGGTTTCGTCTTCGATTGATTCGCGAACGATTCTGGATGGCATCGGTGCGGAAGATCTGCTCGGGCGTGGTGACATGCTGTACATGCCGAGCGGCATGAATAAGCCACAGCGTATTCAGGGTGTGTATCTCTCGACGGCGGAACTGGAGCGCGTGACGAACAATGTGAAAATTATGTGTGAGCCGGATTATCTGGATGAAGTGACTTCGCGTAACACTGCGGCTGTGCGCGTTCAGGGAGTTCCTGAATCGGTGTTTTCGAATGGTGAAGAGACGGATGATGAAACTCTTCTGAAGAATGCTTTACAGCTCGTCGTTGAGAGTCGAAAAGCTTCGGCGTCGCTCTTGCAGCGTCGTTTGAAGGTGGGTTATGCGCGTGCGGCGCGACTTCTGGATCTCATGGAAGAGCGTGGCTGGATTGGACCTTCACAGGGTGCCAAGGCGCGCGAGATTTATTATCAAGGAGCTACGACCGTGGAGTCGGATGGGGAGATGTAGGGAGGGCAGGATTTAGGGTGTAGGATTTAGGAGTTAGGATTGGTATTGTCTCATGACATAGTTTTTTTGTTTTTCTACTTCAAAGGTTTGTAAAATTTTTTCTGGAGAATTATTCTGGTTTTCCAGTTTATGAATTTGTAATAAATAATTTAGATTTCGTTCAGAATTTTTTGATACTTTGAAGAAAATTTACTATTTTCTTTCTTATGGTTTCTGTCGATCATTCACCAGTCACGTTTGCACAGCTTTTGGAAGCCTTGCGTCCTATTCATGAGGAGCTTCGTGCTTTGCGGATAGATGTTGCTCAGCTCAAGGCTGATGTCTTGTATCTTAAGACTGAGGTGTCTGATCTTCGAACTGAGGTGTCTGATCTTCGAACTGAGGTGTCTGATCTTCGAACTGAGGTGTCTG
>JBBTWG010000010.1:11998-24085 GCA_038062935.1 Patescibacteria group bacterium
ATCTCAAAACTGAGCTTCGCGATTTCAAAGATGAATTTTATGGCTTTAAGACTGATACGAATAGTCGTTTTGAGGCTCTTGAGAGAAAGATGGATGATGGTTTTGCTATTGTTGCGAATTACTTTTCTGAGATAGTAGCGAATATGGCTACTAAAGATGAATTAAGGGCTGTTGAAGCGCGACTCGATTCTCGAATTAATGTCATATTTGAAACAATGGCGACAAAGGAGGATATACGATTTGTTCGAATTCCTCTTTATGATCATGAAAAGAGAATTTCGATTCTTGAGAGAAATTGATTTATAGATTTTCTTGGGTTCAATTATTTCCCTGCTCCGTGGCATTTCTTGTACTTTTTCCCGCTGCCACAGGTGCATGGTTCATTTCGGTTTACTTCGGGTTTGCTGGAGGCTTGAGTCGTCTTCGTTTTTTCGTTGCCTGTGAGCACTGATTCTACTTCGGCTTCGTTGGTGATGATTTCTTGTTCTTCTTTTGCTGGCATTGGTGGTCTGACGTCTGGGCTGATTTGAATTTTGAAAATGGTATTCACGATGTTGCTCCTGATAGAACCGAGGAGAGTTTCGAAAAGATGGTAGCCACGTTGCTTGTATTCGACGAGTGGATCTCGCTGAGCGTAGCCTTGAAGACCTATGCCTTCGCGGACGCTTTTCATATTTTCGATGTGTTCCATCCAGAGACTGTCGGTGATGGAGAGCGTGAGTCCACGTTCGAATTCGTTGGCGATTTGTTCGTCCGGAAGGATCTCTCGACGTTTTGCGTATTCGCTGGTGAGGTATTTTTTCAGCATGTCTATCATCTCTTCGCGATCGGTAAATTCTGCGAGTGATGGCATTGGGTAATTCTCATTTTTGTGAATCGCAAAAATATCTTCGAGAATTTTTTCACGGTTCCAGGATTCGTGTCCTCTTTCTGCCGCTTGATTCATTACAATTCCTTCAACTTCTTCTTCGATCATGAGGATGATTTCATTTTTGGTACTTTCACTTTCGAGCATTTTTCGTCGTCGTGCGTAGATGATGTCGCGTTGGACATTCATGACGTCGTCGTATTGGACGAGATGTTTTCGGATGTCGAAGTGGTGACCTTCTACTTTCTTCTGGGCGCTTTCTATGGCGTTGCTGATGAATGAATTTTCGATCGGTTGATCGTCGGGAATTTTCAGAAAATCCATCATTTTTTGGACACGTTCTGCACCGAAGAGGCGCATCAAATCGTCTTCCATGGAGATGTAAAATTGGCTTCCACCGGCGTCTCCTTGACGTCCAGAACGACCACGAAGCTGGTTGTCGATGCGTCGGCTTTCGTGGCGCTCGGTTCCTAGGACGTAGAGTCCACCTCTCTCTGCGACGGTTTCTCCGAGCTTGATGTCGGTTCCACGACCGGCCATGTTTGTGGCGATCGTGACGGCGCCTACTTGTCCCGCGTTTTTGATGATTTCGGCTTCTTTCTCGTGTTGTTTTGCGTTGAGAACGTTGTGTGGAATGCCGTCGCGTTTCAGGAGCGTACTGAGGAGTTCAGATTTTTCCACTGAAATTGTTCCCACGAGCACTGGCTGGCCTTTTGAGTGAAGTTCTTTGATTTTTTGGATGACGGCGAGATATTTGCCGCGTTGATTTTTGTAGATAGAGTCATTGAAATCGATGCGTGTCACTGGTCGATGTGTCGGAATGACGATCGTGTCGAGTTTGTAGATTTCTCCAAATTCTTCCGCTTCTGTGAGTGCGGTTCCGGTCATGCCTGCGAGTTTTTTGAAAATTCTGAAATAGTTTTGCAGCGTGATTGTTGCCAATGTTTTGCTTTCGCGGCGAACTTCGACGTTTTCTTTGGCTTCTATGGCTTGGTGAAGGCCTTCGCTATATCTGCGGCCTGACATCAGACGTCCTGTGAATTCATCCACGATGAGAATTTCACCTTCTTTTACGACGTAATCAACGTCTTTTTTGTAGCAAGCATGAGCTTTCAATGCTTGCTCGATGTGGTGCGCTTCGAGAAATCCTGCTTCGGTGTAAATATTATCGATGCCGAGAAGTTCTTCCATTTTTCTGACGCCGTCGTCGGTGAGGATCGCGGTTTTCATTTTTTCATCAATCGTGTAGTGATCTTTTTCGATGAGTTGCGTGACGAGTTGGGAATATCTGCCATATTTGTCTGTCGATTCTTCTGCCGCCGCCGAAATGATGAGTGGCGTGCGAGCTTCGTCAATGAGAATGGAATCTACTTCATCGACGATGGCGTAGTGTAGTTTTCGTTGCACGAGATGTTCTTTGGTTGTCACCATGTTGTCGCGAAGATAGTCGAAACCGAATTCGTTGTTGGTTCCGTAGGTGATGTCGCATGCGTACGCGGCTCTTTTTTCTTGGCGATTTTGGTCGTGCAAAATAACTCCCACAGAAAGTCCGAGGAATTTGTAGAGTCCGCCCATCCATTCGCTGTCACGTTGAGCGAGATAATCGTTCACGGTGACGAGAAAAACACCTTTTCCTTCGAGAGCGTTCAGGTAAATCGGCATTGTACAGACCAGTGTTTTTCCTTCACCCGTTTTCATTTCTGCGATTTTTCCCTGGTGGAGAATAATTCCGCCAATCATCTGAACATCGAACGGTACCATGTCCCATTCAACTTCACTGTCACGCACAAGCCATTTCTTGCCAACGAGTCTCTGACATGCGGTTTTGACGAGCGCGAATGCTTCTGGCAATAATTGATTCAGACTTTCGCCTTCGGCGATTCTTTTTTTAAATTCTTCTGTTTTTTTCGGAATCTCTTCATCGGTCAAAGTTTTTTCGTATTCGGCGGCGATGGCGTTGATTTTTCCGACGAGTGGTTGGATTTTCTTGATTTCCTTCTTGTTGGGATCTCCGAGTATTGCGGTGAGAATTTTTTGAAGCATTGTGCGTGGATTATAGCATATTCCGGAAACCTCTTTGAGAGGTTTCCTATTCTTGATAGCCTTTCACGATCACGCCGAGCGTTTTGATGATGATTTTGAGATCTAGAAGTGCTGTCCAGTTGCGGATGTAATAGGTGTCGTATTTGATCTCTTTTTCGAATTCCAGATTGCTGCGGCCATTAATTTGTGAGAGGCCGGTGATTCCTGGTTTTACTTCCAAGACGAAGTGCTGGCTTTTTTCGTACTTCTCAATTTCTTCTGGGAAATGTGGACGTGGACCGACGAGACTCATGTCGCCTTTCAGGACGTTCCAGAAATTCGGAATTTCGTCGATGCTGGAACGGCGTAGGAATTTTCCGACTTTTGTAATCCGCGGATCGTCTTTGATTTTCACCAACGGGGAGCCTTTTCGAATATTTTCTTCTTTCATTTCGTAGCGCTTCTGATGCGATTTGTCGACCATGGTACGGAGTTTGTAGAATTTGAAAAGTTTGCCGTGTTGACCGACTCTTTTCACATCGTCGCCGTTATCGAGTTTGGTGAAAAAAATAGGACCTTTGGAATCCAGTTTGATAGCAATTCCCGCAATGAGAATGATCGGTGCGCTGAGAATGAGACCGATGAGACTTCCGATGATGTCGATGCAGCGTTTCCAGATTTTCCCCCAGCCTTCAAGTGGAGTTGGTTTCAGGCTTATGAGAGGGATTTTCCCGATGGCGGTGACGTCGATATTGCTGCGTTCCATTTCCAGGAGATCGGGGACGAAACTGTATCCGACATGCAAACTTCGACAGAGATTTACGATCTGCGCGTCTTTCATTTTGTTCATGTTCGATTGTGCCTGGATTACTTCTTCGATGTGATTTTTCCGGATAATTGTTTCGAAGTTTTCGATCGTACCGAGGAAGAGTTCATTGTGTGAGGAGCCATTTTCGGTCATGAAGCCGACGATTTTGTAGTGCGGATTTTTTTCGAGTTCTTTGGTTATTTCTTTTGCGAATCTGGATTCACCGATGACGGCGATTTTTCTCTGACCTATGCCTTTTTTCAGGAGGATGTATTGAATAATGCGAATGACGGTGCGTCCGGTCATGCAGAAAATTATGGTGAGAATCCAGCTGTATCCCATGATGAGACGCGAGAAGGGGAGTGAGTGGATCGCGAAAAAATACGCGATGATGAGCATAAACCATGCCGATCCGAGCATGATAATTTTTTTCATTTCGCGACTGAGTGGGGATGTACTTCTGAGTGAGTACATTTCATTGATTCCGAAGATGATGATGAGTACGATTGCTGCTGTTGTGGCGAAGTGGAAATAGTCAGTGACATTTGGAAGAATCCCGCGTTCGAGCTCGATTCCTGGGATGAGTTTGGTGAAACTGCGGAGTCTGTACGCCACAAAAAACGCGAGGAGCGTCATGGCAATATCTACTGGTAAACGGAGAAGGCCGAAGAAGAGGTCGGATTTTTTCATTTCTTCGCGAATTATAGCAATTTTCTTCAGATGCAAAAAACATGTTCTTCATAAGCCGGGTTCTGTCGGCGGAGCCGGACGATCATCTCTCTGGGCTTCTTCTCGCGAAGAAGCTCAAGCGGTGGGCAGAAAATGAGTTTCAAAGCGAACTTGTTCATTTTCATGCCATCCACCTTGCACCACGAAGGGTTTACCCACTGTTCCGGTCTCCCGGAGAGTCCCACTCTGAGAGCGGACTTTTCACCTTTCCCTCTCGCCGAAGCGAGAAGTAGTATCGTCTCTGTGGCACTGTCCCTCATTCTGGACTTTCGTCCAGAAGCGGCAGGTGTTACCTGTTTCGCGCTTTGATGGTGCCCGGACTTTCCTCCCCGCCGAAGCGGGGCGATCGTCGAAGAACATGCTTTTGCTGGCTGATGGTACAGCAAAAAAAGCCTTTTTACAATTAGGCTTTCTTGAGGTTGTTCGGCTTTCAAGGTCTATTTCTTCTTGCTGTTCAATTTCTTGTACTCGACGTCGAAGAATTTTACGGCGTTCAGACATTCTCGAGCTTTTTCGTTGTCCGGTTCGATGTCCAAGACTCTTTTGAAAAGATTGGCGGCGCGTTCGAAGTTTTTTTCGTTGAGATACACGACGCCGAGGTCGTTGAGGATCAGTGGGTCGCCAGGGTTCAGCTGCATCGCTCGTTCGAGGATGATGGCGCCACGTTTTCTCTGCCCATCGTGATACATGCTCCATCCGAGGCAGCGGAGAATTTCTGAATGATTTGGATACAATTGATCTGCGCGTTCGAGATATTCGATCGACGTCTTCCATTTGGCGAGACAAGAATAGACAAAGCCGAGGAGGTAATTGCCATTTGGACTGTATGGGTTGAGTGTCATGGCGCGATCGAGCGCTTTCTTGGCCTTCCCGTATTCACGGAGACTGAGATAATTGTCACCGATCTCCTCGTATGCTTCGCTGCAATCGAGATCGTAGTGCAAAATCTTTTCACAAATGCGAATGGCATCATTGAAGTTGCCATCGAGTTTCTTTTTGTCTGCTTCTTCGATCAGAAGCTGCATCTGTGGATCGACCATAGAATTTTTGTTTTAGTTTTTATTTTTGGTGTGAGGTTGACCAGCTTTTTACTGGTGAACATTCAAGTATATCAGAAAATGCGAAAAAATTCAAGGCTGAAATAGCTTGTTTTGGATAGCGTTATTTCTGCTGGCTGCATTCTAGTCAGCGTATTGGCTCAGGGATGCCTTGAAGGCGATGTAAGCGTCCCGATATTGTTGGTATGCTGCGTCGTTTTCATATTTGATCCCGAATACATAGTGGAGATCACTTCCTGTTCCGACTTGAGCTTTGATAGATACAAAAGATCGATAATAGGATCCATCTTTTGCTTTTACCGTGACCCAGCGAACGATTTTCTTCTTCAAATCTGCGCCGGTTGTGTCAGTTTTTTCGCTCACGAGCTCTTCCGAGGCTTTTGTGGTCAGATAATCCACAGGATTTCCGCCCCATTGTGGCGAGAAAACGAAAAATTCAACAGTTCCGTCTGGTGACAGGAAGCGTGCTTCATCAGCGATTGAGCTTGGAGTAAATTCTTTTGGATACTTTATATCAAACCATGTGCCTTTGTAGAGTGTGACTTGTCCTGGTGCGGGTTTTACGATTTTACCGCAAATTGCATAGGCGTGGTCAATTTCTATCATTTCAAGACCGTTGCAACATTGAGCACTGGTTGTTGGTGGTTGACCTTCTTCGGTGCAATTGTTTTCTGTTAATACGGATACTTCAGGCTCTGTTGGGATTGTTTGAATACTAGAATTTTGTCTCGAACATCCGGCTATGATGAATAGAGGAATCGCGAGCACGATTAAAAATAAAGTTTTGTTGGTCATAAAAAGAAGTTTGTTAGTAATGATATTTCCCCTTTCCTATCATAACCCCTCGATACAATTGCTCCAAGAGGATTACCCGCGTCATTTGATGGGTGAACGTGAGTGGTGAGAGCGAGAGTTTCTCGTGTGCTTGTGCGAGTATTTCCGGCGCGATGCCGAGTGGGCCGCCGATGATGAAAGCAATGCTTGGTTGCTGTTGCCAGTGTTGGAGTTTTTTGGAAAAAGCGATGGAATCGAGGGGTTTTGCGTTGGGGTGGAGGGCGATGATGAAAGTGTCTTTCTTCAGTTGTTTTCGGATTTTTTCTGCTTCTGCGTTTTGGATTTTTTCACGATCGTTGGTGTCTCTGAAAGGTGTTTCTGGAATTTCGGTCAGGGTGATTTTCAGATATGGCGAAAGACGCTTGATGTATTCTTCGCAGGCTTCGCGGGCGTAGGACTCTTTGAGTTTTCCGACGGCGAGGATATGGAGCATAGAAATTTCTTAGAATTTTGTTTTCATGAATTTTTTCAATTTTTCTGCGAGCTCTGGATTTTTCAGGGCGTAGTGAATTGTTGCTTTGAGCATGCCGAATTTGTCGCCAGTGTCGTAGAAAGTGCCGTCGAGGAGGTGACCGTAGATGTCTTGTTTTTCTGCGAGTTTTCGTAGTCCGTCTATGAGTCGGAGCTCTTTTCGGCCGCTTCCGGAGACTTTGCCTCTTTCGGAGCGGACTTTTTCGAGTGCTTCGAAAATATCTGGTGTGACGACGTATTTCCCGACCATGGCGAGGGTGCTTGGAGCTTTTTCTTTGCTCGGTTTCTCGACCATTTCTGCGATGCGGAAAGTTTCCCCCCCTGCCGGGATTTTGTGAGATGCTTTTTCTGGCTTCACTATGCCATAGGAAGAGACTTCTTCTTTGGTGACGTTTGTGACACCGATGGTGATTTCTCTGGTTTTTTTGAAAGAATCAATGAGTTGCTTTGTTGCCGGTACTTCACTATCAATGATGCTGTCGCCGAATATGACGACAAATGGCTCGTCTTTTAGAATTTTTTTTGCGTGGAGAATTGCGTCGCCGTCGCCGAGTGGTTCTGGTTGACGGACGTAGATGAATTCCGCGAGTCGTGAAATTTTGCGAACTTCCCTCAGAAGTTCCTGTTCTTCTTTTTTGATGAGCGCAGATTCGAGTTCCCAGGAGACGTCGAAATGGTCTTCGATGGCACGTTTTCCGCGACCAGTAACGATGATAATTTCTTTGATTCCAGAGGCGACCGCTTCTTCGACGAGATATTGAATCACCGGTTTGTCGACGATCGGGAGCATCTCTTTTGGTTGCGATTTGGTGGCGGGTAGGAAGCGGGTTCCGAAACCTGCGGCGGGAATGACGGCTTTAGAGGGCTGCAAGGATTTAGGATTTAGGATTTAGGATTTAGCGTCACTTGGTCTTAATTCTTACAACTTTAGTCTTGATACGTTCTCCTCTTGGGATTCGGATTTCTAGGATTCCTTTTTCGAAAGTGGCGTTGATTTTTCCGAGTTCGGCACTTTCGGGGAGAATGATGGAACGTGAGAAACCGCCCCAGAAACATTCTTTGGTGAAATAATCTTCTTCTTCGATTTTCCTTTCCAGATGCCGTGCGCCTTTGATGGTGAGAACTTCGTCGGTGACGCTCACGTCGACGTCTTTGGAGTCGACGCCGGCGATGGGCGCGAGAATGATGATCTCTTTCGCTGTTTGATAGATGTCGACGGCGAGCTGACCGTCGTCGATGCTGGTAGAGACCGGTGGTAGTGGTTTTTTAATTTTTTCCATTGGAGGTTTTTTTCTTGAAAAATTTTCCGAATTCTTCGCGGTTGAGAGTTTCTTTCTTGATAAGTTTTTCTGCAATTTCGATCACGATCTCTTTGTTCTCTGTCAGGATTTTTGTGGCGATGTCGTAGCCTTTTTGGATAATTTTTTTCACTTCCGAATCAATTTTTCCGGCGACTTCTTCGGAGTAATTTTTCACGTGACCGTAGTCGCGACCGAGGAAAATTTCGTTGCTCTGTCCGCCGAAAATCATTGGACCCATTTCGCTCATGCCGTAGTGTGTGACCATCGCGCGGGCCATGTTTGTGGCTTTTTCTAGATCACTACTTGGGCCGGTAGTGACTTCCTTGAAGAACATTTTTTCTGCGGCGTAGCCTCCGATTGCCGCGGCAATCTGGTGTTCGAATTGGCTCTTGGATTTGAGATGCTTGTCTTCTTCTGGCAAATACCACGTGACGCCGAGCGCCATGCCGCGTGAGATGATTGAGACTTTGTGGACTGGGTCGCATCCGTCGAGAAGGTGACCGACGACGGCATGACCGGTTTCGTGATACGCGGTGATTTTCTTTTCTTCTTCAGAGAGGACGCGGGATTTTTTCTCTGGACCGAGTGCGACTTTTTCGACGGCTTGTTCGACCATTTCCATGGAGATGGTTTTTTTGTCGTTGCGGGCGGCCAGGATGGCGGCTTCGTTCATGAGATTTTCCAAATCCGCTCCGCTGAATCCTGGTGTTTGTTGTGCGACTCGCAGGAGATCTACTTCATCGGTGAGTGGTTTGTTGCGGCTGTGAACTTTCAAAATATCGGTACGATCCTGGATGTCGGGCATGTCGACGACGATTCTGCGATCGAATCGTCCTGGTCTGAGGAGCGCTGGATCGAGTACGTCGGGACGATTGGTGGCTGCGACGACGATGACGTGTGTCTCAGTTTCGAATCCGTCCATTTCGGTGAGAATCTGGTTGAGTGTTTGTTCTCGTTCATCGTGACCGCCTCCCATTCCGGCGCCGCGATGGCGTCCTACTGCGTCAATTTCGTCGATGAAAATAATACATGGAGAATTTCTTTTCGCTTTTTTGAAAAGATCGCGTACGCGACTGGCGCCCACGCCCACGAACATTTCGACAAATTCTGAACCAGAGATGTTGAAGAAAGGTACATCTGCTTCGCCAGCGATGGCGCGTGCGAGAAGCGTTTTCCCGCATCCTGGTGAGCCGATCAAAAGGACACCTTTTGGAGTTTTTGCACCGAGTGCTGTGTATTTCTTCGGATTTTTTAGGAAGTCGACGATTTCCACGAGTTCTTCTTTCGCTTCTTTGGCGCCGGCAACGTCACTGAATGTGGTTTTCTGTTTTTCTTTGTCGTAGAGGCGTGCATTCGTTTTGCCGAAAGACATCGCTTGATTATTACTGCTCTGTGCGGAACGCATCATCATCATGAGAAATCCGATTACGAGTGCGAAAGGAAGTATATTGATGAGCAGATCGACCCAGAAATTTCCTTCGCTTGGTTCGACTTCGATGTTCAATTTTTCAATTTTTTCTTTTGGAACCTGGTATTGGGATAAGATTTGAAGAATATCAGCACTTGGCTCTTTGTAAGTGAACTGTTTGGATTTGTCGATCAGGTGAATCTCAATTTTGTCGCCGATGATTTTTATTGATTCTACACGCCCTTCTGTAATTTCTTGAGCAAGGGCATTGATATTAATTTTTTCACTTGGGACTTGATTGCTGCTTTGGACGATATAAAAAGTACTTCCGATAAGCGTGATAATGAGCAGATAGAAAAGACTATTTCGTGGTTTTGGTGTATTCATGGGTGAAAAAAGACTTAAAAAGCTTTGGCATTTTACTCTTTTCCTTCGTCGAATTCAATTTCTACAATCACTCCCGGCAAAACCTGTGGATGGAATCCGCGATCGACGCGCAAACTTCCTACGGCTACGATGTTGCCGCCCTGATCTGTGACGATCGGGACTTGCCTGCGGAGACTTCGAGGAATTTTTTCGTCGGTGAAGAGATCCTGGAGTTTTTTGCTTCCTGCCATTCCGAACGGACGAATGCGATCTCCTGGCTGAAATCGGCGAATGAAAAATGGTTCGTTTTTGTCTTTGGCGACGATGTAGATTTTATTCTTTGCGCGCGTTTTCGGAAGTCTTTTTTTGAAACGCGTGATGATGCTTCCGCCGCCGTAAGTGAGTGTGCCCGGGATGGGGAGTTGCATGATTTTTTCTGGAAGGGGAGTTTCTTCGCTGCCGCGTTCTTTCTGAAAAATTGCTTTTCCATAGGCTACGATCAGGCTCATGCGCGTTCCGAGCATTTTCTCTTTTCCGGTTGTGTTTTTGTGAATGATTCGAAGGAGGTCTTCGATCTGGTCTCCAGAAAGCCCCTGCGTGCTTCCGTGGAAAAGTTCATAGATCGTCTGGATCACGGTTCTTTGCACTGCTGGCATTAATTTTTTGAAAGGCGTGATGGGTGTGATGATCGCTTTTTCTCCCGAGCTGCAATACTTTTTCATGAATTCGAACGATGCGAGATTTAGGAAATGTTCTATCTCTTCGAAGTAAAAACTTTTGAAGTGAAACATTTCGCGAAAATTGGGATTTATTTTTTCGATTGCCGGGATGAGTTTGTGGCGTACGTAGTTGCGGCGAATTTCAGTATCTTTATTGGTTTTGTCTTCGCGAAAACCGAGTTTTTTCATGGCGCAATATTCCATCAATTCTTTTTTGGAGAAATCGAGCAGTGGACGAATCACGTCTTTGCTGCCCATCGCGATACCTGTGAGTCCTCGTACGCCGGAGCCGCGAATGAGATTGAGGAGCATGGTTTCCACATTGTCGTCACGGTGATGAGCGAGGAGTATGAAATCAGCGTTGTATTCTTCTTTGATGCGATAGAAAAAAGTATATCGCGCCTGTCTTCCAGCATCTTCGAGCGAAATTTTCTGTTTTTTCTGGAGCTCTTTGATGTCTACTTTTTTACTGACGAAAATAATGTCGTATTTTTTGCACAAATTTTTGACGAATTCTTCGTCCATGTCACTCTCTTTTCCACGCAGGCTGTGATTGACGTGAGCGACGATGATTTTGAATTTGAGTTTTTCTGAAAGATTCACAATGAGGTTCAGGAGCGCCACAGAATCTGCTCCGCCGGACACGCCAATAATGACGGTTTTCCCTTCACCGATGTAGCTTTGGAGAGCGCAGAGGACGTTATCTTCGAGAATTTCGATGATGTTCATGGTTTTGTTCGAGGATTAAGGCTGCGACCAGGTCGACGTTGTCATCCGGAGCGGCTTTGTTTCTTTTTTCTTTGCCGCACGCTTTGCAGCGGTGCCTTACTATATAGCCTTTTTTTTTCTCAATATCAATCCCGACTGGTTCCATGAAGCTTTTGCAGCTTTCCAGGCGATCGCCAGGCGTTGCTTTGTCAACGTGAAGAGAGTGTAAACATTTTCGACAATGGTTACGTTCATTGGCTGGAATCACGGGGTTTTCTTCGCCGCAATGGAGGCATGTGAAAGGGGTTTTTCGGGCGATCATTGTGGGTATTGTAGCAGAATGTGCCGGAAACTCTGAGGGGTGGTTTTAAAATTTTCTGAAAAAGTGCTCCGGGCGCGACCCAAAGGATTGTTTATCAGCTAAAAATCGAATTGCAAGCAATTCGATTTTCTTCACGCTGAAAACATTCTCTTTGGGGTCCCGCGTCCTCGCAATTTTTTCAGAAAATTTTAAAACCACCCCTCAAAGTTTCCTCCGTTGTCCTAAAATCGAGATTTTTTGGTACTTAAGTCTTTTTCCGCTACAATGTCCCTCGATGTCACAGAAAACTTCTCAGAAAAAATTTTATGTCATGACCGCGATCGCGTATGTGAATGCGGCTCCGCATATTGGGTTTGCTATGGAGCTTTTACAGGCGGACGCCTTGGCACGATATTATCGGCTCAATGGCTATGATGTCCGATTTTTGACGGGGACGGATGAACACGGTTCGAAATTGTATAAATTGGCGAAGG
>JBBTWG010000011.1:0-16695 GCA_038062935.1 Patescibacteria group bacterium
GACTAATTGTGCAACTGTTTAAGTTGCGTGTCCAATATATGGGGTACCTGCCAAACATCAAAAAATGGTAACTCATTTTAAGGAGTGGGAATCAATGTTGGTAGACTTAATGAATAAGCTTGAAGCTAATCAACCTTGCAAACAACCCTAGCTAACACTATCCCCCTCATCTCCATCAACATGGGTGTTGCCCTCTAGCTCGAATACCGTCAACGACAGGGCGTCACAGAGAAACGGCTACAGTATGGCCAAAGGCACAAAGAACATACCGAAAGAGAGCTTGTGGCGCACGTCCACTCTGGCTACACTAAACAACGCCAGTCAATTCTCTTTTGATACAGCTTCGTTCATCCTTCCAAGAGGTATGCCTGAGAGCCTCAATCAAAGGCTCTTCAGCATTTTCTGGGTTATCTATCATGGTTCGCAACAGGAAGATAGCAAGGGAGCCATATTCAAAAATCAATAAGATAAGAAAAGACATCTTTTCATATCTGAACCCATCCAGAGCAAAAAGCCGTCCCGCAATTATGCAAGACGGCTTTTATTTTGACATCTCAAACTCTACATCAAAAATTTTGCTGACCTCCTTGAGGACCAAAGTTATTTCCACCTTGAGGACCCATCATAGAATCGCCACCAAAACCTCCCTGCGGACCACCATGTGATCCAGGTCCAGAACCAGATCCAGGACCAAAATTCATATCAGGAACTCTCCCCATCTCCATCGGGAAGAAATGAATGTCCATTCCTTCTCCACCAAAAGTCTCCAGAGCACTCGCCTCAATCTGCTGACGCAGATCGTTCAACTCCATAAAAAGAGACATTGCATCTTCTGGCTGGAAGTCCGAACTCTTCACTAGACTCTTCAGTTCTGCCACCTTCCCAGAAGCTTCCTGTAACAAATCCAAAATCTCAGAAGCATCAATCTTTTTACTTTTCTGGGAAAGAGCCAAAATTCTTTTCTTGGCCGCAGCAACATTTTTCTCAATCATTGAAATACCTTTTGAAATACCACGAACTGCATCGAGCATACCAACAGTTTGCCAAGTTTCACCCAAGCCCTCGAAAAAATCCTGAAATTCAGATTGTGCTTCCTCGACATCGCCACTCTTGGCAGTCTGAACAGCTTTTTGGAGAGCAGTTGTTGCAGTCTCTATTGCAGTACGTGCTGATCGCAGCAGATTAGCAGTATCAACATCCTCCTTGGACACGTTCGTCTCAAACCGAGTAAGCTTCTTATTCAATTTCACCAATTCTTTGGTAGCCCGTTTCTCCATACTGGCCACATCACTAAGAGAACGCAGCTGCCATTCAGCCTGACGGAGAACATCCATAACATCATTCAGATCTTCACGAACATCACTGAGAGTATCCATATCAGTCGCATTCTGAGCTCGAGTAGAAAGAGCATCAACTTTCGCCAAAGCATCGAGAACCTCCTGACTAGCAGAATATCCTGCTGGCAATTTCTTAATCAATCTTTGAATCGTCTTCACAGTCTGAGTAAATCCTCTATCGCCCAAAAATTGCTTCTTTGCACGTTCCAAATCCTGTGGATTCATATTGCGATCCCCGAAATTTTGCTGACCAAAATTCTGAGAACCATTTTGCTGACTATGAGAAACACACATCGTGCGAGTATCATTCATATCTGAAGGATTCATCCATTCTGTATGACCATTCGGCTCACAACCCTGCTGTAGGGTCGTAGGACGAGGAGTTCTAGCTGGAGGATTCGTGACGCTATTTTGATTCTGTGTCTGCTGTGGAGTAGATCCAGCATCTTGCGCAAATGCAGGAACAGCAAGAACTGAAAACAAGAAAACGACCATGACACTTATCGAGAAATACTTCTCGCCAGAAGGTGCTATTTTCATATACAATATGGATTAGAAAATTTTCAAAATCATTATAGAGAAATTCACGAAATGAATCAAAAAAAATAAAATACATAATTCTTAATCCATCTTTCTATGAAAAACCGAGTCGTCCACTTCGAAATTCAGGTCGATAATCTTGAACGCGCCATGAAATTCTACACCGACATCTTCGGTTGGGACTTCCAAAAATGGGGCGAGCAAAAATATTGGATGGTAATGACCGCAGAAAAAGACAGCAAAGAGCCAGGAATCAATGGCGGACTCCTTCCTCGCCCAGCCAAAACACCAGGGGAAGGATGTGGTACCAACGCTTTTGTCTGCACCGTCCAAGTCGACAATTTCGACGACACCGCCAAAAAAATTCTCGCAGCCGGTGGTATCATAGCTATGGAAAAATTCGCCATTCCAAAAATGGCATGGCAAGGATATTTCCTCGACACCGAAGGAAATACCTTCGGTGTCCATGAGGCAAATGAGAATGCAGTTTAGGAAACACGCCCAAAGAACGTTTGACGAGATTTTTCGGAGAGAGAAACTCCCGGTTTTGCATTAAAGTTGAAAGTAATCAAAATACGATCCCCCTCCTCAACAGGTGTCACTCTGTGAAGTGATTTATTTCCACGAAAAATCATAAGTCCGCCTTCATTCACAGACTCTCTATCTGGCTGGAGTTCGCCATCAATACATTTGCGAACCAGCTCATAATTCTCTTGTCCATTTGCGTCATAACGCATGTTGGTAAAATATTCATATTCACCACCCTTCATGCATTTTTTCACCAGAAGCGTAATCGCAAAATCGGAATTATCAAAGTGCCATTCAAGACCGTCTCCAGGATCATAATAATTAATATTAATGCTGGAAAGCCCATCAGCATAAGGATACAACTTTTCAATTCCGAGCAGTTGGCACAAAAAACTTCGGAACAACCGCGAATCATACAAAATACGCAAATACGAGTTTGCAGGAATTTGATCATTCGCAATACAACCCTTCGTTGTAGAAAATTGACGATTGCGCGGAGAATCTTTTGAGAAACTCTCATCAAACGGAAGTACATAGAGATTATAAGCCGAACTGCTACGATAGACCTTTGATTTGAGGGAAGCAGCCTCCTTCTGCAGTACCTCAACAGCCCGAGGAGAAAGAAAGTCTGCTAGCACCAAAATTCCATACCGATCAAATGCATTTTTCAAATTTCCTCCACCGGCTCGAAAAAATTCTTCACCATATCCATCACCAAGAATACCGAGAAGAGGATCATTTTTTTGTTGAAACATAGAAAGAAAAAATTAAAAAAATTATTTACTGTAAAAAACCGAAAGATCATATTTTTGCACATCACCAGAGCTCGAAACCGTATAAGGAACTTCAGCAATTTCTACAGGTTTTTTCCAAGCATTGATCAAATATCGACGAAGCATATCTCGATCCTCAGCAATACTACGACCCGGGACAATACGACTTTCTGGCTTCGTATAAATAATTTTTTCAGCACCCTGACGACTCGGATTATCATCCTCTGGAATATTCGGAAGCAAGGCACCAAGAATCTTCGCCTTGGTGAAGCGCGCCATATTTTGAATCAAAACTTTTGGATACAAAAGTCGATCAAGAGTCAAAACAGAGGCAACACTCGAAACTCGACCCATCTGAAATAATGCTTCCTGAAGAGGAGAATCTATCAAGTCAACCTTCATGAAACCTCTCGAACCAAAATTCTCCCGCATAGAAGCATTAAAACTCTCCACAAAACCCGGATTCAAATCCAAACCACGAACAAGAAGTTCGGGATAAATAGTCGCAAGCTCTTGCAATAAATCGCCAGGACCCGCACCAAGATCGAACATCATAAGAGAATCCTGAAGAAGTTTTTCATCAACAATGAGTTGAGAAAGACCGCTAGGCTCTGCCCGATACGCAGATTTGTCTGACTCCTGTAAATAACGGCGCAGAGTCCGGAGAGCTGTCACCTGATCTTGTGGGGGTAATTCTGCAATTTTGGAAAACAAATCTTGCAACGAACGTTTCTGGCCGGGATACCTCTCAATCAAACCAATTTCTGTAATATCTTTTTCTGAATCCATAAAAATAAAAAATGTAAATAAATAAAAAAGCATTTCTTTCAAAAATGCTTTGAAATACAAATTGATGTGATGTTCGTCTACGAGAGACGATGCAGCATCAACCTGTATCCGCCTTCGCCGTGATGCAGCCACTGTGCCACACGCGTGATAGTGGCCGTACTCGAACCAGTTTTTTCGCTAATCTGCCGGTACGGAATTTTCTTATCCACCATTTTTGCCACCGCAAAGCGCTCCGCCATACTCTTCAATTCATCGAGCGTACAGAGATCCCGGAAGAAATTTTTACACTCACGAACATTCTCCAGCTTGAGAATAGCTTCGTAGAGCAAGATAAGCTCTTTCATATTATTTTTTGCGACTTTCATGATGTTTTAGTGTTGTAGTATATTAATACATGTGGAGTATATTCAAAAGAATCCATCGAGTCAAGAAAAAAGCTCCACGCCGAAACGTGGAGCTTTTTTTGAATTTTCAGAAATTCCCTATTTCTTCCTCAATAAAGCGGCAAGTGAATACTTTCCTGAACCAAATGTCACCATCGCAAGAGATCCAAAAAACAATACAAAAGTATATTCATAACCACTGCCCTGCAAACCAAAACCGTTCGCGAAATGAACTTTCACGGCTGCGACAAACATAATGACCGCAAGCACAATTCCAAAATACCGAACAAAAATACCGAGAAGAAGCGCAACACCAGCTACGAGTTCAGCATACGCCACCACATATGAAAGCCATACAGGAATACCAAGTGAACCAAAACCCGCCAAAACTGGAGTCATGTCACTCACCTTGAGATAACCAGCATGCAAAAATACGACACCGAGAGCAATTCGAAGGAAGAGGATACCAAGATCCGTATTATGAAGCCGATGCATCATGGCGTGAAGACCATTCATAGAAAAAAAGGTTATTATGTAGTACCGTCATACTACCATATGCACGATCTTCTCAAGCAACATTTCGGCTACGACGATTTCCGTCCACTTCAAAAAGAAATCATCAGCAACATTCTTCAGAAAAAAGATACTTTCGTTTTGATGCCAACAGGCAGCGGAAAATCAATGTGTTATCAACTCCCCTCTTTGATGCTCGACGGAATCACACTTGTCATTTCTCCACTCATCGCGCTCATGAAAGATCAAGTAGACGCGCTCACCGCCAACGGAATTCCTGCAGCAGCCATCACAAGCGCGCTCGATTACGACGAAATCGACGCTATCAAAAACGATGCTCAAAACGGCAACCTCAAAATTCTCTACGTCGCACCAGAAAGAATTGCGATCGACACATTTCGCGAATTTTTGAAATCGCTCAACATCAGCCTCCTCGCCATCGATGAAGCACATTGTATCTCCGAATGGGGTCATGATTTCAGACCCGAATATCGCAACATCAAAAATCTTCGAAACGACTTCCCTACTCTCCCAATCGTCGCTCTCACCGCAACAGCAACAGAGAAAGTAAAGGCGGACATTTGCACTCAACTCCAACTCAAAGATCCAAAAGTTTTCATCTCGAGTTTCAATCGCGCCAATCTCAGTTACACCATTATTCCCAAAAATAATGCATTCGCAACACTCATCAATCTCATTCAGAGCAAACCAGAACAATCGATCATCATCTACTGCTTCTCGCGCAAAGGAACAGAAAAACTCGCGAAAGAACTCAAGAAAAAAGATTTCAAAGCCGCCGCATATCACGCCGGACTGAAACATGAAACGCGCACAAAAATTCAAGAAAATTTCGTCAAAGACAAAATCCAGATCATCGTCGCCACCATCGCTTTTGGCATGGGAATCAACAAACCAGACGTTCGGCTCATTGTGCATTATGATCTCCCGAAGACAATCGAAAATTACTATCAGGAGACAGGACGCGCAGGACGCGATGGACTTGCTGCACAGTGTGTACTTTTCTATTCCTACGGTGACAAAATCAAACAGGAATTTTTCATCAATCAAATGAGCGACGAAGCAGAAAAGAAAAATGCAAAAATAAAACTGGAGAAAATGATTAAATTTGCCGAAAACACAAACTGTCGAAGAAAATTTCTACTCAATTATTTTGATGAAAATTGGGAAGAAACGAACTGCAAAAACTGCGATAATTGCACAGAAATCAAGGAAAATTTCGATGCCACACAAATCACACAAAAAATTCTTTCCTGCATCATCAAAACAGGAAGTTGTTTCGGAATGAGCCACATCATCGGCATCCTCCGCGGTTCGAAAAACCAAAAAATCATGGACAGAAATCACCACACACTTTCCGTCTACGGTATCGTCCAGGATTTCAACGACACACAACTGCGAACCATCATCAACGCACTCCTCACCAAAGGAATCATAGAAAAATCAACAGGAGAATATCCAATCCTGAAGCCAACAAATCAGGCAGCAAAAATATTAAAAAATGAAGAAATGGTGACACTACAGAGAATTCATCAACCAATCATAAACGCTGAGCAAAATGACAAAATAAAAACAAAAGGCAAAGTCCTCAGAGAGGGAAAAAAGAAATCTTCGCGAGTTCGAAACCGCGGTTTCGAACCAACACAAAACTCAGAGCTTTTCGAAAAACTTCGCACGCTTCGCAGAGAAATTGCCGACAGCAAAGAAGTCCCGGCATTCATCATATTCGGCGACGTCTCACTGAAAGAAATGTGCAAATATCAACCAAAAACACTCGAAGATTTTGCAAAAATCAACGGAGTGGGACAGCAAAAACTCGAACGCTACGGAAATATTTTTATAGACGCAATCAGGACATTTACTGAACATTGATTTTTGAGACAAAACGCTCCAGAATGCGAGTGCATTTTTAACTTCCTTCAACCATGGCAAAAACGAAATTCAGCACGCTCTCACCAAGTCTCAAGAAATTCATCGTCACCAACGACGGCGCAGGCGCCGGAAAATCCGTCACCTCCGGTACTCTCAGTTCACACATCAAAAAAAGCGCAAGCCCAGTATCGAAATTCGCCGAACGCACACTCAATCACTGCAACGGTGGCGCCACGTATCAAGCAGCCATGTGGCTCAAAGATCATCTCGCCAAAGGCGGAAAACTCGTCGTCACGATCTCCGGAGCGCTCAGCTCTTTCCAAGTCGGCGTGATGCTCGCAGACCTCATTCGCCAAGACAAGGTCCATCTCGTCTCCGCCACCGCCGCAAACCACGAAGAATCGTATTATCGCTACGTCGCGCATTCACACTACGCATACATCCCACGCTACACCGAGCTCACACCCGAGCAGGAAGCCGAACTTCGCGACGCCGGACTTCGCCGCATCACCGACACATTTCTCCCAGAAGACGAAAGTGTCCGCATCATGGAACCCCATCTCTACAAAATGTGGAAAGACGCAGAAAAGAAAGGTGAACGCTATTTCCCACACGAATATTTCCGCAGACTCTTCGCCGAGAAACTTATCAAAAATGATCCCATGGCGAATCCGAGCGATTGCTGGGCATACGAAGCTTTCAAGAAAAATATCCCTATCGTGATCCCAGGATTCGAAGATTCCACCATGGGCAACATCTTTGCCAGCTACACCTACGATGGAAAATATCGAAAAGACAAATCAAGAGTCGTGAACCAAAACGTCATGAAAACCGGACTCGAATATTTCACCTGGATGTACGATTGGTACATGGAAGCCTCGAAAAAAAGCCCCATCGCCTTCCTCCAGCTCGGCGGCGGCATCGCAGCCGATTTCCCGATCTGCGTCGTCCCATCCATCAAACACGATCTCCAACTCCACAATAAAGTCCGCGACTGGGCAGGATTCATCGAAATCGGCTCCTCCCCAATGTCGTACGGTTCCTACTCCGGCGCCGGCGGCAAAGAAAAAATCACCTGGGACAAACTCTCCACAGAGAGCTACTACCAAGTCATCCAGAGCGACGTCACGGTCGCATTCCCATGGATTGCGGCGGTACTGCTGGGACTATAGAAGGATGAGGAAAATTTGGATAGATCTTTGTCTGATGATCGATGAGCTGAGCATCTCCATGGTCATAATCTCCAGAAGAAAGTAATCCAGCGCCATCAAAAACATATCCGAGACGGAGAGAACTATTTTTCAATAAATCAAAAGAAGTAAGAGTCTGATCAAAGAAAAATGGCTCATGCTCAAAAATAACATCAAAAGCACTACGATCAGTACCGGTCCAAACGCCATCGTAATCAGGACCATAGAATCCACCAAAATGAAGAGCAGCATATAATTGCTGTACCGCTCGAGAAGTACATTGACCAAAATTAGCACCATGAATTCTGAAACGATCATTTGGATTCAAGCCACCGAGGAGTGATAAAAATTTTGGAAACTCAGTTCGAGAAATCATCCCTGAAGACGGATGCCATGAAAGAACATTTTGCGCAGAAGTATAAGGGAAATCACAAAATTGTCGCGATCCCAAATAAGCAATAACAACAGAATTTGGCGCAGTAGATAGAACACGAGTAATATCTCGAGCAAATTCATCTTTGAGGTCTCCAATAATCGTATCCACCATATGGGATCGAAGCCCATTTCTTGCAAGAGCTGACCTCAAACCTGGAGACCCAGAATCAAAAGGAAATTCGGGATGAACAATGATGTCAGTCTCTCGAGGAGATCTACGAGCCCCCTGTTCAAAAGCATTATCAATAATTTCCTCAACCGTTCGAAGTTGACGAGGAGACCCAACAACTCTACCCGCCTGTTCTGCAAAACGCGCCTTCAAACGAAGAAGATCATGAGACAAAGAATCATTGGAAACAGCAATTTCGTCTTTCAGGAGAACATCAATAATTTCAGAAGAGCGTTGCATCGCAGTGGGTTATACGACCAATTGTAATCAATATTGAACACAATAGGAGTGATAATAACAGTTTTTTAAATATTGTCAAATAAACAAGACTTCCCAAAGAAAATAGCTTGGGGAAATAAACAAAAAGCCGCACCCTCTCAAATACAGCTTTTCGAAAATAAGACAATAAACAGAAGAATTAATCGTTATCTAAAACAGTATAAGTATGGACGGAAGTTGATCCGAGAGTTCCGTTCGTTGCTCCCGAAAGGGTCACAACAACCGTTTCATCAGATTCATCAATCGTATCATTCGTCACGCCGAGTGAAAGATTACCTGTTGTTTGACCAGCAGGAATCGTCAATTCACCATTCGACAAAGTGTAGTCAACACCAGCACCAGTGGCAGTACCAGCGACGGTATATTGAACTTTCACATCATGTGAAGAAACTTTGGAAAGAGTCACAGGAATATTCACAGGAGTCACACTCTCAGCACCGGTAGAAACAGCAGAAGAGAACTGAACTGTTGGTTGCTGCGGCTGTGTTGCTGGAGGAGGAACAGGCATAGAAAATTGCGTGATCAACAAAGCCTCATGAGTGCTCTGCACTCCCATTCCACGCTGTTTTTTCAATAAGAAAGAAGCCCTTTGACCAGTTTTCAATTCAGCAAAAGTGATAACTTTTGCACTATCAGCACCAACACTCAGAATCACAGCACCCTCAGCCTTGACCGTTCGAGTTGATTTTCCATTGGTTGTCACCAAAAGCGTTTTTGCCTGAAGATCTACGCCAGTAATCATCCCAACCAAATTTCTAAACCCAAAAAACTGATCATCTTTAGGACTATCATCATGTTTATCTTGATGATTCTGAGCATGGTTATCATGATCATGACGATCTTCTCGGGACTCAGAACGTTTATTCTCCTGATGAGCAACAACTTTCATTTTTCCCATAGCACGAAAAAGATTTCCCTGAGAACCAGAGTGAGCATATGTCGGCGCTGCAAGCGAAAAAGCCATCAATACCGAAGTAAAAGCAAGAACGGATCGTTTCATAAAGAAAAGAATTAAGAAATAAAAAATGAGGAACCGAACTGATCAGTGTTCGGACATGAATACACTTTCTTTTTGAAAAAGTTTCAAGAAAATTATTTTTGAAATAATTTTTGCATTTCCTCCGCTCTCTCGAGAACCCAATCGCAATCTTCTGGAGGACAATTCGTCCGACCAAGAGGAATCGGATTTGCAGGAAGGGCCGAGAAATTATTTCCTTCAGGACATGTATAACTAAAAGTCGTACACCTCGGAGCATGAGCATAAGCAACATCAGTAACATCTGATTCACTCAGACCCACATTCGCAACGTCAGGATTCTTACGCTCCACCGCAGAAGAAAGAACTTGAACATCAAAAATCTCGTCATGCTCAGAACCTTCACGAAGATCACCAACAGCACATTTTATGACATCAAAACCAGCCATTCTGGTGTTAGGATGTTTTTCAGCAAAATCTGGAGACATCTTCGCACATTGAGCAACAACAGATCCACTCTGAACAACAAGCGTTTTTACCCAATCATCAGATTGAAAAACACCATCGTCCAAAATATCAGAAGTCAAAGATCCCCCATGTGCATGGTGCGCATCATCTGAATCAACAACAATATGAAGACGAGACGGATCAAGTGGAGTACCAATAGAAAAAACTTCTTGAATTTTACGCAAAGCCGCAGCGCTCCGATCAGCAATATTAAGAGCATGGGACCGCCTATCGCCCTCAGAAAAATCAGGAGAACATCCCATCAACTTGGCAGCAGCAACAGCAGAAACCAGGAAACGAGGAGCATTCATAAAACTTTTTTACAAAATAAGATTGAAGTATAGAAAATTCCTCGGTAAAAATCAAAGTCTAAGCACTCTCCACAATATAAAATATCCGACGACTAATATCTGCAGAAGTTTTCAAAAGTGGATCAAAAACTTCTCTAAATTTTGCACACGTTGATGCAAAATCACGACCAACAACAAAAGCATAGCCACCCTGCTCAACAGATGACTGTAAAAGTGAACCATCAGTAGAAGGAGAATCACCAAAAGCGGCAACTAAAGATCCTTTCCTCCGTGCTGCAAAAGCATTTGCCTCCTCAGCTTTTTGTGGACCAAAAACAGGAAGACCATCAACTTCCGGAAGCAACTGTTTTTCTGTACGACGACGAAGACGAGTACCAATAACATAAGGCTCAGCAGCATCTCCTCGATGAAAAGACTGATCAGCAAGAAAGCCATAATGTTCCTTCGAGGCGCCGAGTGCAGTAGCAGCAATACCATAAAGATTTGCAGTAATAACAACGCCGGGAATATCAAGATCGCGAACCATCCCGCGCATCAATTCATGAGTTCCCCAAACTGGATGAACTACACGATCAACACGATGATACAAAGAAGATTCATCTCCATGAACATCACTCAAACGCTGTTCATCAACTTTTTGATGAACACATTTCACGCTTTCACGATGTTCATCAGTCATCAACAAAGAAAGATCTGGATCAGGAGAAGTGTCAGTATGAGTAAAAATACGTTTCGTAAAATCACGAATTTGACCAGGAGCCTTTCCGGCAAAAAATCTAGTACGCAGCAACAATTGACCGCCGGTATGTTTCGATAAATATCGATCCATAATCAGAAAAAGTCGATCGAATTCCAACATCTTACGGGCAAAAACCTGAACAACATGGGGCGGCAAAACCTTACGAGCACTACCATTACCATTTCCTTTCAGGCGGTGCAAAAGGTTGTACAAAGAAGAAGCATCGTTAAAAAGATCAAGAGCAAGAGCGCAATACTTGGGATTCAAATTCAAAATCTCACCATTTTTACCACGCTCGAGGAGACGACGATAAAGATCCGGAAGGAGAAGTTTCGTAAAATACGATGGAGAAAAATCCCAAAAATGCGGATCCGAAAGTTTTTCCAAAAAGACCAGAATACCCAAATCCTTGTCAAACATCGTATGATCCATATCCGCTGCCAAAACACCTTGCCCATGAAATTCTGATGATGTTTCACGCACAAATTGATCAAGCAATTCATCTTTTCCAATTTCCACTCCACCATGTCCTACAAAATGACTCATTATTTTTTCGAAAAAAAATCTATCAAATACTCTCAGGAATGCGCAAGAAATCAAAAGCACGCTGGTCTTTCGTCGTCGTTACTTTCAAAAAATCATTATTCGCATGAAAACTCTTTTCGATCAACGTCAGAATATTATCATCCACGAGAACGCATCCATAGCTCACATATTTATTTTCACGACCAATCATAGTCGAAAAATAGAGATGACCATGAATACCATACGAAGTCCTCTTCTCACCATCGAACAAACGAAGAAATCGACCACTCTTCGAGAAAGTCACACGATCAGAAAGAATATTATCTTCCTTCACAGCCCACGTCTGATCCGGAGTTTCTGCAAAATAATAACGTCCCAGATAGTAGGAAAACTGACGACGACCAGAAAGAATCGGAAACGCAACATACTGTCTTGAATGGTCGTTCACCAGATACCCAACGCTATTTTCCAAATCCGCCATAAAAAAGTCTCCTTTCGAAGGCTCGAAAGACGAAGAATCAACCTTAGTCCAAAAATGAAGCTGAGCCCCTCGAGTAGAGGTCGTGAGCGGAGTCGTCATCGTCGGCTGAACATCAAATTTGCCAGCTTCAGAGAGAGGGACTTGAGCCAAAGCTGCGGAAGGAACCAAACAAAGCAGAAACACAGAACAAAGCAAGGAACGAAAAGTTTTTTGCATAGGCGAGAATTTTAACAAATAATACAAATTTGTCAATGCTCGCCGCCGAAGAGCAATAAAAAAACAGCTTCAAAAAAAAGATGCAAAAGCTAAATTAAACGAATGAAAACGAACTATAAACTGGCAGACATACCCTCATCATGACCATAGCGAGGAAGAGATGGAGAGTCGCTATTGTCAACAACGGTATGAGCTGCGTCATCAACGAAATTACGCGTAGCAACAGCCTGCTTCTTTTCTATTTGCCCCATAGCACCATCAGCACAAGCACTAAACGCATCAAAATCGGCAAAATAACCATCGGGATCAGTCAAAAGAGCACGAACATCGGCCTCGGAAAAACGAACAGTAATAACATCCGGAAGAGCCAAAATATCGGAACCGCCTTCAACAAAACCCCCAGAATCCGTTCCGGGTAGTATCTCATCACAGCGACCTATAGGATCCATGTGTATACTCATGGCCAAATGGTACCAAAAAAAAGACCAGAGCGCAAACAAAAATTGACTTTTGGAGAATGAGCCACTACAGTGCATCAGCATTTTTTATATTCTCACGAACACTCAGAAAATATGACAAATAGGAGTGACAAAAATGACCCTAAGAGGATTCCTGAGGACGCCAGCGAAAGTGGAAAAAACGGAGCAGCACCCATTCCATATGGCGAAGGATTAGTACTCAGCATAGCCAGAGCCAGAGAAGGGGCGCGCCTTGTACTGGCAGAAGAAACACGAGAAGAAGGAGAAGCAACACACGAACTCGTGAAGCTCTACAAAAACCTGGCACACCCTCGAACACGAGATGAATTAAACAGAGCTGTAGAAAGAAATCTTGAAGGATTAGTAAGAGCAGAAATCCTTGCAAGAAGGATAGAAATAGAAGCGGGCCGACTCATGGAAGCCATTCTCGAAAGAGTCAAATCAACGATAACAATGGAGAAAAAAGCAGTACTCGTAGATGCCATTGGGACAGAAAGACTCTCGATAGCTGCTTTCGACGCAGCAGGAAGATTAGGAAGACACGTCTACATAGAAAGCCCTCCGGCAAAACTCTTGCAAACAAAGACAACTAATGCAGTTTCAACAGGAGACATCCATCAAGCACTCGAGAGACCATTACGAAATGTAGCTGACAGTGGAGACATTGCGAGACACATAGAGGAATACGTTGGAAATCTAACAAAAGTCATAGAAACAAAAATCCAGGGGCACACTGCCATCGCTGCAGAAAAAATGAGAATGTTAGGAGAAATTATTCAAAGAATCGTCGAAGATTTATTGATCTACGAGAGATCCAACGGAAATCCTCAAACATTTATGAGAATTCAGGGGGCTGTGCTGAGATTGCTTACGACGCTCGACGGACTCATGAGCCATCTCGAAACAAACCTTGGTCAATTGGGAATCTTTCTCAAAGGTGTGAATACCGGAATTATGCTGCGAACTCTGCTCGAAGAAGCTAGAGAAGCAGGAAGAAGAGAATTGCAAGGTGGAGCAGGAGCAAACCCAGAAACAGTGAAAAAAATACAACTCCTTCGAGAAAGAGAACTCGTAGCACCAAAAAGATTTTCCAAGACCTAGACCGTAGTCACCACTTCCTTCTCCGGCCGCTGCGCCTCTGCAATTTCATCAATTACTTCCTCAATCTCGACAAGTGTTTTGCGTTGCATCACTTTGTGAACCGCGTCAGAAGCACCCTGAAACCCTTTGAAATAGGAAGCGAGATGTTTTCGCATCTCCACAATCCCCTTGTGCTCACCATGAAACTCCACCGCAAGACGGACATGTTGACGGACTATGGGAAGTTTCTCAAAAATCGTTTTCGGTGAATGATACGTCTCTCCGCGGAAAGAAGCAGCAATTTCCGCAATAATCCAAGGATTTCCGAGTGTCGCACGCCCCACCATAATTCCATCGAGATTCCCAAGTCGCTCATGAGCATCAGCAACACTTTTGATATCACCATTCCCAATCACGGGGATCGAGAGGCGCTTTTTGACATCATATATAGGTTGCCAATCCGCCGCTCCAGAAAATCCCTGCTGTCTCGTACGCCCATGCAAGCTAAGCAATTTCGCACCAGCATCCTGCATCATCGTACAAAAAGTAAAAAATTTCTCCTGATCAAAAGTTTCATAGCCAAGACGAGTTTTCACTGAAACCGGAATAGAAACCGCTTTCGAAAGTGCATGGACAATCTCCGCAGCGCGCCCAGGATCACGCAGAAGTGCAGAACCGCATTCATTTGCGGTGATTTTCGTGGTAGGACACCCCATATTGATATCTATCCCCGCCACACCCAAATCTTCCAAAATTTTCCCAGACTCAATAAAAAAAGGAACCTCTTTCCCGAAAAGCTGCATAATAAGGGGATATTCACTCGGATGAAAGTCGAGCATCTGATACGTTCCATTACTCTTGTGATGCAAAGCAGCCACGCTCGTAAGCTCAGAGAAGCACACAATCCCTGAAGTAAGCGTTTTAACAACTTGTCGATAGGCAGAATCGGTATAACCCGCAAGTGGAGCAAGTGCCACAATCGGCCGTGGAACATTGGTCCATGAGAACGGTTTTTGGTGAAAAGCTGACAGATCAAGGGATTCCATAGATTCGATTTGAAATTATGTCGGAAGTATGGTACAATAGAACTACAAAAATAAAAACATAACCCTTAATTTTCATTTTTATGAAACACAAATCCCAGAACTGGAAGTTCTTGGTTGCCGGCCCTACGGTCGTCGCTTTGCTGATGGTCATCGTCGGCACAACCTTAGCCGCCTTTGAAGGTGGCAACAATTTTGGTGGTAACAACCACTCAGCAGGACCCATGCAGGGCCCTATGAATCAAGGCCCTATGCAGGGACCTATGAACGGTCCAATGCAAGGTCCTATGATGGGACCAGGTCCTATGCCAGGACCACAAAGTCCTTTCGGATTCGGTGTCATCAATGAAAGAACTGTCACCGATGTTCTTCAACGATGGCAGAGCGCTTGTGAAAATATGGAAGATATGGGCGATGGAAATTTTTCAGAAACTTTCGCCAGCGAATGTGGACAAATCACATCACTCGGAGAAGAAGCTGAAAGTCTTCAATCAGATTTCGAATCAGCAGCAGAAGAACTCAAATCACAAGCTGAAGAAGAAATGATGGACAATCCAAAAGCAATGAGAGAAATGATGAAAGCATATAAAAAATTAGAAAAAGATTTCAAGAAACAAATGAAAGACATTGTCACCGAAACAAAAAACCTGAAGAAATCTTTGGGAGCAAAATGGAAAGCACAATACAAGGCCATGAAAGAAAAGATGAAAGCACAAGAGAAGGAAATGCGAGAAAAAATGAATCAGCAAGGACAAGAAAACATGGGTCCTATGACTGATGCAATAAACAATGGCAAAATGAACGAACAGACAAATACAATGAATGGCCGTATGAACGACCCTATGATGAACAATCAGAACATGAATGGCCAGATGAATGGCAACATGAATGGCCCTATGATGAACAATCAGAACATGAATGGCCAGATGAGCTCAGTCATGTGTCCTTCAGCCGGAAACAAAATGATGAGCCCACAGGACTGTGCACAAGCCACTCCAGTCTGTCCTGCAGGACAATTCCCTTCCATGCAAAATCCATGTAGGCCAGCAGACATGAACAATGGAATGATGAACGGAAACAACATGAATGGAAACACAAACGCTTCCATGAGTGGAGACTGCTGGAATTCTTCTAACTCAGCATTCGCTGGACCAGCATGTACAGCAGCTCGTGCTCAAGCAAACGATGCAAAAGCTATGAACGGCGGGATGATGAACGGGAATATGACAACTCCAGGAATGATGAATGGTACGTTCAATCACAACCCAATGAACAACAATAACAACATGTTTGGACCAAATCCAAATGGCATGAACGGTACCCATATGCCTCAAACAAACTGGAATAACAACCAGCCAGCAGGAACTTACATGCCTCCTACAATGGACTGGAATAACAATCAGCCAACAGGCGGCTGGACAGCACCAACAACAAATTGGACAGCACCTGCCCCAATGCCAACTCCGGCACCTGCACCTGCACCTGCCCCAATGCCAACTCCGGCACCTGCAC
>JBBTWG010000012.1:0-14050 GCA_038062935.1 Patescibacteria group bacterium
TTCAGAACATCCCTGACGCTATCGTGGGCATGTGTCATGCTTTTTTCATCTTCTCCTCCCTGACGTGCAGCTCTTATTGTGTCTACTGCTCCGAGTCCGATTGCAATCCCTCGCTGAAGCCCCTGGATGGCGCTGGTCGTCCCATCATCTTCCTGTTCACCCGCCTCCACCCTTCTGACAATTGGGCTGATTGGAACATGTTTTATGTGGCAAACTCCCCTGGTGAGTGGTAGTAATTCTGTTTCCCCTGATGGTGTTTTTGAAAGCATCTCTCAATATTGTGAGATGCATTTTTATATTAAATTGTTAATTTGTCAAATTCAGCTTTGAATTTTTCAGAAAATCTCGCACTTCGCATTCTGCAAAATCTTTGCGATTGGAAATTCATGAAAATCTGCTCCGGGCTTTTGTGCTTTTTCGAGGGCTTTCTTTTTTTCTTCGCCGGGAGCCAGAATCAGGACTTCTTCGCTGTCGAGGAGTGCGTTGAAGGTGAGGGTGAGTCTCTGTTCGACTGGGGAATTTTTTGTCTGTGAACTTGCCACCATCGAGCTGGTTTCGAGTGCTGGGCTGCCTGGAAAAAGTGATGCTATGTGGCCGTCTTTTCCCATTCCGAGAATGAGGATGTCGATGAGTGGATGGCGGGCTTTGGTGAGATTTTGGAGCCGTTCTTGTGAATATTTTATAGCTTCTGGAATTGGAAGGGTTGTGTTGAAAACGTAGATATTTTCTGGCTGAAATGGGATTTGGGAGAAAAGTGTTTCGTTGAGCATCCGGAAATTACTCTGATCGCTGGTGGGTGGGACGTAGCGTTCGTCGATGAGAATCCATTCGATGCGGTTCCATGGGAGTCGCTGCTGTGCGAGTTGTGCGTAGAGAGCGCGGGGCGATGTGCCGCCGGAGAGGCCGATGCGGCAGGTGGGATTTTTTCGAAGGGTGGCGTTGATTTTTTCTAGGAGGGCCGGGAGGAACGTGTGACTTGTGACATGTGACATGTGACTTATGATCAGGAATTAGAATTATTCGTAGAAATTGAACCATTGGAAACCGTCTTTTGCGATCCAATCGTCGGCTTCTTTGGGGCCACTGGTACCGGGTTCGTATTTATGGGCTTCTTTTTCTGATTTTTCGAAATGGTCTAGGACGGGGTCGATGACTTTCCAGGAGGCTTCGACTTCTTCGAATCCGAGGAAGAGGAGGCGGTTTCCTTTGATGCATTCGAGGAGGAGTTTGCCGTGTTCTTCGAGACAATCACCGGAACAATAGATCGCGCGGCCGGTGACGAGTTCGTGGAAATCGAGTTCTGCTCCGCCTTTTTTGGTGAGGAGTTGAAATTCGATTTTCTCGCCGGGCTGGAGTTGGATGACGAGTTTATTGGTGGATAATTTCTCCTGGTTTCGCTGGAGTGGTAAATGTTTAAATTCGATGACGATGGCGCTCCATTGCTTTTTAAGTTTTTTTCCGCTGCGCAGATAAATGGGAATTCCGTGCCAATCCTGGTGGTCGATGAAAACTTTGAGCGCGGCGAACGTTTCAGTTCTGGAATTTTTCTGGACGCCTTCTTCGCTCGTGTATCCAGCATACTGACCACGGATGACGGAACTTTCGAGATCTTTGATTTTGATGGAGCGCAGGAGATTTTCTTTTTCGCGGTGGATCGTGAATTCGTCGATTTCTTCCGGGAGATTCATGGTGAGAAATGCGAGAATTTGAAACATGTGCGACTGAATCATGTCGCGGAGCGTGCCGACGTGGTCGAAATAATTCGCGCGACCTTCGACGCCGACGCTTTCGAGTCCACTGATTTGGATGTTTTTGATGTACTTGCCCTGGATGAGACGCGCCAAAATCGCGTTGGCGTAGCGGAGTGAGAGGACGTTGAAGACAGCTTCTTTTCCGAGATAATGGTCGAGGAGATAGATCTGCTCTTTTTCGAAAAATTTAAAAAGTTTTTTCTTCAGAAGTTTGGCGGATTCGAGATTGTAGCCGAGTGGTTTTTCGAGGATGAGGCGGAGCGTAGAACTTTCTGTGTTGAAATTCACGAGCGCGATGTTTTCGATGACCGCGTCGAAGACTGATGGTGGGATGGCTAAATAGGCGATGCGGACATGTTCTGTTTTTTCCTCTTTCTCGAGCTCTTTTTTCAGATTTTCGAAGTCTCCTTTTTGGTCGTATTGACCCTGAACGTAGGAAACATTTTCCAGGACTTGATTGAGAATTTTTTGGTCGACGTCTTTGTACTTTTTCACGACGGCTTCGCGGAAATCTTCGCGAAATTGTTCGTTGGTCATCGCGGAGCGCGCGTAGCCCACGACTTTGTAATTCACCGGGAGACGCTTTTCCAGGAAAAGCTGGTAGATCGACGGGAAAATTTTGAGTTTGGCGAGCGATCCGGAAGCGCCGAAGACGATGAGAGTGAAGTCTTTTTCTGCGGTTTGGAAGGAGGACATGAGGAGGATGTAGGATTGAGGATTTAGGATGTAGGAGTTTCTGATTCCCAATCCGTGTGAAATGTACCATCCTTGTCGCTTCTCTGATAGGTGTGAGCGCCGAAGCAATCGCGGAGGGCTTGGATGAGGGAAATCCCTTTGAGATTTTCTGTGGCGAGTGTGTCGATGTAGGCGACGACCGAGCCAAAAGCTGTGACTGGAATTCCTTTTTCTACTGCGGTTTTTACGAGTTCGCGGAGGGCTGGAAGATTTTCTTGAATTTTCTTTTGAATTTCTTCATTTTCGAAGAGATGGATTTCTTCGTTTTTTTCAAATGCGATTTTGATCATTTTTAGCATTTGTGAGCGGATGATGCAGCCGCCTTGCCAGACTCTTGCTATTTCGGATTTCTTTGCTTTCTGTGAAAAATTCATTTCGTTGAGTAGGTCGAAACCTTGAGTGTAACAGGTGAGGAAACCGAGTTCGAGGGTGCTTTCGAGGATTTCTTTTGGCAGCGCAAAGGGCGCAGAGCTCTTCAAAGCCTTCGGCTTTTCAGAGTGTTTTCGGAGATTCTTTTTTGCAGAGAGTGCTCGAGCGAAGACCGCTTCGGTGATTGTGTTGACTGGAACACCGTGTGCGAGGGCTTCCTGACTCGTCCAAATGCCTGTGCCTTTCTGACCGGCGACGTCGAGGATTTTTTCGAGAATTTCTTTCTTGTTGAAAATTTTTGCGGCGATTTCGATGAGATATCCCTGGAGTTTTCCGGTTGACCACTCGGCGAACATTTCTCCGTTTGCGCCGAGCATGTACGCTTCGCCGATGAGTTGCATCATGCCGTATTCGATCCCGTTGTGGACCATTTTCACAGCGTGACCGCTGCCGCCGGCGCCCATGTATGCGACGCATGGACGATCTTCGAAGTCGTGTGCCGCTATTTTTTCAAGTGGTTCCTGAAAAAGTTTCCAGGCTTCTGCGGGACCTCCGGGCATAATGCTCGGACCTTCGAGTGCGCCTTTTTCTCCACCGGAAACACCGACTCCGAAAAAGAAGAGTCCTCTCTCTGCGAACTTTTTTTGTCGGGTTTCTGTATCTTTGTAAAAAGAGTTTCCGCCATCCATGACGCTGTCGCCTTTTTCCATGAGTGGCATGAGTTTTTCGAGCATTTCGTCGACGGCGGCTCCGGCCTGGACCATGAGAATTATTCTTCGTGGCGCCTGGATACTTTTCACAAAATCTTCCAGCGTTTCGCAGCCCTGAAACTCCCCTTCTGATGCATATTTGTTCAAAAATTCTTCCGTTTTTTCGAAAGTACGATTGTAGACCGCGACTTTGTAGGCTCTATGCGCGAGGTTTCGCGCAAGGCTGGCACCCATGGTGCCGAGACCGATGAGGCCGATGTGATTAGTATTGTTCATCTTCGTCTTCGCTACCATCTTCCTCTTCGGCGTCGCACGTGCAGCAGCTCATGGCTTCTTCACAAAGATCGCACATGTCTTCTCTCATTTCTCCGCAACATGCTCCTGGATCTTCGTCCTGGATGCTTCCGCAGAATGCGCATTTGAATTTCATGTTGGGTAGGATTTAGGATGTAGGATTTAGGATGTAGGAAAATCCTAAATTTGTTGTTTGAATATAGCACTATACTTCATCGAAATAAAGGATTTTCTTGTTCTGGAAATTTTTGGCTGTGTACTTGCCTTTTCCGCAGTTCTGGAACCAGAAAACTGGGATTTTTCCGTGGCCTCCGGGGGTATCGATGACGTATTCGGGAATACAAGTTCCCGAAAGTGTGTCGCGGAGAGATTGCACGAGCCTTTTTCCTTTTTCCACGGAGACGCGAAAATAGTGCGTGCCGATGGCGTAATCGAGGTGATGGAGATAGTAGGGTTTCACACCGATCTTTACGAGTCCCTGAAAAAGATTTTTTAGAGTTTCTACGTCGTCGTTCACATCGCGCATGAGTACTGTTTGACTCAAGAGCATGAGGTTCGCTTTTTGCATTTTCTGGACTGATCTCCTGAAACCTTCGGTGATTTCACGGGGATGATTGATGTGGAGTACGACTGTCACGGGTGCGGCTTTTCTGAGGATTTGTGCGAGCTGACTCGTGACGCGCTTCGGATAGACAGCTGGTGTCCGCGTGTGGAAACGAATGACTTTGATGTGAGGAATTTTCCTGAGTTCGTTGAGGATTTTTTCGAGAAATGTGTCGGTGAGCGTGAATGGATCACCACCAGAGAAGATCACTTCCCAGATTTCTGTGTGCTGTTTCAAATATGCGAGCGATTTCTGGAGATCGGCGGCAGAACTTTCGAGGAGATTTTTTCGGAAACAGAAACGACAATGGACTGCACAACTGCTCGTGAGATTGAGGAGTGCGCGGTTGGCGTGGCGGTGAATAATTCCTGGTACGGGGCTGTGAGTAATATCGCCGATGGGATCGGCGAGCTCATATTTTCTTGTGTTTTTTTCTCGTGCGTCTGGCAGCACCATGAGGCGGAGCGGATCTTTCGGATCGTGCCAGTCGATGAGATCGACGTAGTATTTGGGAATCAGGAGTTTGAAATGCACGTCTTTGATCTCACTGGAGAGAGGGATTTTGAGATATTTTTCCAGTTCTTCAATCGAAAAAATGAAGTCGGATTTTTGCATGTGGGCATCTTACCATGATCCTTTTTAGCTTTGTAAAATTGACTATTTTCCAATATGTTGCATTCTCGCTCTTTTTGTTGTATCATCACTCAGCTATGAAGATGAATACGAAAAAAACACTCCGGTTTTTCTGGAAACACATCTCGCGTTTCCGCCTGATACTGTCGGTCATGATGGTGTCGCTGATCTGTGCCGTCGTGGCTTCGATGTTATTTCCTTTCTTGTATAAGAATTTTTTTAATGCGATTGCGAGTGGTGGTGATCGTGGCGTGGTTTTTGAACAGCTTGTGACGATCGTTCTTTTGATTTTGGCCCTGGATCTGGCTGAATGGGCGTGCTGGAGAGTGTCACAATTTTTGAATAATTATCTGCAGCCACGAAATATGGCGAATATTCTGAATGAATGTTTCGAATATCTGCATCTGCATTCGTATAATTTTTTTAATAGCAGCTTTTCGGGAGCGCTTGTGAAAAGAGTGAATCGCATGGCGCGGGCTTTCGAGGCTTTGATGGATAAATTCTATTGGGATTTGATTCCGATGGCGATCCGCGTCTTCATGGTGCTCGTCGTGATGTCGTATTTGCAGCCGATGCTCGGGATTATTGCGGGCGTTTGGATCGTTTTGTTTGTTTCGATGAATTATTTTTTGTCGGTCTATAAACTCAAATTTGATCTGGAGAAATCGAAGGCTGACACAAAAGTAACGGCGAATCTGGCCGATACGATCACGAATGCGGTGAACATCAGACTTTTTTCTGCGCTTCCTTTCGAGAAAAATCGGTTCAATGCGACGACGGACGATTGGTTTCGCAAGACGAAAAAATCGTGGAACGTGGGATCGATTATCGAGGCGCTGCAGGCGCTTCTCATGGTGGGTTTAAATTTCCTCATTCTCTATTTTGCGGCGAAGTACTGGAAAGAAGGTTTTCTGACGGTGGGCGATTTCGCTTTGATTCAAGCCTATTTGCTCGAAATTTTCCATCAGCTCTGGAATTTTGGTCGCATCATTCGTGATATTCATGAAAACCTCGCGGAGGCGGAAGAGATGACCGTGATCCTGGAAACGCCACATGAAGTGCGGGATGCTTCGAATGCTCCGACGCTGGTCGCGCTCCACGGCAAAGTCGAATTTCGAAATGTGAATTTCAGTTATGACAAGTTTCGCGATGTCATTTCGGATCTGTCTTTCTCGGTGAAGCCTGGTGAAAAAATTGCTCTCGTGGGACCTTCTGGTGGTGGCAAAACGACGATTACGAAACTTCTACTGCGACTGTTCGATGTTCAGACGGGAGAGATTTTGATTGATGGTCAAAATATCGCACAGGTGACGCAGGAAAGTTTGCATGAACAGGTCGCGCTGGTGCCGCAAGATCCGATTCTGTTCCATCGCACGTTGATGGAAAATATTCGCTATGGACGTCGTGATGCGTCGGATGAGGAAGTGATGGCAGCGGCACGCATGGCGAATTGCCACGAATTTATTGGGCGATTTCCTCGCGGGTACGAGACGTACGTCGGCGAACGCGGCGTGAAACTTTCTGGTGGCGAACGTCAAAGAGTCGCGATTGCGCGTGCGATTCTGAGCAATGCCCGGATTTTGATTCTGGATGAAGCGACGAGTAATCTGGATTCTCATTCAGAGTCACTGATTCAGGAAGCTTTGCTGGCACTCATGAAACAAAAAACGTCTTTTGTAATTGCACATCGATTGTCGACGATTTTGAAAATGGACCGCGTGTTTGTGTTGCAGGACGGTCGCATCGTGGAGGAAGGCGACCACGCGAGTCTGGTCACGAAAAAAGACAGCCTCTACAAGAAATTTTGGGATTTGCAGGCTGGCGGGTATATGAGTGGGGACTAAAAATGGTGCACGATAGTAGATTCGAACTACTGACCTCCTCGACGTCAACGAGGCGCTCTAACCAACTGAGCTAATCGTGCGCGGTTTATCTTTTTTTCATGAAAATGTTAACTTTTGTTCATGAAGCGACGAGTAGGATAAAGGCTGATGGGCTTTCTGTCAAAAATTCGTGAAGGTGTCCTGGACTTCCTTTTTCCGAAGCAGTGCTATGGGTGCTGTACGCCGGGGAGCTTCGTGTGTGAGCAATGCTTTGCCAAACTGGATGCGGCAGTGGATATCCGTACCGGTACGGCGGGTGACGCTGCGATTCGTACTCTCGGACCAGCTGCTTTCCAGCTTCCTTTTCTAGATGCTGTTTTTCCCTGTTTGAAGCCGTCTCCCCTACTGCGAACTTTGATTCATGCTTTTAAATATGAATATTGCGAGGAACTTGCGAGTGTTTTTCAGAGTTTCATGGTGCGGCGATTCATGGAGGGGCATTTGGAAAATTTTATGATTGTGCCGGTTCCACTGCATGTTCGACGGCTCCATGATCGCGGCTTTAATCAATCATCTCTTTTGGCGAAGAATCTTTCTGCGCATCCTGTTGATTTGCTTGTTCGTCATCGATTCACGCATTCACAGGTGTCGCTGTCGCGGGAGGAGCGCCTGGTGAATTTACAAGATGCCTTTTCTGTTCGTGATGGCGTGATGCCTGAACGCGTGCTGCTCGTGGATGATGTGTGTACGACCGGTGCGACGCTTATGGAGTGTGCGAAAGTGCTGCGCAGTGTGGGCGTGGCGCAGGTGAGTGCGATAGTTTTGGCGCGCGGAGTTTTCTAGCCGGTTTTTAGGTGTAGAATACGACCATGCTTCTCAGAATCGATGCTTCCCGGTTTGGTCACGAATATGCCACTGGTGTTGAAATGTATAGTTTTCACATCATTCGTGCGATTTTGCGTGAGATTGCTCGCGATAAACACTGTGGTATCGATGAAGTGGTTTTGTATACTCCGCGGGTCATTTCTTCGCGGGAGCTGGGGGGTGATTTTGCTTTTTGTCGACAACGAGTCATTGCTCCGGGGCCGCTCTGGACGCAGTGGAAATTATCCCGTGAGATGCTGCGATGTCCGCCGGATGTGCTTTTTGTTCCTTCGCATACTTTGCCAGTTATTCATCCGAAGAAGTCGGTGGTGATGATTCATGATGTGGCGTTCAAGCGATTTCACAAAGCGTATAGTTTTTTTCAATATGCGTATTTGCAATTTTCGACGTGGCTCGCGGTGCGATGTGCTTCGAAAATTCTGGTGCCGAGCGATGCAACGCGCGATGACTTGATTGATTTTTTTGCCTGCAATACATCGAAGATCGAGGTTGTGCCCCATGGATTCTCTCCACTGGCAATCACTCCTGCGGACGAAGAAAAAACCCTGGAACAATTCTCTCTGATTCCCGGAGATCGTTATTTTCTTTTCGTTGGACGCCTGGAAGAGAAAAAAAATCTTGTGCGTTTGGTGCGGGCGTTTGTGAAATTTCGCGAACTTCACCCTGAATTTCGACTGATTCTCGCGGGCGGACGCGGAGTTGGGTTTCGTGCGCTTTTTGATGAAGTGAAGTCGCTCAACGCCTGGTCGTCGGTGACGATGCCAGGCTATGTCACGGAGGAAGAAAAATCTGTACTGCTGCAACGGTGCACAGGGTTTGTTTTTCCTTCGCTCTATGAAGGTTTTGGAATGCCAATTTTGGAAGCTTTTTCTTTTGGAAAACCGGTGCTGTCGAGCCGCTCAGGTTCACTACCGGAAGTTTGTGGTGACAGCGCGATACTGGTAGATCCGATGGATGAAGTCGAAATTTTTGATGGGCTCGAGAAACTTATTTCCGGGAGAATCACTGCGGAGCTGAATGATAAAATGGCTGCACAGCTGCGAAAATTTGATTGGGATAAGGCTGCACAGCGTACGCTTTCTGTTCTCAAAAATCTTATTTAAGCCTCCTCATTTTTCTCATTTTTTCACGAAATCTGCTGATCTGTGACTTTACTGTTCCTAATGGCATATCCAGTTCTTCTGCTGCCTCTTCATACTCGAGCCCATTTACTATAACCTCGTAAGCAACAGGTGGAAAAATAATTTCCCCGCTATGCAAAATATTACGCAGAGTAATTCTCGTCCCCAGCCTTGATTCTTCATTCCCTCTGCTTCCTATGTTGTCATTCAATTCATCTTCTCTCTCCGCTGTTCTATGGTGCCTAAGAAGAAAATTTATGAATTCATTTTTTATGATTTTCCCCACCCAGCCGCCCAAATCCCCCTTTGCTCTATCAAATTTATTTGCGTATTTTACTGCCTTCTCAAGGGCAGCATGTAGCACATCTTCGACACCGCTGTGATTTCGTGTCATCCTCTGAGCCATGTACCGCAATCTTGTGTAATTCGCAGTGATGTAAGATTCAACTTCTCTCCTCCTGTTGTGAGACTCCTCTGAGAGATCATTATCTTCTATTTTTTGAGCGTTTTGCATGGAACAATGTCATGAATTAGGGGGATTTTAAACTCCCCGCGCATGGTGTCAAACAAATATTGAATCTCGATGCTATGTTATGATGCTTGCTATGGATAATCAAAAAATTTCGGACATTTTTCAGGAAATTGCGAATATGATGGAGATCAAAGGCGAGAATCGTTTTCGTACGATTGCGTACTCGCGTGGGGCGCAGATTGTGCGGAGCTTGGGCTTCAATCTGAATGATGTTGTGCTGGATAATATTTCCAAGTTGCGGGAAATTCCGGGGATTGGACAGATACTTTCAGAAAAAATTGCTGAACTTGTTTTGACTGGTCAGTGTGAATTTCACCAACAGCTCAGGAGCGAATTTCCTCCCGGTTTGCTCGACATGCTGCGTGTGCGAACAGTGGGACCGAAAAAAGTGCAGATGTTTTATGGGACGCTCGGGATCAAAAATATTACAGAGCTGCAAAAAGCGGCTGAGGAAGGTCGCCTCCGGGATCTTCCGAAAATGGGCGAGAAGAGTGAAAAAGAAATTCTGGCGGCGATTCTGGAATATCAGGCGATGCCGCATGAACGACGGAGTATTCATGAAGCGTATCTGGAAGCCGAAAAATATGTTTCATATTTGAAGAAATTTGATGGCGTTGCACGCGTGCAATATGCGGGGAGTTTGCGGCGCGGGATGGAAACGATTGGCGACGTCGATATCCTCTCTTCGATTGAAAAATTTTCTGAGAAAAAAGCGGAGAAAGTTTTTGCGTATTTTTGGGAATATCCGGATATTTCGAAAGTGCTTTCGCGTGGACCGACGAAAAGTTCTGTACTTCTCAACTCTGGAATTCAGGTGGATTTGCGCGTGATGGAAGATTCGATTTTTGGTGCAGCGCTCCATTATTTCACGGGTTCGAAAGCGCATAATATCCGGATTCGGGATCGTGCAAAAAAGATGGGACTCAAAGTGAATGAGTATGGTGTTTTCGAAATTCATGGCGAGCGAGAGATTCTGGTTTCTGGAAAAACTGAAGAGGATCTTTTTGCGAAAATTGGGTTTCCTTTCATCCCGCCGCAATTACGTGAAGATCGCGGTGAGGTCGAGTGGGCTCAATTGGGGAAAGCTTTTCCGAAGTTGGTGGAACTCGAAGATCTGCGCGGAAATCTGCATTCTCATAGTGAATGGAGTGATGGCAGTGAGCCATTGGAGACGGTCGCGCGGGGCTACATGGAGCTCGGTTTCGAATACATCGCCATGACAGATCATTCGAAAGCGGTTGGGATTACGCAGGGACTGAACGACGAGAAAGCGCAGGAATATTTCCAGGAAATTGATTGTGTGCAGAAAAAAGTTGGTGCGAAGTTTCGGATTCTGAAAGGCAGCGAAGTCGATATTTTGAAAAATGGCTCGCTCGATTATTCTGACAAAGTGCTCAGACAGTTTGATCTGCTGGTAGCCTCGGTGCATTCGCATTTCAAACTTCCGCGCGAAGAACAGACGAAGCGTATCTTGAAAGCGGTGACGAGCGGAAAAATTCATGTGCTCGGACATCCGACGGGACGACTCATCAATGAGCGCACGGCGATCGAGTACGACATGGAGGCGGTCATGAAAGCGTGTGTCGATCACCACGTCGCACTGGAAATCAACGGCTCACCATCGCGGATGGATCTGTGTGATGTGCATGTGAAAATGGGAAAAGATCTCGGTGCAAAATTTGTCATTTCGACAGACTCACACAACGCTTCACATCGACAATTTTTGCGCTATGGGATTCTGACGGCGCAGCGGGGATGGCTGACGAAAGAGGATGTTTTGAACACCATGCCGCTGAAAAAGATGATGGAATATTGGAAGCGTTAGGCCGCCATGCGATCGACAAATGCCTGCTCTTTTTTATTGAGAATGGCGATGAGTTTATCTGGGTTATTACTGTAGTCGAGAGCCTTACTTCCAACTTTATTGGCTGTTGCTAATACCTGGTTTGTCCCTTCGCCAATTCTTGGTCTGACCAACGGCCTATCTTTTTGGTGTCGAGCAACGGCAAATTTATTCGCTGTTTCGAGATCTGGAAATTCTGGAATATTTTCTGGACTCCCATTTGATTTCCACCAATTCAGATACATTTTTACACCACCCGCTCCTTCATGGTGAGCGAGATAGAGAAAAGCGATGTCACGCGGTTTCCCTGAAAACACATCGATTCCAATTTTCTTGAATCTTTCACTATTGTTCTTTATGAGCTTTGCGAGACACATGAGTTGCCACTTTGGATCGTCTTTGAATTCGCCATCTGCGCTTTCTGGAACAGACACTCTATCACTCTTCAATAATCTATACATTTCTCTTCGCGATTTAGAGAGAAATGCCCCTAGCCCTGCCGCATCGGATTTAATAACTTTCCCCTCGTATTTTGAATCTGGTCGAAAACCTGATTCAACCTCCACCATTGCCCAACCTATTGCTTGTGCGAGTGCTGTTTTTGGCAAACCTACCGTCTCCATTGCATCGCCCATGAGTTTCGACCAGCCGCCATTTTTCAGCATTTCTGCATATTTTTCTTTTTGTTTTTCTGCAATTTTTTCGTCGATTTGTACCTCGGTGAGACCTGCAATATCAATGTTAAATTCTCGAACTTTTGTCTCTCTTCCGACTCTTTGTTTGGCAATTTTTGCTTCCTGATGAGCTTTGATTTCTTCCGGAGTCCACTCTTTCGTGACTTCCCAGAAGTCGCCTTCGAAGATGGCCATGTAGACGGACCCATTGTAAAAATCACCGTTTTCGTCGCGCGATGTGCTCTCGACGATCACATACTCCTGGCCATTCACTGTTTTGCGTTCGAGACCTTTGCCTCCTTTGTACCTTTGATCATTTTGTCCCTTGTCGAGATTTTCTATTCTTATGTAGAGTCGTACGCCGCGTACTTTTTCTTCAAGTATGTCTGCGAGACCTTTTTCCCATTCCGCACTTTCGTTCCCTTGTGTACGGAAGGTGTTTTTCTCGACGAATATTGCCGCAAAAAGTCCTGGATCTTTTTTCTCTGCAGCGTCGATTTCCTCGAGAGACATTTTACTGACAGTATCGTAATCAAGTTTTTCTTTTCCGGTCGCTTTTTTGAAACGCTCGGTTTCCTCTGGAGTGAAATTTCTCGTGTATTTCGGAAGTGCTGGCCTGAGTTTCGCGAGGTCTGCTGCTGCGCCTCCTGTGATTTCACGTGCGCGATCTATCGGCATTCCTATCCCAAATTGCCTCATCATGTCTTTTGCAAAATTTTTATACTCGACGGACTTCAGATGTCTGTCGTCGTTGTATTGAATTCCCTCTGGGCCTGCGAACCTTCTGAATGCGGCACCCGTATCATAGAGCTCGACTCCGTCTCCGAACTTCCCCTGACTAATCTCGCTTGCGAGAAGCGCAGCATATCCATTTCTTCTTATGAGTTCTCTTTCTCTCTCCTGAGGATTTTTTGGTGGAGCAGAATTTAGTGGAGTAGGAGTTGCGATGATGAACTTTGCGTTTGGTGCTTTTCCTCTCAAAAAATCCATCACACTTCTGAGCTCCCTCAGGGCGTTTTCTCCATTTCTACTTTGTGGAAAAAGCACTATGGCTTTCAGGTCTGGTCTGATTTTCCTCTCTTCCTGTTGTATTATTTTCAAGAGTGCCCCTTCTACGTATTTGACCTCTGTAATCTTACTGAATCCATTGTATCCTGCGACGCCTCCTGCCTGAGAATTTCCAATCACGAGCACATCGCTTTTGGAGCAAAATTCTTTTCCTTCTTGTAGCGGCTTTGGACCTGAATCTAATGACATATATTTATTTTTATTTTTTGAACTTTCGGGCTCGGCGATATCTTTTTATTATACCATTTTTTCAGCTTTGATGCAAGCAGCGATGGTTCAATTATTCTGCCAACTCTTTTTTCAGCTTCAAAATTTCCTTATGATGCTCGCCATTTGCATCGCCTGGAGTTTCGAGAATCAGAGGAATTTCGTGCTTGATCGCGTATTTCGCGATGGCGATAAGGTTCTTCTCGCCAATGAAACCCTGGAATAGATTTTCGTGCCGATCGACGTGGGAATCACATTCTTTTTTGGAATCGTTAAAATGGATGCAGGCAATATTTTTGATACCGATGCGCTGATCGAATTCCTGGAAAATTTCCTGTGAATTTTCCCAGTCGTATCCGGCAGCAAAAGTATGCTGTGTGTCCAGACAGATTTTCATGCGCGGCGAGAGCGGCTGGACTTGTTTCCAGATTTTTTCGAGGTCTTCGAAACGGTAGCCAAGATCGCTTTTTTGACCAGCGGTGTTTTCGAGGAGGAAATCAACTTTCGTATGTTCTGTTTTTTGCAGGACTGTTTGGATATTATCGATCATATTCTGGATGGCTTCCTGTGGATCCATTCCACCAGACGCTTTTCCGAGATGGACGACGACGCCGTTGCCACCGAGCATGTGGACACGCTCGAAATCGCCGACGAGATCGTCGATGAGCCACGGAACTTGTGAGGCCTTTTTGCTCAAGTTGACGAGGTAACTGGCGTGCGCGGTGAAGAATCCGATGTTCTTTTCTGCACAGATTTTTTTGAATTCGTTGGCTTCTTCCTGCGTGAGTGGCTTCGAGCTCC
>JBBTWG010000013.1:0-19742 GCA_038062935.1 Patescibacteria group bacterium
TTTCTTCGTTTCGTTCCTTCACAACTAGGTCTTCACGCAAGCAGGGAAAGTTCGGTAGTAAAGTTATTTGTTTCTTCGTCGCACAAAAAACAAAAATAAAAAAATCTCGCAAACCGAAAGAGATATCTTTACTCTCGAACTGTCTTTGCTTGAGCTTGCCTCGCTTCGGCGTGGCACCTCGAAAATTCCTGGCACTCTCTTATTCCCTAAAATAGAATTTGCTGAGTGCATCACAGGGCGTCCCAAGGCGGGGACTATAAAACAATTGTCCAAGTTTAGGCTCAGACATAAACAAAAACAAAGTCCTTAGCCAAAATAAAAATATATAAAAATTTTTGTGGCTAATATGGTCTTTGAGACCCCCTAGAACTTCGGTTCTAGGGGGATTTTCGTATGTGCCTAATTCAAAACCTTTCTGAGTCTATTCATCAGTGCTGCTGCTTCTGCGCGTTTAAGGTGATCATTTGGTGCGAAAGTTCCGTCTTCGCGACCTCGTATAATTCCTACACTGCTATTTCTTTCAACAGCTTCGGCGTACCAAGCTTTTTCTTCAACGTCGGAAAATTTCCTTGTTTCTGTTTCTTCGGAATTTGTTTTACTTTCTAGTTTTTGATCGAGAATGTTTGCTATGATTTTTGCAGCTTCTGCACGGCTTATTTCGTCATTTGGGCGAACATTTCCATCTGGACCTGTCTGGATCACTCCTTTTTCGAGTGCTTCTGCGAGAGTCATTTGATACCAGCTTCCGTCTTCAACGTCTTTGACACTTGGTGGAAGTTCATAATAACTCTGTCCTTTGCTTTTATAGGCTGTTCTCATGACCATGGCTATGAATTCTGCTCGCGTGATCCTGTTTTCTGGTTTGAATGTCTGATCTTCGTATCCGTTGACTGATCCATAAATGCGAGATTCTCTGACATCATCGTAGTACCATTCGCCTTTTTCGACGTCTTTCAGGCCTGGCGCCTGGTAGTTTCTGTATCTATTACTGTTCTCGGATTCGACTCGTGACCATTCCTCGATTTTATTGAAATAATCCTCATTAATTGCATTGGTGTCGGCGTGAATAATAAATATTCCTTCATCTTTTCCTGGAGTTGTTACCCCATAGGCGTGAATGTTTTTCCATGGTGCCATGATGGTGTCAAATTTTTTGAGCATCTCTTCTGCCTCGAAATAATTTCTGTCTTCTGTTGGAACTGTTTCGTAAGGGATAGCCATAATCGCTTTTATGTATGAGGTCAGACCCTGGATATCGAGGTAAAATCGTCCTGTGTACTGTTTTGGCAGTACATCACTTATTTCTTTTGCCTGTACGCCTGTTCCATATGCTTGTTCGAAATTTCTCTGTGAAGAAATATAGAATGTATTGTCACTGGTGACCCCGAGACTCAATTCCATTGGGAATATCATATCGAGCTGCTTTTTTTCTTCTGGGCTGATTCTTCCTTTTCTTTCTGGCTCCTGAAATGTCATGAGATAGCCCATTCCACCTTTGATAGCCTTTTCCTGAATTGCGTAGGCGATGCGCACTTCGCTTGCATGTTTTTCTATGGTTTTTTCGATGAACTTCTTGAGCTTTTCTATTGTTCCTTTTGCTATTTCTGCGTTATTGGAAACATCAGCAAGTAGTGTCAATCCTGGAGCAACGCTCGATCCTTGTTGATTGAGAGAAAATCCTATTTGTTGATCAAAAATACCAATGACATCTTTTTCTAAATCAATACCCGTTTCTTCTTGTATTTCTTTGGTTATTTCTCCGAATTCTTCGAGTAACATGTCATCTTGAATGAGTCCAAGATTCTTTTCTTTTTGAATTTCCCATGTTTTTTTTGCATTGAATAATTCTATGTAAGTGATGAGATTTTCACCTGGGATTTTTTTGTAGATGCTTGGTACGTAAGACATATCTTTTCTGGAAACTCCCAATGCATCTCTCTTTGCTTCGTCATAGAGATCCACTGTTTTGACGTCAAATGTTGTCGCAGTTTTTCCTATGGAGACGCCCATTCCGGTGCTTGTTCGTATGATTTTTATGACTTCCTGAAGGCTTTTTTTAAATGTTTCTTCAATTCCCATTGCTTCTCCATTTTCTGTTCCTTCTTCCTTGAGCGTTGTCTCTATCATATCCGCGAGTCCACCAGCGTCTACAAATATGTTTAGAATTCCTTGCGTGAGAAAAGAGCCTGCAACATTCTGATATTTTGTATTTTTTGAGAGTGTATTTCCCGCGACGATCTGATCTATTCCTCTTTGGAGATTTTCTTTTTTCTCAGCGATCAAAACTGTATTTTTTATTTTTGTAAAAAATGTTTTTTCGGAACCATCTCGATGATGGATTTTTTGATCTTTATATGTCTCTTCTACAAGGTTTTCACCGGCTATTTTGAATAATTTTGTCCATTGATCTTCGGTGATTTCTAGACTTATGTATATTGCTGTTTTTTCCATTCCTTCTTCTTTTATTTTCTCGAGCTCTTTCTTTTCTATTGCTACATTGATGCCGCTATTTTGAATAATTTCCTCCAGGAGATTCTGTAATTCTATGCTTGGTTCTGTCATTCCTCCATCTTCCCCTATCTCTACACTCATCTCTTCTGCTATTTTTGGCACCAAAAATTTCTGAAGAGTTTTCTCTTGTCTTACATCGAGCTGAAAGAAGAGAAGGTTTTCTCCTGGCAGGGCATCTGTGCTGGCACTTTGTGCTCCTGCAGCAGCTGGCATGACCAAAAGACTCAGTGCTAGAAAGGCTGATAGGAACTTGTGACTTTTGACGTGTGACATGTGACTTTGGGGTTAAGACTTGGTTAATATTACAAAATCTTGGCTTGTTTGTTACAGGAATTTGATGAATTCATCAAATAGAAACTCGGTGTCGACCGGGCCTGGTGTGCTCTCTGGATGAAATTGGACGGCGAAGAAGGGGAGTGATTTGTGTTTGACTCCTTCGACGGTGCCGTCGTTCACATTTTCGAAGTAGACTTTCCAATCTTTTGGAATTGTTTTTTCGTTTACGGCAAAGCCGTGGTTTTGGGAGGTGATGTAACAACGCTTGTCTTCGAGATTCATACACGGTTGATTTTGTGAGCGGTGCCCAAATTTGAGTTTGTAGGTCTTGGCACCGGCGGCGATCGACATCAATTGATTGCCGAGACAGATTCCGAATGTTGGAATTTTTTTCTTCAGCGTTTTGCGCACGAGTTCGTGGGTTTCGGTGACGAGCATCGGATCTCCGGGACCGTTGGAGAGAAATACGCCGTCGAATTTTGGTCCTTTATCGAGGAAGTTGTAATTCCATGGAACGCGAATGACGCTGACTCCGCGGTTCAGGAAATTTTTAATGGAATTATTTTTGATGCCGCAGTCGACGAGAATGACCGTCTTTTTGCCGCTTGCTTTATAGGTTTTTGGCGCTTTTGTAGAAACTTGCGCGACGAGATTGATTTTGTTGGGATCGAAAAATTTTCCGGGGTCTTCCTTGTTAACCACGATTTTCCCGAGCATAGCACCGTTGGTGCGTAGATGCTGTGTGAGTGCGCGCGTGTCGATGCCGGTAATCCCCGGAACGTCATTTTCTTCCATCCAATCTCCGAGTGATTTCTTCGCTGCGAAGTGACTGAATTTTTCACTATATTCACTCACAATAATCGCGGTGGTGTGGATTTTTTCACTTTCAAAATTTTCTTCGATCCCATTGATTTTTTTGTCTCCAGGAATTCCGTAATTTCCGAGAAGGGGATAGGTGAATACCAAAATCTGCCCTTCGTACGAAGGATCTGTCATTGTTTGCGGATAGCCCATCATGCCGGTATTGAAAACGACTTCACCACGAACAGATTTCTGTGCTCCGAACAGTTTTCCTGAGAATTTTGTGCCGTCTTCGAGGATGAGATCAGCACGCGGCGCTGACGTTTGACGTGTAACGTGTGACATGTGACTTTTTGAGAATAGAGAGTCGCATGTCAAAAGTCAAAAGTCACATGTCAATTGTCACTAGTCGTAGACTTTGCTACAATCGATCTCGATGCAATTCCAGAATGCTGACATTCTTACCACCAAACAGTTTGATCTTGAAGGGATCACAAAGCTGTTTTCTTTGGCGAAAGAGTTTGAACCGATTGCTTTTGGTGAACAGAAATCTGATCTTGCACATGGGAAAATTTTGGCGAATCTCTTCTATGAGCCTTCGACTCGGACTCGATTTTCTTTTGAGGTTGCGATGAAACGGCTTGGTGGAGATGTGATTTCTGTTACTTCTCTTGATGACTCTTCTCTCAAAAAAGGTGAAACTCTCTATGATACCGGAAAAGTCGTGAGTCAATTTTCGAGTATCATCGCTGTTCGTCATCCGCAGGCTGGCTCTGCCAGTCAGATGGCTGAAGGGGCGACTGTTCCTGTTCTGAATTGTGGTGATGGTCCTGCGAATCATCCGTCACAGGCGCTTCTCGATTTGTATACGATTTATAAATATACTGGTGATCTTTCTGGCCTGACGATCTGCATGGTGGGGGATTTGAAAAATAGTCGTGTGCAGCACTCTCAATGTGATCTCCTGCTTAACTATCAAAATTTGAAATTTATTTTTGTGTCTCCGGAAAGTTTGAAAATGCCTACTGAGGTGACGGAAAGTTTGCGGGCGAAAGGATTTTCTGTTGAGGAGACAGGCGATCTTGCTGCGGCAGTCGGTGCTGCGGATGTGATTTCGAGCAGCCGTATTCAGGTCGAGCGCTTCGCGACTCTGGAAGAATATAGAAAACATACAGGAATTTTTGTTATCGATTCTCCTGTCATGGCTCATGTAAAGAAAGATGCTATGCTCCTCGCTCCACTTCCTCGTATCGAAGAAATTGCGACGGCGGTGGATAATGATCCTCGCGCGAAGTATTTCGAACAGGTGAAGAATGGCGTGCCGGTGAGGATGGCGCTTTTGGCTTTAGTCCTGGGACTAAAGCACATGTGACATTTGCTTGTGACGTGTGACTTTTTAAAAACTTTTTATGGCTGATTTGGTTCTTCGCAAAGGGAAAATTGTTTTTCCGGATGGTGTTCGGGAGGGGGATTTGGTGATTGATGGCGGGCAGATTCTTGAAATTTCTCCTGATTACAAAGGTGAGTTTGATCGTGAGATTGATTGTCACGGCAAATATATTTTGCCTGGCGTTATCGATGCTCATGTACATATGCGTGTGCCGGGTGGGACCCACAAAGAAGACTTTATGACTGGTTCCATGGCGGCGCTTTCTGGCGGCGTGACGACGTTTCTCGACATGCCCAATACTGATCCTCCGGTGATCGATAAAAAAACTTTGAATGCTAAGCGCGTACTGGCGGAGCAGGACAGTCTTGCGAATTTTGGTTTTCTTTTTGGTGCGACGGAAGAAAATTTTGAAGATGTGGTTCATGCAAAAAATATTGCTGCCGTGAAAATTTTTCTGGGAGTTTCTACTGGTGGACTGCTCGTGAAGAGTGATGATTTGCTTGATCGCCTCCTTTCCCGAGTGAAAGTGCCTTTTGTTTTTCATGCAGAAGATGATGAATGTTTGAAGCATTTTGCGCTGCAGTCCTGGGATTTTTCTGATCCTTCTGTGCATTCGAAGATTCGTCCTTCACAGTGTGCTCGTGAAGCGGTGCGACATATCTTGCATCTGTGGAAAAAATATGAGAAGACGGCGCGGGTGCATTTCGCCCACGTTTCGACACTCGAAGAGATTGATGTGATTCGAAAATTTAAATGTGACAATGTGACTGCAGAAGTGACTCCGCATCATCTTTTCTTGAGTACGGCAGATTATTCACAGCTCGGATCTTTTGGCAAAGTAAATCCACCACTTCGTGATCCAGAGGAGCATGAGGCACTCTGGAGTGCTGTTCGGGATGGAATTATTGAAGTGGTCGCTTCCGATCATGCGCCGCATTTGAAGAATGAAAAAGATTTACCGTATAGTGATTCTCCTGCAGGATTTCCGGGTGTGGAGACTATGCTTCCTTTGATTCTCAATGCAGTCTACCAGAACCGTCTCGATTTTGTTTTGGCTTCGCGGCTCCTCTCTACGAATCCTGCGCGGATTTTTGGACTTCAGAAGAAAGGAAAAATTGAAGTGGGCTACGACGCAGATATTGTGATTGTGGATATGGACAGTGAGCGTGTGGTGGAGGGTGCAAAATTACTCACAAAATGTGCGTGGTCACCTTTTGAAGGAATGAAGTTGCGGGGATGGCCTACGATAACGATTGCTCATGGGACGATTATGTATGAAAATGGAAAGTTTGTTTCTGGAAAGCGCGGTAAAGAAGCGAAATATATGAAGTCGTGATGTTTTTCCAATAATTTTATTTCGAAGCAATAGTATTTTTCTGTAGGGTTTTTCGTCATTATTTGTTTCTTTTGTTTGATGCTTTTCTTTTTTTGATGTCGGTTTTTTCGACACCCTTTTTGGTTCTTTGCAAAGCCTCTTGTCGGGCTGTATGAAAAAGGATAAGAGTCTCTTATTATCATTTAGTTTTCCAAAAAATATGCCAACTGTTCTCAACTCTGGTGACACCGCGTGGATGCTCGTTGCCTCTGGATTGGTCATGCTGATGACTCCAGGACTTGCACTTTTTTATGGTGGCATGGTGCGTAAGAAAAATGTGCTTTCGACGATTATGCAGAGTTTTGTGGCACTGGCGATTGTGAGTTTGCTTTGGGTTTTTTATGGCTACAGTCTTTCTTTCGGTCCGGATGTTCATGGCATCATTGGAAATTTGGATTGGGCTTTTCTCAAAGGTGTTGGTACGGCTCCAAATGTTGATTACGCTCCGACAATTCCTCATTTGGTGTTTATGCTTTTCCAGATGAAATTTGCGGTTATCACGCCTGCGTTGATTACTGGTGCTTTTGCTGAACGTTTCAAATTCAAAACATATCTTCTCTTTTTGATTCTTTGGTCGACGTTTGTGTATTTCCCACTGGCTCACTGGGTGTGGGGAATTGATGGATGGATTCGTAATTTGGGTGCGCTTGATTTCGCTGGTGGATTGGTGGTGCATATCAGCGCTGGAGTTGCGGCGCTCGTTGCTGCCATCATGGTAGGAAAAAGAAAGACTCATCATGAGCCGATCAAGCCTCATAATGTGACGATGACTTTCCTGGGAACAGCACTTCTCTGGTTTGGATGGTTTGGATTCAACGCAGGAAGTGCGCTTGCAGCGAATGAACTCACTGCTTCTGCGTTTACGGCGACACATCTCGGTTCTGCAGCAGCGGCACTCAGCTGGATGTTTGCAGAATGGATACACAAGGGCAAACCAACACTTCTCGGCACGGCGTCGGGAGCTGTGGCTGGTCTCGTTGCGATCACTCCTGCATCAGGCTTCGTGACTCCTATGGCGTCTGTGGTGATAGGTCTCGTGGCGGGTGTAGTTTGTTATTTTGCTGTTAATTTGAAATCTATTTTTGGTTACGATGATGCGTTGGATGTCGTGGGTGTTCATGCTGTTGGTGGCATCGTTGGTGCTGTTTTGACAGGATTTTTTGCTTCGAAGCTCGTGAATGCTGCTGGAAATGATGGTCTTTTCTATGGAAATGCGAGCCTCGTGGGAACCCAACTTTTGAGTGTGTTGATCGTCGTTGTTTTCTCTTTTGTGGCGACGTATATCATCTTGAAGCTTTTGGATGTGACGATTGGTCTCCGTGCCTCAGAGGACAAGGAAATGCATGGTTTGGATGTGAGTGAGCATGGGGAAATTGGCTATGAATAGGGCTCAATTGATTCACTTGCAAAATTCCATTTTGCTGTTACAATAGTGACTCTTTAATATACCCCCATGAGTGACGTTCCAAGAATACCTTTTGTTGATGTTAATGGACGTGAGCCCGAGGATATTCCTGATGATGCTCTTCCGCTAGGTTTAATTCGGCCTCTGCCATCCCCGCTTCAGGTTGCTCCTGCCCAGGCCAAACTAGCTCAGCCTGTGGTGAATAGTGTGGCAGATGGTGTGCGATCTCGCACGAGCTCTATCGTCCCCCTTTTTGTTGGTAGTTCTGCAGTCGTCATTGGTCTCGCTCTTTATCTTCCCAGTTGGTGGCGCGGTGTTCGCACTGCTCCGTCCACCTCCCCGGCCCTCGTCTCTCCTCTTGCCCCTGTGGTTTCTCCTCGCATCGTTCCTCAGCGTTCTCCCGAGTCTGAAGAGGCTCATGGTCGTCTCGGTATAGATACTTCTCTTAAAAATCAAGAAGTTCCCATTTCTCAATTGCACGATTATTTGATAAGAGTTTTTGATGATCGAAAGCTTCTTGATGGAATAGAAAAAGCATTCTATGAATCTCGGCATCCGGAAGAAGCTACTCCGGAAGCTTTTGCAAAATGGCGTCCAGAGCCTCTTGTTACTGAACTTGTTCATGAAGGTCAAAAATTGTTGGTGACGTACTCCGTGATTCCTGAGCGAGGTTCTTTCAGAACTGTTTTTGAGATTTCTTTTTCTCATCCCAAGAGTTTTTCTGCACGACCACCACATCGTGCTGTTTTTGAGCGTTTTTGGCCAAAGGATCCGAGGGCTCCTGGTGAATCGAAGATTTCTTTTGATAATCAGGATGCTATGGAGTCTCCTCTTCGCGCTCTTTCTGATACTTTTTGGGGTAAGAAGTAGAGTTGATAATTTTTGATCAGAATAGTTTTTTGTGATACTTTCTTTGCGATGAAGGTTGATCTTTCGGTAGAGTTTTGCGGCGTTCGATTCCCGAATCCTTTGGTTCTGGCGTCGGGTATTTTGGGTGTGACGGCGGCTTCGATGGCGAATGTGGTGCGACATGGTGCTGGGGGAGTGACGACGAAATCTCTCTGGCTCGAGGCTCACATGGGTCATCCCAATCCGGTGATTTTGACGACCGAACATTTCATGATTAATGCCGTGGGTGTTCCTGATGCTGGGATTGAAAAAGCAAAAGAAGAATTGGCGATTTATAATTCTATGAAAAAAGCGCCGATTATTGCGAATATCATCGCGGGAAGAAAATCTGATTATGGTCAGATTGCTGAGGAAATTGCGAAACTAAATCCTGATATTATTGAAGTGAATATTTCTTGTCCAAATGTAGAGGATGAACTCGGTAAGCCTTTTGCGTGTTCGCGTGATGATGCAGCGGCGGTGACGCGCGAGGTGAAACGTCGTGTGAAAAAAATTCCGGTGATTGTGAAGTTGTCGCCGAATGTGACGAGTTTGCTGGAGATTGCGAAGTCTGTGGCGGATGCGGGCGCGGATGGTTTTTGTGCACTCAATACGTGGGGTCCTGGCATGGTGATCGATCTGGAAACGAGGCAGCCGATTTTGGCGAATAAAGTTGGTGGTGTTTCGGGACCAGCGACGAAGCCTCTTACGATAAAAGCTGTTTATGATCTCTACAGAGCCACGAAACTGCCGATTATTGCTACTGGTGGAATGATGACGGGCGAAGATGCGATCGAGGCGCTGATGGCTGGTGCACAATTGGTGGGAGTTGGAACGGCGGTGCATTATCGGGGAATTGAGGTGTTTGGAAAAATGCGCGATGAAATGGGGAAATGGTGCACACAGCATAAAGTCAAAAAAGTGGAAGAAATTATTGGGACTTTAAAATACTAAATCCTCAATCCTACATCCTAAATCCTCGAGTCCATGTTCCCCATTCTCAACACCATGCCGAAAATGCTTCCGATTGCGAAGATTATTCGTGAGACTTCCCATGTGAAGACGTTTGTTTTTCGGCACCAGCTCGGTGCTAAACCTGGACAGTTTATCAATATCTGGGTTCCGCGTGTTGATGAAAAACCGATGTCGGTGGCAATGAGCAATGATGTAGAATTTTGGCTCACGATTTTTGCGGTGGGAGGGATGACAAAGAGATTGCATGAAATGAAAGTGGGCGATCTGGTCGGGATTCGTGGACCTTTTGGGACTTCGTTTGAATATGAATCAGGCGATCATCTCGTTTTGCTCGGTGGTGGATATGGCGCTGCGCCTTTGTATTTTCTTGCTAGTGAAGCGGTGAAGAAAAAATGTACGATCGATTTCATCGTTGGTGCTCGCGGCAAAGAGCATTTACTTTTTTTGGATCGCGTCAAAAAACTTGGAAAAAATGTGAAATTGCACATCGCGACGGATGATGGAAGCGTGGGAACGAAAGGATACAACACGCAGATTCTGGAATCTGTTTTGTCGAGCGTGAAACCTGGTAACAAAAAAATGACTCGCGTTTTTGCTGTCGGTCCTGAACTCATGATGAAGCGTGCGAGTGACATGTGTTTTGCACATAAAATTTCTTGTCAGGTCTCGATTGAGCGATATATGAAGTGTGGTTTTGGAGTGTGCGGGAACTGCTGTGTGGATGATAGCGGTGAGCGGATGTGCATGGAGGGCCCGGTAGTGGATCATCTGCGTGCGCGAAAAATGAAAGACTTTGGTGCCTATCATCGAGATAAAGTTGGCAGGAAAATTACTTTTTAGCTTTGAGCCGGGTTTTCTCGGCGGCTTTATTTGACTCTTTTTTGTATTATCGTATAAGATGGATTTCCTGTAATTTGAATTTTTCTTATGGCTCGATCTGGTTCTTCTTTATCGTCTCCTCTGGATCATCGTCCCGATGCTTCTGGTTCTTCTGACTATCGTGACCTTCACTCGCTGAGTAGGAGACATCGTCGTCCTACTGCTGGCATGCGATTTCGAGGGTTTCGCGAAACTTCAGATTTTGATCTTGCTCCTACGGTTCTTGAAGATGGTATTTGTGAGATTCGTGGGAGGGTTGAAGGTGTTGCTCCTGGAGCTTTCAGTGATTCTTTTGCGAAACTATTCGATGATGTACCAATGTCGTGTTATTTGCATGATGTTGGTCCTGTGAACTTTGAAGCTTTTCCTGAAGATACGGTTGTTGCTGATTTTTCTTTTCCAGGGAATTTGGATTCTGCTGCGATTTTCCAAAAACTTTCTGATTTTGTCGGATCTTCTGATGGCAGGATTCTTGCTCTTCCTCCCGGAGAAAAGGATTTTCGTGTGACTGTTGTTCTTCCTCATGATGATAATCTTGCTTATCTTTTAGAAGAACTTTCGAATGACTTGGAGTTTCCTTCTCATGATTATCAAGTTTATATTTATAAGTTTCAAGAAGGTGGACGTCGTATGGCTGCTGGCTTGATAGAAAAACGTCCGGTTTTCGTTGCACCTTCTCCGATTTCTTCAGAGGACTACGTTCTTTCTTCTACTCCGAGCAATGAGCGCTCTTTCCCCGCCAAGACCTGGAGTTCCCCTCAACGATCAGCCTTTCCATCACGATTTCTTCGTTCTCCGGATATTGCTGAGGCTCCTGGTATGGTGCTGCAGTTGACTGCAGACAAGGGAAGTATTTTTAAATCGTGTATTGAGGAACTTTCTGGCATTGCGACTGATATTCAGGTGACTGGTGATACGCTCACGGCCGTGGTTCAGGTGGAGGGTGCTGAAGCTGCTTCTCTGGCACGTGTTCGTAAAAGTTTGAGTAAAATTATTGCTGAAGCCAAAAAGCAAGATCCTACTCTTCATGCTCAGGCTTTGTTGGCGACTGGAAATATAGTGCAAACTCGTTTGGGAAAAAATGGGAGTACTCCAAAACGTTTTTCTGGTTCTGCATTTTCCGAAATTGATCGGATGGCTGAGGCTCTGGTCGATCCTGCAACTCAGGAAGAAATTTCTGGGGTATTCCTGAATGGTGAGGCTCTCGATATGACGAATACGAGTCGTCAACAGATCAAGGTGCGTGTGAATTCTGAACTTATGGATGGGCAGGAAAATATTTATTTGCTGACTAAAATAAAAGAAATCTTTGATCGTTTTGAAGTTGGTGGTCCAGCGGATATGGTTGGGCGTCAGCAGGAATTTGATGATGCCATGCATTTTTTTAATGCTTGGATTGATGGTTTTTATGCGAAATCTGGTGTGACGGGTCGTGTTTGGATTGATGGTGAACCTGGTATCGGAAAGAGTCGTTTTATTTTTGAACTTTTGAAAACTCTTCAAAAGAAATATAAAGATTTGTCGATTCTTTATTATGCGAGTCGTGAACATCATAAGACAGAGGATCGTTCTGCTCTTTTCCATGTTTTGAAGGATGTTTTTGCAAAACAAGGTAAGATGACGGGCTATTTAAAAGGCAAATATCCTATTTTGAAAGATGCTAAAGATGAGGAAGATGAGGATGCAAAAATTGATACTTCTGGGCTTGAGACTCCTGTTGAGGCTGCAGCGACGGTTCGTAGAATGTTTCAGGAGTATAAGCATCCTATTGTTCTCGCCCTCGATGATCTCCAATTTATGGATCAGTTTTCCGCAAATGTTTTTGCTCTTCTCTTGAAAAATCCTCCGTCGAATCTTTTTGCTCTTGGTGCTGATCGTGGTGTTCGGGATGGTGAGCAAGCTGAGCATGATCGTGCGCCGGAAGTGCTTCGTAAAGTTATTGCCAATGAAGAAGATCCTCACAATCTTTCTACTCGCTTGAATCGTTTGGATTTTTCAAATTCTGAGATTCTCAAAAAATTTGCTTTTAGTTTCTTCAAGGCTCGTTTCGCTCCTGAAAAATTTACTGGAGAGAGAGCTTTCCCTTATGATCTTCTAGCGCGTTTGGCCGAGAAAACTCAAGGAAATCCTTTGAGCTTGAAAGAGCGTCTCGAAGCTCTTGTGGATCATGGCATTGTTCGGATTGGGGCAGGAAATAAACTTGAAGTGAATGCCGCTGAAAATAATGAAATTATTGAAGATATCTCGACGAAGACGAATGATAATCTCTATCAAGCTCGTTTCCAGCGTGTGAGAGGAATGAAAAAAGATGGTGAACCTCTCTATGGGGAAACTTTGTTTCAGACTTTTGCTTGGGTTCATGCTTTTACTGGACTTTCTTATGATCAACTTTTGGCTATTATTCCACAAGAGTATGTTCCTCATATTCCGACGCTCCATAAATTGGGTCTTATTACCGAAGAGCCGTTGAATTTTTCTCATGCAGAGCTTCGTAAGGCCTATCTGACTATTGCTGACTCCGCGGTTATTCAATCGGTGTGCGGCGATGCTGCACAGCTTCTCCATGAAAATTTTGAGAGCATTTCTGTTTCGCCCGATGTGCTCTATCGTCTTGCGGAACAGGGTCGTAGAAGTGATCTTGTGGATCGCTACGGCATTATGGCTGGTATCGACTTTTCTGAACGATATGACAATGCTTCTGCAAAGAAAGTTTTTGATAAGTTTTTCCCGCGCTTGATGAATCCTGTATCTCCGATGACTCCTGATCAGGCTGAGCTTGCTGCTACCGTTTGTCTTCGATATGGAATCACTCTGACTCGACTTTCGGAGTTTCGAGAGAGTCCGATTGATCAGGCTTTTGCTTCTGCGGAGGCTTTTATTGAAAGACTGGAGGACGCGAATGTTTCACATGAACTTCTGAAGCAGCTTCGTCTCGCGCTTTTGGAGCGGCACTACGCAACCCATGATCGTGAGCGAAAAATGGATGGTCTTTCTTCAAGCCTTTCAAAACTTTTGGAGAATGAAGGTCATCCAGAAGGAAGCCAGGAATTTCTTTCTTCAAAACTTCTTTTGGCGGTTCATCGACTTCGTGCTTTGTATAAACATGAGGATTATCAGAAATTTGCTCTGGAATATGAGAATCTCTATAGAGATTTTTTAAAAAAAGATCCTTATAGAACCATGATTCCTGAAAATCCTGAAGCGCAAAAGTATTTGGTTGAGATCGAGCGTATTGTTGGAAATGTTTATTGTGTTTTTGCACAACTCGTTCGTTTTTTTAATCCAAAGGATAGCAGCGTTCGTACGGATTTTCCAGTGCTTGATCATGAAAAAATGATTTGTGGCTCTTATGCTCCTGCCGAACGAGAAGGGCGTTTGGAATATGCACAACGTGCCCTCCGTTTCCTGCAAACGGTTATTCATAGTGCCGAGACAGGTCAATCCGTGATGGACGTTCGTGGAGCAGTCTCTGCTTTTGATGTTGCTGCCTCACTCTCTGCCTACATTGGTTCTGATCCTCAGGCCATGGATAAGTATTATGAACGTGCTATTTTGATGGCTCATCAATATAATCTTCCTGAAGCAGCTATTCATGCTCATGTAGGACAGGGCGCTCGATGTTTTGCTTTTGCAAAAAAATCACAAGGTCTGGAGATGCCTGTTTCTGGAAGGTCTCTGGAGAGTCGAGCAGCGGAATTTTTTGCTAAGGCTCTCGAAGCTTTCAATGCTGTTCAGAACGTTGCTGTGGACATGAAAAAGACTCCTCAGATTAATATGTGTGTTCTGACTTCGCATTTGGATTCAGCTCGTGCGTTGTCCTTTTTGATTAAAGCTCGAGGAGAAAAATCTGCACAATATTTGGAAGAGTTTCAGGGTGATGGTCGTGGAAAACTTGGTCATGTCGCTCGTGCGTTCAATAATCCGTTGTTGTTTACCCCCGTGTATGAGGGTTCTCCGGCAGAACTTCTCGATGCTGTTTTGGAAGTGTTTCCTCGTGCTGATTCACGATTTTTTGATCGAATTGAGCTCACTTCAGATGCTCGCGAAAATCTCGTGCAATGGTATGCAGCTCTTCCTTTTGGAAGCCCAGCGAAGTCTCAATATCTTCAATTCTTCCAATAAAAAACACCCCTGGTTCAAGAGGGGGTGTTTTTGTGTGTAGATTAATATCCGCTATACGGCTGTGGTGTTGGTGAATACGGTTGTGGAGTTGGAGAATATGGCTGTGGTGTTGGAGATGATTTGAGTGATGTTGTTTCTGTCGTCAGTGGTGCTACAGTTTTGTTCTGTATTCGAGTAGTTGATGTTGGCGCTGTTATTGCTCGATTCATGACGCTTGTCTGCAGTTCTAATGATTGCATGCGATATGCAAAGATGAGGCCTACGACGACGGCTCCTGTAAGAATTCCCAGCCAGAAGAGGATGAAAGGATTCAACTTGGAGAACTTTGTAGCTTCCATAGAGGATTTGGGTTAGGTTTTTATTTTTGAAGTTTTTACACTTCTTGTGTAATTATAACATGTTATTTTTGTTTTAGCAAGTGTCTTTTGGAATTCATGCTGACGTTTGGTGGGACCACCGGTATTATTTCCGCGAAATGGATGCTCGATTTTTTGCACAATTACTTCTGGAAAGCGGGGCCGTGAAGCTCTCGTTTGATCCGCCTTTTACCTACACCTCAGGAATGAAAGCGCCGATTTATACCGATAATCGGCTCTTGATCGGGACTCCGAAATTGTACAAAGAGGTGACGGCAGGTTTCGTGGAAATGATGACTCGTGAACATTTGCAACCGGATTGGTTCGCGGGGACTTCGACGGCTGGGGTTCCGTGGGCTTCGTTTTTGGCTTATGCGTCGAATATTCCTATGGTCTATGTGCGTCCAAAACCAAAAGAACATGGGACTGGGAAACAAGTGGAAGGATTTCTGGCACCGCACAAAAAGGTTCTTGTGGTGGAAGATTTGGTGACCACGGGTGGCAGTTCGCTGAAGACGGTGGAGGCTTTGAAGCGGGAAGGGGAGAGTGATGTGCTCGGGGTGGCTGCCATTTTTACCTATGGATTTGCGTCGATGTTTGAGACGTTCGAGAAAGCGGGCGTGAAGCTTTTTACGCTGACGGACTTTGATACGCTTCTCGATGTGGCACGAGAGACTGGGAGGATTTCGGGTGAGGAGTTTGAGAAAATTTTGGAGTACAAGAAAGATCCGGCTGCCTGGAGTACAAAGCATGGAAAATAATACATTTATGAAGCATTTTACAGATCAAATTTTGGCGGCTTGTGCAGAGAAGCAATCGATTGCGTGTGTTGGGCTGGATCCTCAAATTGCTCATATTCCTGGTTTTTTGCTTGAAAAACATTCTCCAGCGGATGCACTTTTGGCTTTCAATCAAGGTATTATTGATGCGGTTGCTGACTTGGTTCCTGTTGTGAAATTGCAGAGTGCTTTTTATGAATTGCTCGGTGCGGACGGCGTTCGGGTTTTTCATGAGACTTTGAAATATGCCAAATCGAAAGGTCTTCTCACGATTGCTGATGCGAAAAGGAACGATATCGGTCATAGCGCGCAGGCGTATGCAGATGCTTTTCTTGGGCAAGATGGTTTTGATGCGGATAGCGTGACTGTCACTCCGTATCTCGGATATGACGGCGTGAAGCCTTTTCTCGAAGTTGCTCGTAAAAATGGGAAGGGTGTTTTTATCCTTGTGAAGACTTCGAATCCTTCCTCTGGAGACTTCCAGGATTTGATCATGAAAGATAAATCAGAGGCAGCACTTTTCGAAATCGTTGGGCAATTTGTGGATTCCTGGGGTGCGAATGATACTGGTGAATCGGGATATTCTTGCCTCGGCGCGGTGGTTGGTGCGACTTTTCCTGATCAGGCGAAGCGGCTTCGTACACTCATGCCACAAACGCTCTTCCTGGTGCCTGGATACGGTGCGCAGGGCGGGACGGCCGCTGATGTGAAGGTTTGTTTGAACGAGGATGGAAAAGGTGCAATTGTGAATTCTTCGCGTGGCATTATTGGAGCTTGGGAGAAGCGGGCGGATTTGAAGCCTCAGGAATTTGCGAAGGCGGCGAGAGAGGCGGTGGAGGTGATGAATGCGGATTTAAAATTTTAAGACTTTCTCTTTCCTAAAATTTCAAATATCATTTGTATATGATTTACAAATTTACTGGAAAGGGGCTTTTTTTCTTCGCTGCTATAGTTTGTTTTATTAGCTTTTTTTTGGCGCCTTTTGGCTTTCTTTGGATTTATATGGCTTTCAAGGCTCATGTGAAAATTACTGATGATATTTTTGAGTATGCGATGCTTTCGACGAAGAAAATTCCTTTTCGTGAAATGAAGAAGATTTATCTCTCGAGACCTGTGGATGCGAGGTATAAGGTGGGATATGCTTTTGTAAGTTTTGCTACTGTGATTCCTTTGATTATTGAATATGGAGATGGGAATGGTGGCATGAAAAAAATAAAATTTTCTCTGAATTATTTTGAGAATTCTACAGAAATTGTTCAGAAATTGCAGGAGAAGAGTGGGTTGCAAATTGGTTTACCGGAGTAATCTCCTTGTTATAATTCGGAAAAAATGATATAATTCGCGGATATGCAAAAAATAAAACAAATATTTCTTGTTGGACTTGTGATTTTCTTTGTTTTTGGCGTGAGTATCTTTTTTCGTTATCTGAGTGATACCGGGATTTATAACCTTCGAGCTAGTGTTCTTCCAGGTTCCGATACTTCAGAAAGTCCGGCTCCTTTGGAAGTCGATGCGAAAGTTGAAGAGTCTGTTGTGCCTTCTCCTGTTGTGGAGTTACCACCTCCTGCTGTGGAAAAAAGTATCGAAGCTGTTGATTTACCCCTGCCGATCGATGGACTTCCTGTGGAGTCACAGGCTCTTGAAGTAAAAACTGAATTGGTGCAGCCGGCTTCGAACCCTATTGTCGATCAGAGTACAAGCAAATTTGTTGATCAGGGTAATAGTCATGTTCAGATCCCTCTTGAGGATATGAAAAAGCAACTCCAGCTGAATAAGAAAGTTATTGATTCCATAGCTGCTCTTCGCAATATTCCCACTCTTCTTTCCCAGCCCCGTGTTGTGGATGGTACTGCTGAAGATGCTTCCCGAGGTGGTCGTGAGGCGAGGCGTCTTTTAGAAGCTATTACTGCTGTTGTCGTTGAGATGACTGATAATCTTCAACAGAATACATTGGTTCTCGAAAATAGTCTCGATTCTCTTTATAAACAGCAGGGGACATATGTGTCCCATGGTCGATGCATTGAAACGTCGTATTTTACTTATAGTGATGCAGAAAATATCTGCTTAGCAATTCAGAGAAGAGTGTGTTCGACAAGTGATATTGTTCCGGATAACCGATATGAGAACCTGGAGTCATGTCAGAGAAGCCGTAACTTGATTCAAATTGATGGTTCCCGTGAAATGCTGGCCTTTCAACATCAGAAAGAGGAGTATTTGAGACGACTCATGTCTCTTCAACAAGTCTATAAATATTATTCAGTGCGATGGGAAGAGTTAGTGGATCTTGTCAAAGATTCCCAGAATTTTGATTCACTTGGTGCTGCTGGGAACGCCATTAATTCTTACCGGATTGAGAATCAGAAATCTGAGGAAGTTCAACAAAATGTATCAGTCGAGCAAACAGCAACAAACGATAAAAAAATTTTAGAGGAATCTGTTCCAGATACAAAGTCAATTCCGGATAGTATGGAGTCTCCTCTCCCTCCTGCGGCATCCGTTCAGTAGTTGCAGATTTTTCATTTTGTACACGAATGAGTATTCGTATTCCTACGCGCCATGCCGGCTTATGCTTTGTGATTTCGCGAATTGTTATGCCGCCCCAATAATCTTTTTTTGCAACATTCTCTGGAATGTGGATTGAAAATGGAATGATTCGTTTCCCCCCAGGTTCCACTGTTGTAGTTTTCTCGGTATTTTTGTCTTTTATTTTTATCCATTGACTTAAAAAGTGTCCGGGATCGGTCGGTGACCGTAATGAAAAAGCTCCGTCAAGCAATGTTGCATCCACTGACTCGATTATTATCTCAACTGCTTCAGGTTTTTCGTTCCAGAATTCGATTGCATCATAAATATCTGAACCAGTTTTTCCTTTGTACAGGAACCATGTTCGATGCTCCAGGTTTTCTCCGTCGAATGGTCTTACTGATAAACCATTTGCTGAAAGCCACCCACCATTGTTGGTGCCGTGGACTATCGGTGGTGATAGCAGAAGAAAGCACAGGGTTAAACATATGGATCTCCCGTTTTTCATGTTGTTATCAGCTTATAGTAAACAGAATGTCTCCTGTGTATGTTCCTGCCATGGGGCCAGTGTGAATATTTACTGAGATGCCGGGAGTTATTGAGTAGCTTCCCGTGCCATTTCCACTGCTTGCTTGCATAATAATTTTATTATCTGATTGTGATGCGGTTCCTTCGAATGCTCCAGCATTTCCCGTACTAACCCCTGTTCCGCTTCCTGAATTCACTGTTATGTTTCCTGGGGTTATTGTTATATCCGTGTATGGGAGTGTATCAACGATAATTATCCATTTATCACCCGTGGTATAGGTTCCTACATCAAAATTTACTCTTGCTCCTCTTGTTCCGATGGCTACGAAACTTCCTGTCACCACGTTATTCATTGTTTCTGCTCCAGAAACATCAAATGTGGCTGTTCCAACGGATCCACCCTGGTTGATCGTAATATTGTATGTGGCATTAGGAGATTGTATCCCCAGCATGCCATCATATACGCCGGCTGATGTTACGTCGCCTGAGTTTCCAGTGACTCTTATGGAAGGTCTGATTGTTGTCATGTGCGTTGCTGCTGCTGTCAATGTCCATCCCGGACTTCCATTTCGATCATCACTGACTGTGATGAGTCCAAGTGAGCCCTGAAAATTATTTCCATTTCCGATGGCGACACTTCCGAGATCAAGATTTGATTGTGCTATGTCGAGTGACAGGTCTGCCAGAGCTATTTTTGCTGGTAATACTAGATAGCTCCCCGCAACTACTGCTATAAGAAATATGGCTTTTGAAAGCCTTTTTAAAACTCCCGTAGTATTGTTCATATCGCGTCTTATTAAATCATATAATCTGTTTTTGGTACAATTGTTGAAATTGCCGCGGAAAAATGTTTGATTTATATGTCAAATAATGGTATACTTTGGCAGGTACCCCATATATTGGACACGCAACTTAAACAGTTGCACAATTAGTC
>JBBTWG010000014.1:0-17427 GCA_038062935.1 Patescibacteria group bacterium
CAATGGCTCCACAGAGCATCGCAAAAAAATCCAAAACCAATAAAAGGAGCCATCCAGATAATTCAAATAACAGGAAATCTTTCTTTCAACCCCACAAGCGAAGGAGGAGAGGATCTCATGAGGAATGAAAAATTCAAAATTCTCGTAGATGTCTGGGAAAGAATTCATGAAAGATTTGTCTACAAAGACAAAATCAATGATGACCAAATAATCTATGGAGCGATACGAGGAATGACGCAAGAACTCAACGATAAATACACTGTTTTCCAGGAACCACAAGAAGCCACAAATTTCAATGAAGCCCTCAATGGAGAGTTCGAAGGCATAGGAATCTCCATCGACATGATCGATGAAAAAGTGACAGTCATATCCCCTCTCCGCAAAAGTCCAGCAGAAAGAGCAGGGATTCATCCAAATGACGTCATCACAAAAGTCGGTGAAAAAAGTGTCATAGGATTGAAACTCGAAGAAGTGGTAAAACTGATCAAGGGACCGAAAAATACAAAAGTAACACTCGGAATATCAAGAGAAGGCAAAAATTTAAGTTTCGAAATAACGAGAGAAACGATCAAGATGCTCATCGTCGATGGATATATGAGAGACGGAATCGCGGTGATTCAAATCAATAGTTTTAATCAAGATACCGATCAAGATTTTACAAAAACTGTACAAACTCTACTCGAGCAAAAACCGAAAGGATTCATTATAGACGTCCGCAGCAATCCAGGAGGATTCCTCGATACAGCACTCAATATTCTCGATCACTTCATCCCAAAAGGAGGGACCATTTCAACGCTTGAATTCAAAAATGCCAAGAGCGCAGAGAAAACTTTTAGGGAGAACGCATCTACTCCAGGACGATCAGACATGCCAAATCCATTGAAAGTTCGATACATCTCTCTAGGAAAAGGCGAACTCTCAGTATATCCGATCATCGTAATTCAAAACCGTGGAAGTGCATCAGCATCAGAAATTCTCGCAGCAGCACTTCGCGACAACAGTATCGCAACCATCATCGGAGACGACTCTTTTGGAAAAGGAAGCGTCCAAGAATTGAACAACTACATAGACGGATCTCAAATCAAAATCAGCATCGCAAAATGGCTCACACCCAAAGGAACCAACCTCACGGAAAATCCTATCAAACCAGACCAATACGTGAAAGACGATACAAAGACAGACGCAGATGAGGTGCTGGATGCAGCTATAGGAATGTTGAAATAAATATTTTTTAATTATATGAATTAGTTTCAAACTATATGACTACATACATATTATTTATCATCGGATTTCTCCTCCTCATTAAAGGCGCTGATCTCTTGGTTGATGGTTCGGCTTCAATCGCAAAAAAACTCAAAATTTCAAGCATTGTTATTGGCTTAACGATAGTGGCTTTTGGCACTTCCGCTCCAGAATTAATTGTGAGCATTTTTGCGAGTGTGCAAGGCAATAGTGAAATTGCGATTGGAAATATCTTAGGAAGTAATATCGCAAATATCCTACTAATCCTCGGAATATCAGCGATTATTTATCCAATTACTGCAAAGAGAAATACTATTCTCAAAGAAATCCCATTGAGCCTTTTGGCAATCATCGTGTTGGGTCTTATGGCCAATGATATGCTTATTGATGGAACAAGCTTTTCTGGTATTACCAGAATAGATGGTTTCATTCTTTTGGCCTTTTTTATCATTTTTCTTTACTACATATTTGGAATTGCAAAATCTGATGAAAGCACCGCTGAAGAAGAAATTAAAGTATTGAGCAACTCTAAGTCTGCAATATTCATTATCTTAGGCCTTGTCAGTTTAACGATTGGTGGAAAATGGATAGTTGATGGTGCCGTTCAAATAGCCGAATTTTTTGGTGTAAGCCAGTCATTAATTGGATTAACAATTGTTGCGGTTGGTACTTCGTTGCCAGAATTAGCCACTTCTGCAATGGCCGCTTACAAAAAACAATCAGACATTGCAATCGGAAATATAGTCGGATCAAATATTTTTAACATTTTTTGGATTCTCGGCCTTAGTGCTATTATCCGCCCACTACCATTTGATCCAAGCGCCAACAGTGATATAGCAATGGTGATATTTGCAAGTGTTATCTTGTTTTCGGTGATGTTTATAGGTAAAAAACGAGTTATCGAAACGTGGCAAGGAGCGCTTATGGTTGCTTCATACATTGCGTATGTAGTATTTCTGGTTTTAACGAAATAAGGAACTTACGCCGCCTTCCTCTGATTCAAAATCTCCTGCGGATTCGTCGTAATAATCTTGTCCTCTCCGTACGACGCAATCACCTGCACAGCGGCATGTTTATTGCCTGCAAAGAAAAGTCCTTGTCCAACACCGCTGTTGAGAAGGATGTATTTCTCCCCTTCCGTGAGATTGAAAGTCTTCGCCAGAATCTCAATCGCAGCCGGCGCCTGTTTCAAAAGCAGCTGCATCGAAGAGTTCGTGATAATCGGTTTCCCGTAATCACTCGCCATGAAATCTTCCACGTCCTGTGTTATGGTTGTGATCCCGAGATAATATTTTCGAGCACGTTTCACGAGGCCAAAGAGAAATTTCGCAGAATCACTGTGTTGCATGATCGACCACGCCTCATCGATAATGAGTAAACGTTTCTTGAGTTCACGACGGACACGACTCCAAATGTAATTCAAAATAATATACATCGCGATCGGACGAAGATTGTCGTCCAGATCACGAATACAGAAGACCATCATGCCTGAACTGAGATCGATATTCGTCGGTTTATTGAAAATTCCACCGTACGTTCCAGTCGTATATTTCTGAAGTCGCTGAGACAAACTCAGGGCACCGTCCATGCTGGAAAGCACACTATAGAGATCTTCCATCGTCGGAGGTTCTTTCGTGGAAGGATCGATCATATCCATCGTAATGCCTTTGATCGAATAGGTATCAATGAGTGCACGATCGAGTAAACCTTCTTCCGTTGGGGTCATTTCACCAAGCATCAGTTTCAAAAGTCCGAGGAGATCAATCACGTTCTGACGCAAAATATCTCCAGCCTGCGTCGTCTCGTCTGGCATCGGAGCAGGAAGATCAAAAGGATTGATACGACGATCGGAGTTGAGCGACAAGCGCAAATACGTTCCACCGGCCGTCTCAGAAAGTGCTTCATATTCATTTTCTGGATCGATCACAATCACATCTGAACCGAGCATCATCTGTCGAAGAATTTCCAGTTTCACTGCGTATGATTTACCAGCACCAGACTTTGCAAAAACAACGGAGTTTGCATTTTCGAGAGAAAAACGGTCGAAGATAATCAAGCTATCGTTGTGACGATTCACGCCATAGAGAATTCCTTCATTTGCCGTGAGTGTCGAAGAGCTGAAAGGAAAAGTTGTAGAAAGTGGCGATGTATTCATGTTGCGAATCACCGAGAGTTCATCGAGACACATCGGAAGAGTGGAATTCAGTCCAGCCTCTGCCTGCACTTGCGCACGTTTCGTGAGCACGAGCTTGCCACCGAGGAGACTTTCGAGTTGTTTCGCGATCTTTTGCAATTTTTTTTCGTCATCGCTGTACACCGTGAAATACAACGCAAATTGGAAAAATTTTTCCTGACCACGTTGAATTTCTGTACGAAGCTGCTCTGCATCTTCCAGCGCTGTCTCAAGTCCCGGATCGCGAACTTTTCCTTTGTCCATATCCATATGAATCGACGATTGCATTTGCGCCACTTTCTTTTTCAAAGTCTTCATAATTTCTGCAGAATCGATCGGATAAATAAACTGCGAGATATCCATCGTCACCTCGAAATTCACGACGGGCGCGAGCCAGTTGGTGTCGAGATAACGAGGATACGAAAACACATAAAAAGTCTGCGCAAAAAATCCACCAACTTGCACAGAGTCATAACGAATTTCCATCGAGGATGGTGCGATCAAATCACGAATGGTCGCCAGACCTTCCTGATAAATTTTCTCCGCCTCAATGAGATCTTTACGTTCTTGATCAGTCATTTTGGTGGCCTCAGATTTTCCATCCACAACTTCCTGCGTAATTTTTTCTTTCGATTTATCCAGCTGAGTGAGATTCGAAAGAAATCCTGTTTTGAAAGAATCAAAAAGATTTTTCTTTTCTGTTGGAGTCACAACCTGCTCTGGAATAGGAGCTGCAACTGCTGGAACTTCTGGAGTGGCCACAACAACCTCAGGTGCAGGAGCTCCATTCGCTGCTTGGACCAACCACTCTGGGGTCGCCGCATTCATATCTGGCGGAGAAACTGGAGTTGGATCGACAGGAGCTGGAACTGGCACTACTGTATTTTGTTCGTCCATATGTTTTTGTTTTTAAAACACTTCGAACCATTATAGCACAAAAACAGCTTCTGGACAAGCAGCCATAAACGAAAAACACATTAAAGCCCAAATCGAGACAAAAACTCTCGAGTCGAAGCTGAAATAGCTTTTTGGGCAGCGTCATGGGCTTCGTGACCCTCAGGATGGAGAAGACCCGAGATATGAGCCAAAGGACCAAGTTGATTTTTATCAACAATTCCCACAATGCCACGCTTACTCCAAAGCTGATGCAATCGGGCAGCCTCTGAGCTGGGAACACCACCGGTACAAACAATCACGCGGGTGCCAAAAGCAGAAAGATGCTGGGTCAAATCAGCCAAAGATGCCTCTCTGAGAGGCTGACCATCAAGAATAGCAAAATCAAAAGGTTGTTTACACTCACGAACGTAGCTCAAAGCATCATCAGCACCTTCAAAAGGATGGAATCGAGCACTTGGCAGAGAACGAATAACTACATCCCGAATGATATCCTCATCATCGGGACTGTCCTCAACATGAAGAACTTCAATTGGCTCTCTAGTCATAATTTCCAAATTTAGGGTTACAAATACTATACAAACAAAAATAGAAAAGTCAAGAGCCTACAGAAGCCATTCCTGAAAATCTCGACGGAAAAAAACATTTGTGATAGATTCCTAGACGAACTTTTTGATTCTGATTTTTATTAACTTTTTCCACTTTTTATATGGCAAAAAAACAAAAGAATGCCCCAGAGAATGATCCAAAAAAACGCAAAAAAGGAGAAGAAAATGAAGAGGAGCAAACATCTCTGAGCAAAGAAGAAGACAGCGATAAAGACGAAAAAAGTCCTTCGGAGCAACAAGCGCTCCTCGCCTACCAAGAAGCCACCAAAAGAGAGATCTCTACAGAAATGGAAGAAAGCTACCTCGATTACGCGATGAGTGTCATCGTTTCTCGTGCACTTCCAGACGTTCGCGATGGTCTCAAGCCAGTTCACAGACGCATCTTGTACGCCATGCATGATTTGGGGCTCAAATCAGGCTCTTCTTTCAGGAAATCCGCGCTGATCGTCGGTGAAGTTCTCGGTAAATATCATCCACACGGCGACGCTTCGGTGTATGACGCTCTCGTTCGTTTGGCCCAGGATTTCTCCATGCGCTACACGCTCGTTCGCGGACAAGGAAACTTTGGCTCAATAGACGGAGACAGTGCAGCTGCCATGCGTTACACAGAATCAAAAATGGAGAAAATTACCGAGGAAATGCTCGGAGATCTCGATAAAGAAACAGTCGATTGGCAAGCAAACTACGATGGTCGTCTCCAGGAACCTCGGGTTCTTCCTACAAAAATTCCTCAACTTCTCCTCAATGGAACTTCAGGAATCGCAGTAGGTATGGCAACATCAATTCCTCCGCACAATCTCACGGAACTCGTAGACGGAATCATGCATCTCGCAGACAACGAAGAGGCAAGCATCGAAGACTTAATGGAATTCATCAAAGGTCCAGACTTCCCGACTGCTGCGATGATTTACAGCAATGAAGCAATCAAAACCGCGTATATGACAGGTCGTGGCGGAGTCGTGATGCGTGCACGAGCAGAAATTGTCGAAAGAAAAGGTGGGAAATTCAGCATTATCATTACCGAAATACCCTACCAGGTGAATAAAGCGAACCTTGTGATCAAAATTGCGGATCTCGTTCGCGAGAAAAAAATCATCGGCATCACAGACATCCGAGATGAATCCAACAGACACGGAATTCGCGTGGTCATCGAGCTCAAAAAAGATTCATATCCGAAAAAAATTCTCAATCAACTCTACAAGCTCACTCCACTCCAAACGTCATTTAATTTCAACATGATTGCGCTCGTGGATGGCTTGCAGCCAAGGCTTCTCAATCTCAAACAGATTCTAGAATATTTCATCGAACATCGAAAAATAGTCATCACCAAGAGAACACAATATGAATTAAAAATTGCGAAAGAACGAGCGCATATATTGGAAGGCTACGTCATCGCACTCGACAATATTGATCAAGTCATCGCGACGATCAAGAAATCCGAAACCAAAGAAGAAGCGCATACCGCGCTCATGAAGAAGTTCAAATTGAGCGACATCCAGGCAAAAGCAATTCTGGAAATGAGGCTCCAGACACTCGCAGGATTGGAACGCAAAAAAATTGAAGAAGAATATAAAGAAGTCATGAAACTCATCAGCGAACTCGAAAGCATTTTGAAAGATCCAAAAAAGGTCCTCGCAATCATGAAAAAAGAGCTCGCAGAAATTAAAAAAGATTATGGAGATAAAAGAAAAACAGAAATTGTCCCCCACGCCGTCGATGAAATTTCTGCCAAAGACACAATTCCAAACGAGCGCATGATCGTCATGCTCTCACGAGAAAATTACATCAAGCGTGTCCCTCCAAGCACATTCAGAAGTCAAAATCGCGGAGGAAAAGGAATCATAGGCGCTACCACAAAAGAAGAAGATGAGATTAAGATCATTCGGGCTGCGAACAATCACGATGAACTCTTATTCTTCACCAACACAGGACGCGTCTTCAAAATCGCCGTCTACGAAATCCCTCAAGGATCACGCACCGCAAAAGGTCAACCAATTGTGAACGTTCTCCAACTCAAAGATAAAGAGTTTGTTACCGCGATGCTCGCCACCGGCGAACAACTCAAAGGCGACTCACTCTTCATGGCCACACGCGATGGAACGATCAAGAAAACAGAGATCGAGGAATTCAAGAATATTCGAAAAAATGGCTTGATCGCAATCAAACTCCGCGATGATGATTCTCTCGAATGGGTCCGTGAAGTCAACGAAGGCAACGAAGTGATTATGGTCACCAAAAACGGAAAAGGTATCCGCTTCCAAGAAAAAGATATTCGCGAAATCGGTCGCGCGTCGATGGGAGTTCGCGGTATGCGTCTGGAAAAAGGTGACAAAGTCGTCCAAATGGATGCAATTCAAAATCCGAAGACGGCAGAACTCTTCGTCATCATGGAGAACGGTCTCGGAAAATGTTCACCAGTCGAAAATTACAGACTCCAAAATCGTGGAGGAAGCGGCGTCAAAACAGCAAACATCACAGCAAAAACAGGATGCATTGTCGGAGCTCACGTACTCGATGGGAAAAACACTCGAGAAGATGTTATTCTTGTTTCAAAAGAAGGACAGCTCATTCGTCTTCCGGCGTCACAAATTCCTTCACAAGGTCGCGCCACACAAGGTGTGTATCTGATGCGCATGAATGAAAATGATAAAGTCGCGTCCATGTCTGTCGTTTTTCACGAAGAGGAAGAAGCAGCACCTGCAACTGATGGAAAAGAAGAAGTCAACGAAATGCTGGAGCTTGATGAAAAAAGCTAAGAGGATTCCTTAAAAAAATTGGCAACCTCATAACTCTCTCACTCTATGAAAAAAGCATCACTCGCCAGTTTCGCTCTTGCGGCAATCCTCGTCCATCCACTCGGTGTCTTCGCACAGGGTGTAGATCTCTCAGTAGACCAAACAAGTTTACGATTCTCAACCAACGTTTTTGTCGAAGGACAAAAGGTAAAAATTTATGCAACCGCGACTAATAAAACTTCAAAGGACCTCTATGGAGTGATAAGATTTTTTGACGACAAGACAAAAAAACAGATCGGAACCGATCAGCCAATTTCTGTTTTCGCAGGAAAAACAGATGACGTTTTTATAGATTGGTATCCCAATAGTGGATCAGAAACAGTCTCTGCAAAACTGTATCCATTCGAACAGGATGGGGACAACGTGGAAAACAATTCAGTAACAAAAACAGTCTCCGTAGAATCAGATTTTGATCGTGATGGAAATCCAGATATTACAGATGTCGACGACGATAATGATCGAACCGCAGATAATGAGGATGCTTTTCCAAAAAATAAAAATGAACAGAAAGATACCGACGGTGACGGAAAAGGAGATAACGAAGATCTCGATGATGACAATGACGGAATTCCAGACACAGAAGATGCACTTCCTCTCGATCCGACAGAAACAAAAGATAATGACAAAGATGGGATCGGAGACAATAAAGATCCCAACGACGACAATGACGGACTCTACGATGGACAGGAAATCGCTATCGGCACCAATCCAAAAGTTGCAGATACCGACGGAGACGGGGTGATTGATGGGAAAGACGCGTTTCCACTCGACCCAAAAGAATCAAAAGATAGCGATCATGATGGCATCGGAGACAACGCAGATTCAGACAGAGATAATGATGGAATTCCAAATATCAAAGATAAATTTCCAGAAAATCTCACAGCAAAGATCCAAGTACAAGGAGTTCCTTTCATAGTCGCACCAGGAGAAAAAATAAGCCTCAATGCCTCAGAAACCAAAGATCCAGACGGAAAAATCAGAAAAGTCAGATGGAAAGTCGATAACGAAAAAGAGCAAGAAGGAGTCATTCTCGAAAAAACCTTCACCGAAACAGGATCGCATAAAATCACAGTAAAAATACAAGACGACAGCGGCGAAGAAATCAGTAAAAACTACACAATCTATGTCTCCAAGATGGGGAATATAGGAACTCTGGGAGCCATTTTCATGCTGATTGCACTTGCAATCTATGGTGGCTTCAAGTATATTACGTCCGCTTCGCGCCGAAAAAAGAGTAAAAAATAACAGTTTTACGGCGTACCAAAGCTCAAAATTCAATTTCACTATTTCTCTATGAAAGCTGCAATTCATCCAAAAATCCACAAAGTTAAATTTGTCTGTAGCTGTGGCGAAAGCGGCGACTTCGTTTGTGAAGCTTTCTCAACAATGGCTGAAGACACAATGAAAGTCGATGTCTGCTCCTACTGTCATCCTTTCTACACTGGCAAACAACGTATCGTGGACAGCGGCGGACGTGTCGAGAAATTCATGAAAAAGCAAAAAGTTGCACAAGATGCGAAAGAAAAGAAAGCAACCAAAGGGAAAAAAGAAGAAAAAGTAGAAGAAAAGAAATAACAATAAACTTCAAAAGCCTCGCCAGCGCGGGGCTTTTTTGATAGTATCCGCGCATGGCTGGAAACTCTTTCGGGAAAATATTCGTCGTCACGAGCTGGGGTGAATCACACGGAAAAGCACTCGGCGTTGTAGTGGACGGTTGTCCTGCAGGGATCAAAATCACAACCGAAGATATTCAAAGAGAAGTCGATCGACGTCGTCCAAGCGGCAGCAAAATCACCACGGCAAGACAAGAAACAGACCAAGTAGAAATACTTTCTGGCATTTTCGAAGACACCACGACCGGCATGCCCATCAGCATGCTCGTCTACAACCAAGATCAACATTCCAAAGATTACAGTTCATTGAAAAATGTCTATCGCCCAGGACACGCTGATTTCACGTACGATATGAAATACGGAATTCGGGATTATCGAGGTGGTGGAAGATCCTCTGGACGTGAAACCGTCTCGCGAGTCATGGCTGGCGCCGTCGCAAAAAAAGTCTTGGATCAGAGCAAAATAAAAATATTCGGACACACCATCCAAGTCGGAAACATTCAGGCAGAAAAATTTGACCATAAGGAAATCGAAAAAAATCTCATGCGTTGCGCCGACAAAGTAGCCGCAGAAAAGATGATCAAATATGTCGAAAAACTCCGTGATGAAGGCGACTCCAGCGGAGCAATTCTTGAAATTATCGTGAAAAACATGCCAGTCGGTCTCGGTGAACCATGTTTTGACAAACTTCCAGCAGACCTCGCAAAAGCCATTTTCTCAATCCCAACAATCAAAGGCGTATCTTTCGGAACAGGGTTTCAGGGCGCCGGCATGAAAGGCTCAGAAAATAACGACGTCTTTCAAACCATCAAAGGGAAAGTAAAAACCAAGACAAACCACGCCGGCGGGACGCTTGGAGGCATTTCTTCAGGCGAAGATCTCGTCATACAAATCGCCGTCAAACCACCATCCAGCATCGCCAAAAAACAGCAAACAGTCGACTCAAAAAAGAAAAAAGTCGAAATAGAAATTCGAGGTAGGCACGATGCTTGTCTGGCACCACGAGTCATCCCAGTCGCAGAAAGTATGGTTGCTATGACACTCGTCGATCATCTCTTGCGCAGTCAGGCAATCAAAAACACATTTTAAGAAACTTTCAATACGAAAAAAGTGAAAAACCAGAGAAAAGTTTTATACTAATTCCCCCAAAACTATTTCCTAACTCTCACATTCATGATCAATCTCCGAACATTCGGAAAGGTCGGTTTTATTGCTGGATTCACAGCCATCGCACTCGCAGGAGGATGCCTGTCTGCTCCAGGAAGCGACACTGCATCTACTATCAAAGTTGGTCTCCTCGCGCCACTCACCGGCGATGCTGCGGCATATGGAGCAGCCATGAGTAACACGATTAAACTCGCAGCGAAACAGATGAACGCGCAAGGTGGCATTCAAGGGAAAAATGTAGAAGTTGTCATCGAAGACAGTCAATGTGACTCAAAAGCAGGAGCGACAGCAGTGCAAAAGATGATCAATACCGAAAAAGTCCAATTCGTAATCGGCGGACTCTGCAGCAGTGAAACACTCGGCGCAGCACCATTCGCAGAAGCAGCAAAAGTTGTGATTATCTCCCCAGGATCTTCTAGTCCAAAAATCACGACATCGGGAGATTATATTTTCAGAAATTATCCATCAGATCTCGGCAAAGGGACGATCGTAGCAAAAATTGCGACCAACAAAGGATACAAAAAAGTTGGCGTTTTGTCTGAACAGACAGATTATGCACTCGGTTTGAAAGATGCATTCGTAGAAGCTTTCAAGGCTGTCGGTGGAGAAAGTGTTGTCGAAACTTATACATCTGATGCTACAGACCTCCGTACGCAACTCGTAAAACTCCGAGAAGCAAAAATCGATGCACTTTTCGTCGACCCACAGACACAAAACAAGGCGCTTCTCACATTCCAACAAATGAAAGAAATGAAATGGAAAGTACAGATGATCACACAAGACGCAGTCATCAGCGACAAAGAGACACTCATGAAAGAAAAAGATTTTGAGGAAGGCATGATCGGCGTGGATCTCGTGCCACGAAATGACGACCCAATGGTCACAAAATTCCGTGCTGATTACAAAGCAGAGTACGCAGTAGATCCAAACTTCGAAATCTTCTCATACGCCACATACGACGCTATGACACTCCTCAAGCAAGGTATCGAAAAAGGAGGAGAATATAACGGCACAAAACTCAAAGATTATCTCTACACGGTAAAAGATTTCAAAGGTCTTCTCGGCACTTACGGCTTCGACCAAAATGGTGATCCAACCATCGAATACGCGACACTCGTCGTCAAAGATGGAGTAGCCGTCGCAGCACCAGAAATTTTGACAACAAAGGTAGAACCAGTTGTGACAGCAGAAGTGAAAAAAGAAGAGCCAAAGAAAGAAGAAGCAAAAGTTGAAGAAGTCAAAGTAGAGGAAGTAAAAGTAGAAACAAAAACAGAGACTCCAGCACCGAGCGAAACTACCAAAGAATAGGCACATTGAAGCCGAAAAAGAATGATGATACACTCCCGAAGGAAATCAAACTTCGGGAGTTTTTATTATAAATCCATGTTCTCTCTTCCCCCGCAAATCGTCATGAACGGAGTTATCGCAGGATCACTCTACGCGCTCATCGCGCTCGGACTCGCACTCACTTACGGAGTGCTGAAATTTGTAAATCTCGCTCACGCAGAAATGGCAACCCTCGGCGCCTATATCTTCTTCGCCATGACAATAGTGTTAGACTGGCCAATCGTGAACAGCGCCATTCTCACAGCACTCCTCGTGGGAGGCATTGGCATTCTTATACAAAAATTCACATTCAAGCCTATTAAAAAAGCAGCCTCATATACACCGATGCTCGCAGCAATTGGTGTAGGAATTTTTCTGCAAGCAATGGTCATGATTTTCGCAGGACCAGGCGTCAAAACATATGACAGAAGTGGAGTGGAAACATATCAATTTTTCGGAGACAAGCTCTATATCACTAATCTGCAAATCATCATTATCGCAACATCCATCACTTTCATGCTCGCGCTCTTCGCATTTCTGAAGTACACAAAAACTGGAAAAGCGATTCGCGCTGTTTCTGATAACCAGGAAGCCGCCGAAATCGTCGGGATCAATTCGGAGAAAATCACCACGATCATATTTTTCATCGCATCCATGCTCGCCGGAGCCGCAGGAATTCTGATTGGCTACGAAAATAATCTCCAACCAGTGATGGCAGCGCCACTCATTATCAAATCCTTCACAGCCATCATCGTCGGCGGTATCGGGAGCGTCCCGGCAGCCGTCGCGGGCGGATTTTTGATAGGAATCATCGAAAATGTTGGGATAGGATTGAGCATAAACGGCGTCTCAATCCCCTCTTCCTACAAAGACGTTTTCGCATTCGCACTTCTCATTCTCGTACTTCTCATGAAGCCAACAGGACTTTTCATTCGCAACGAAGAAAAAACCAGAAATTAAAAAAAATTCTATGATTGAGCAAATTTTTTTCCTCCTCATACTCATCACCATCGGCACGATTCTCACGCAATCCTACAACATCAGTCTGGGATACACGGGCATATTTCATCTCGGGCACATCGGATTTTACGCCATCGGCGCATACACCGCAGGAATTCTCTCGACAACTTTTCAGACATCATTTCTCATGAATATTCTTCTCGCATTTCTCTTTGCAGGATTTGCAGGATTTCTCATCGCACTCCCAGCAATTCGACTCAAAAGCCATTATCTCGCCCTTGCCACACTCGGATTTGGAGAAATTATTCGCATCATTTTGCTCAATTGGGTTTCGCTCACCGGCGGTCCACTCGGCATCACCAGCATTCCAGCACCAAAAATTTTAGGAGTCACTTTCGATGGAAATTTTGAAAAATTAGTACTCTACGCAGGAATTGCTATCGTCATCCACTCGATCATCTACAAAATCGTAAAATCACCATACGGAAAAATTCTCGAATCTATTCGTGAAGACGAAATCGCCGCAGAATCACTCGGGAAAAATGTGAACAAAATCAAGCTTCAAGCACTCACGCTCAGCGCAGGATTCGCAGGAATCGCCGGCGCACTCTACGCGCACGGACTTTACTACATCGATCCCGCAATCTTCACGATTCATGTCATGATCTTCGTTCTCGTCATGACGATCACTGGAGGCATCGGCAATTTCTGGGGCGCAATAGTCGGTCCATTCGTCATCTACGGAATCTTCGAACCGCTCCGCTTCTTCGGGAGCACCGGAACAATTCTCGGAGTGGACATCAATATCGGAGCACTCCGAATAGCGCTCTACGCAGCCATTTTCGTCATCATTATTATTTTACGCCCACAAGGCATCATCGGCATCAGAAAACTTACCAAAAAATGAATCACATACTCGAAATCGAAAAACTGGAAAAACATTTTGGAGGTCTCCACGCCGTCCAGAACTGCTCATTCCAGGTGAAAAAAAACTCGATCACTGGACTTATCGGGCCCAACGGCGCGGGGAAGACGACAACATTTGATCTCATCTCGGGATTCATGACAGCCACGAGCGGAAAAATTTTCTTCAAAAATGAAGAGATTACCGAAAAGCCAGCATACAAAAGAGCTCGTATAGGTATCGGCAGAACTTTTCAAAGCGTGCGACTCTTCCCGGAACTTACCGTCATCGACAATCTCCTCATCGTTCTCGAAAAAAATGAACAAGGTCTCAAAAATATTTTTTCAAAAAAATCAGCACTGAAAAAAAATCGCGAACAAGCCATGGAATATTTGAAAGAAATAAATCTCCACGAACATGCTCACATGTACGCCGGAAATCTCTCATACGGACAACAAAAATTATTAGAAATTATTCGGACCATCGCTACGGAGTCGGATATCATTTTGCTCGACGAACCCGCCGCCGGTGTGAATCCCACAATGCTACGAAACATCGAAAACATCATCAAAAAGCTCCACAGCGAAGGTCGTACCATCCTTATCGTCGAACACAATATGCCGTTCGTCATGGGAATGTGCGAAGAAATTATCGTCATGGATCAGGGCACAGTACTTTTCACTGGATCGCCAGAAGAAGTGCAGAGAAATCCGAAAGTTTTGGAAGCGTACCTGGGAAAGAAACATGTGACTTTTGACGTGTGACATGTGACTTCCTAACTCCTGATCTCCTAACTCCTATCTCCTCGCCCCCGCATGCTCTCAATCAACAATCTCACCGCCAGTTACGGAGGTCCCGATATCATCCACGACGTCGAAATTCACATCGAGGAAGGCGAAATCGTGACGATCATCGGCCCAAACGGCGCAGGGAAGTCCACCATTCTGCGCAGCATCTTCGGAATGACGAAGATAAAAAAAGGCGAAATTCTTTTCTTCGAAGAAAGCCTCATCGGACTCCGCGCCGACCACATCATCAAAAGAGGCATCTGCTATGTCCCACAAGGTCGCAGCATTTTCGCAAACATGACTGTCCAGGAAAATCTCGAAATGGGCGGGTTCATTCACAAGAATCGAAACGACGTCGAGAAAAATCTCCAACTCATATACGAAAAATTCCCGAAACTCGCCGCACGAAAAAACCAAAAAGCAAAAACCATGTCCGGCGGAGAACAGCAAATGCTCGCCATCGGACGAGCACTCATGGTCCAACCAAAACTCCTTCTCCTCGACGAACCAAGTATCGGACTTTCTCCAAAAATCGTGCAGGAAGTATTTCAGAAATTAACAGAAATTAGTAAAAATGGAACAGCCATTCTCATGGTTGAACAAAATGCCAACCTCGCACTGGAATATTCCACACGCGGATATGTGCTAGAGTTAGGCAGAAATCGCCTCGAAGGCAGCGGCAAAGACCTGCTCAAAAACGAAAAAGTCGGCGAACTCTACCTCGGAAAACAATGAAAAAATTTCTCGCATCAGTACAAATCGGTATCGCTGACGGACTCGAATATCGGTTCCAATTGCTCTACTGGCTCACCATCAACATGGTTCCGATTATCTTGATGATTGCTTTGTGGAGCGCCATTTACGCAGAGAAAACAATCTTCGGACAGTACACACTTCCGATGATGATCACCTACTACGTCATCACCAAACTTTTCAATCGACTCACGACGACATACAGCGAGGAGCGCATCGCAAAAGACATCAAAGATGGAAACCTGAGCCAATTTCTGACACGCCCCATCAACTACGCCGTCCTCAAATTCGGTGAAAGAATGGGAATCCGCATCGTGAACGCAGCGCTCTACATTCCAGCGTACGGTCTCGTTTTCTACCTTCTCAGAAACACCATCGTCGCCCCAGCAAGCGCAGGAGCGCTCGGCGTCATCACAATAATCCTCGCCATCAATATTTTCAGCCACTTCCTCCTCGCCAGAATTCTCGGCTCCGCCGCATTTTTCATGCTCGAAACCCGCGCACTTTTCGGACTGAAAGAAAACATCATCACACTCATTTCCGGCTATATGTTTCCACTCTTCCTCTTCCCCGAATTACTCCAAAAATTCCTCATGCTCACACCATTTCCGTACTATTATTATTTCCCCATGCAAGTCTATTTCGGCCTCCTTTCCAAAACAGAAATTCTCCAAGGAATCGCGATACAAACCTTCTGGATGTTCGCCCTCTTCTTCATCGGAGAAGCAGTCTGGAAAAAAGGCCTAAAAAAATACGAAGCCGTCGGCGCCTAGAGGAACATGTGACATTTGACGTGTGACCTGTGACTTCCTAAATCCTCAATCCTACATCCTAAATCCTAAATCCTCGTGCGTTACCTCAAACTCTACTGGTCCTTCGTTAAAAACTCGATCGCACGCTAGCTCATGTTCCGTACGCATTTCTTCCTGTCGTTCACCGCGCACTTCCTGTGGTTTCTCATGTTCATCCTTTTCTACACCATCCTCTACAAAAACATCAACACGATTAACGGCTGGAGCTACGACCAAAGTCTCCTACTCCTCAGCGTTTTCTTCCTCATCGACACGACCGGATTCACCGTCTTCATCAAAAATTTTTCGACATTTCCGGAATATATTTCTGAAGGAAAACTTGACATCCTCCTCACGAAACCGGTCGACAGCCAATTCATGATTTGCACGAGATACTTCTCTCTCATCTCACTTTTCTCACTCGGTCCAGCGCTTTTTCTCTTCATTCATCAGATTATCAAAATGGATCTCGCGCTCACTCCCCTCTCGATTGCACTCTTCTGCATCTTCTTCCTCGCGTCGCTCATCATCTACGCCTCGATATGGTTCATCACGAACATCATTCTCTTCTGGGTCATCAAAGTCGAAATGATCCACGAATTTTTCGTCATGTTTTTCAGATTCATGCAATTTCCGCCAGATATTTTCGGCGGCTCTCTGCGAATATTTTTCATCGGAATTATGCCAGTGCTTTTCACGATCTCCGTCCCCACCCAAGCACTTCAAGGAATTTTCGAGCCAACGTCAATCATCGCCCTCGTCGTCGCAGCCGTGATAAGCTTGATTTTGAGCCGAATACTCTGGAAAATAGGACTCAAAAAATACCAAAGCGCAGCATGATCATCTCCGTCAAAAATCTCAAAAAATCCTACGAATACTCCGAAAAAGGAGCAGGTGTGATGAACGCCATGAGAAATCTTTTCAACCGGGAAAAACTCTACGTAGAAGCCGTCAAAGGCATCTCTTTCGAAATCGACGAAGGCGAATTTGTGGGATTCATCGGCAAAAACGGCGCCGGCAAAACCACGACACTCAAAATGCTCTCAGGAATTTTAACCCCTGCATCCGGAGAAGTTCGCGTCCTCGGTCACATTCCTTTTCACCGAGAAGCGAAACTCCAAAAACAATTCGCCCTCGTCATGGGCCAAAAAAACCAGCTCTGGTGGGATCTCCCCGCCATTGAAAGTTTCATTCTCAACAAAGCAATCTACGAAATTCCCGAAAAAGAATTCCAAGAAAATTTAGAAGAAATGAGCGAACTCCTGGACATAAAAGACATATTAAACATCCAAGTCCGCCAACTCTCTCTCGGCGAAAGAATGAAATGCGAACTCGTCGCAGCCCTCCTCCACAGCCCAAAAATCCTCTTCCTCGACGAACCCACCATCGGCCTCGACGTCGTCTCCCAGAAAA
>JBBTWG010000015.1:0-20075 GCA_038062935.1 Patescibacteria group bacterium
ATCATTTCCAGAAGTTCCGGAATTCCCTGACCCGTGAGTGCAGAAACAGGAACCACCGGTGTCGTTCCGCCCCATTCTTCAGGATTGAGCCCATGTTCTGCGAGCTGACCTTTCACGCGATCCATTTGCAAATGCGGCTTGTCGATCTTGTTCATCGCTACGATGATCGGCACTTGCGCTTCCTGAGCATGATGAATCGCCTCAATCGTTTGTGGCATGATCCCTTCATCCGCAGCCACCACGAGCACCGCAACATCCGTCACTTTGGCACCACGAGCACGCATCGCCGTGAAAGCTTCATGACCCGGAGTATCGAGGAAAGTAATCTTCCGACCATTTTTCTCCACTTGATAAGCAGCAATATGCTGCGTAATGCCACCCGATTCGCCACTCGCGACATTCGCACTACGAATCGAATCCAACAAAGTTGTTTTTCCATGATCCACATGACCCATCACCACGACAATCGGTGGTCGAGTCACGAGATCTTCCGGATCATCCTGTTTCATAATCGCTTTCAAATTTCCTACAAGCGCGTCCTCCACAAGCAAATCCGTACGTCTGCGTTTGATCTGGACATGCAAATCCGACGCCACAATCGCCGCCGTATCAAAATCAATTTGTTGATTAATATTCGCCAGAATGCCGTTCTTCATCAATTCTCCAATCACACGGACCGGTCCAATACCAATTTTTTCTGAAAATTCTTTGACGCTAATCACGTCAGGAATTTCTACGACACCCGTCTTCGGACCCTGCTGAGCATTCTCACTCTTTCCAGATTTATGAACCGGAGGCTGTCCCGCCATTTTCTTGCGCTGTTGCTTCACGATTTCACGTTCGAGCTGTTCCGCAACGATTTCACCATAAATTTCAGCCGTTTCCTCAGAATGATCTTTTTCGGGAGCGAGAATATCGTCGACCACTTCAGCAACTTTGGGAGCAGTTTCAGTTTTTACAGGTTCAGATTTTTCCGCTTCCGAAACTGCCAGAGCTTTTTTCACCGCCTCCGCAGCATCATCTTCCACGCTCCGAGCAAGCGCTTTCACAGGAAAACCCAAGTCTTTCAGCTTCACACGAAGGTCTTTTGGAGAAACGCCGAGTTGTTCTGCAAGATCAGAAATTTTGACAGCCATAAAGCGAAAAAACTCTACCGTTTCGAAGCAGAAAAGTCAAAGCCAAGAAGGGAATATCTAAGGCTCCAAGAGCACAACCTCCTCTTTCTCCCCAGGATTTTCAATATGAAGAAGTTTCCCCTGCATCTTCTCGAGCTGTTTTTCAGATTTCTGGAAACTCCCCACTGTGTGACCCAGATGCGATCCCACGAGTGAATAACTTTCTGAAAACCGTTTGAAATCGCCCTTGAGTTGCGAAAGTTGTTTCAGGATATCCTGCGCACTTTTCTCCACCTGCATGCCACGAAGTCCGATCAGCAAAGTTTGCAGGTAAATATAGAACGTATTCGGCGATACCGGAATCACTTTCTTCGAAAGAGCATACTGCGAAATATGCGATTCCTGATCCAGTTCGCGAGTGATCGTCTCGTAATAGACGTTCTCCGCCGGGATGTACATGAGCGCAAAGTCGAGCGTGTTTTCTGTCGGCAAAATATATTTCGAAGCAATGGCGTCCACATGTTTCTTCACATCCGTGATGAAAAGTTTCTTCAGTGCAATGACTTTCTTGGCATCAGCTTCTTCATCACCCTGCGTCTCGATCATTTTTTTGAAATTTTCCAGAGGAAATTTCGCATCAACACAGACCATCAGTGAATCGCGCAAAAAGATAACCGCATCGACCTTCTCGCCACTCTTGAAAGTATGCTGAAGCGCATACAGATCACGTCGTGGCAAAATCTGTGCCAATAAATTTTCCAGAAAAAGTTCCCCCAGACTCCCGCGCAATTTCGGCGCACGCAAAATTTCCTGGAGCGAAGAAATATCTTTGCCAATGTCATGAATGCGCTTATTCGATTCTTCCAGCTGACTCAAACGCTGATTCACCGTATTCACCACTTTCGCCGCCGTATCGAGACGTTCGCCAATATTGCGACCACTTTCACCCATCACTTTGCTCACTTCTTTGAGCCGATCATCCAGCTGTCGTCGCATCTCCGTCTGCTGCTCGAGCGCCATTTTGAAAAATTCTTTCACCTCATTTTTCGCGTCCGTCGATTCCGAAGAACCACTTTTCGAAGACCAAATCAAATAGCCAATAGCCGCAGAACTGAGAACGAGCAAAATCCCAAGGAAAATATTCATGCCGCCATGATACGAGAGGCGGGGACGAAAATCTAGGTGAGTGGACAAAAATTATTCCGAGTGTGGGACGCCTATTTTCCAGACGCCTTTTTCACGGAAGGCAGGAATTGTCTGCCTTTTTGCCTTATTCAAAAGAATAGAGTGAGATTCCCCCGAATTCTTTGCATACTGCGAAATGCGTATAATTTTGTCTGCTTTTAAATACGCAATTCTTTTATGAAATGATTCAATCAAAGCCATAGTAAGAACCCTATTCATAATCTTCATTTTTTCTTTATTGCTTTCTCTATACTCAGTAAATGAACGATAATACACCGCCTTTTCTTTATCTCGAATGATGATTGGCGGAAAACCAAGTTGCAGAAGTTGATAATTCATCAAAACGCGCCCAATTCTTCCATTCCCATCACAAAAAGGATGGACGTGTTCAAATTCCAAATGAAATTTCGAAATCTTTTCCAAAAAATAACTCGTATGGTTACTTGAATATTCAAGCAATGCATTTGTAATCATTTGATGTACGTGTTCAGGCGCAGGAGCAATATGTTTTCCGACACGAACATATTCTCCCAGTGTGCGGAAACGCCCAGCAATTTTGTCATTAATATTTGAAATAAGTATTTGATGAAGGAGTAAAATCAAATCCCTATCAATATTTTTTGTGCTGACTTTATCTTGAATATATTCAAAGACTCGTCCCAAATTTTTTGCCTCAAAAACTTCACGAACCGATACATTTCGCGACACTTCCATTTCCAATAAAATCTTTTCTGTTTCATGAATCGTAAGAGTTGAATTTTCAATCGCATTTGAATTATAAACAGACTCAGGAAGCTCAACTTCAAAAAGTAAGTCCAAAAGAGATTCCTTATCTTGCTTCAAGGAATCATATTCCTTCTTGAGAGTTTCAATACGAGTTCTCATCTCACGTGAAATCATACCTCTATTCTATCAAATTCACGCAAAAAAGTCAATATGGCGTGAATTATTGATTTAAATAGGATAAATTCACGGCAAAAATAAAATGAAATTCGCGTTTTTTCGCAGAATTCTACTCAGAAAATTCCTTCCAAATAGCACTTTTCACACAAGATTTTTTCCGGCCGATCCGGACTATAAACGGTCTTCATATTCATTCCACATTTTCCACACGCACGCTCCCGCAATGTCGCAAGTGCGGCGATAAAGCTTTTGCTCATTACGAAAAGCGATGCGATTCTGGAGATGACAATCCAGCGTGGGTCAAAAAAGTTTAGTCTTAAAGACTCCCCAAGATTTTTTAGGGTTGGTCTTCGCCTATGGACAATTATGCTGATTCATTCCTGCAGGGAAAAACTCGGAGATTATCACACCGCCGGACAAACAAGCCGATAATCACAATACTGACAATGAAACCCCGGCGTCGGCTGAAACTCCGATTTTTGCAACTCCAGCGCCAATTCCAAAATTTCTAACTTTGTTTTCTCGATCTCCTCATCACTCCGCGTCGTCGAATTTTTTTCCTGATCGGCGATGAAATAGAGACTCAATTTCGACACCGGAATTTGGAAAACATCGCGACACGCCCACGCATACAAACTGAGTTGCAGATCTTTCGAAAGATTCGAATCGCGCTTCGACGAGCCAGTTTTGTAATCAATGACCTCGTATGTGCCGTCTTCGAGAGCGTCGATACGATCGATGCGACCACTGATGGAAAACTCACCAACTTTTAAATTAAAATTTCTCTCGAGCGCGAAAGGAACGACAAATTCCGGCACCGAATTTTTCTCATAAAAAACGCGCAGCATCTCGAGCCCGCGTTCTTTTTGCTTATTCTCATGCGCCTTACTCTCATATCCATACGGAATCCATTCCTGCTCATACAAGCCCTGCATCAGCTCCCACGACACCGCTTCTCCGCGCTTCAATGTGCGATAAAAAAAGTTCAACGCGTTGTGCACGCTCGATCCAAAATTCGCGGCGTGCGACTGAGGAGTCGGAATCGGGAAGAGATACCGATATCGATATTTCAGCGGACAGGTCTGAAAAGTATCGAATTGACTGTAACTCAATTTCTTCGAAAGTTTGTGAAGTCGCGCGCCCGCGAGATATTTCGACGACGCTTCACCGAGGAAAGATTCCAGATTTTTCCCACTCGCGGGGAAATCCTGCGATAGGGGAATCGCGCTGGCCGCAAGTTCGTCCAGAAACACCGACGGTTTCCATTTTTTCTTGCCCTCGTACGCATCACTGTGCGTGAGCACGAGACGATCGCGAGCCCGCGTGCAAGCCACATACATGAGTCGCCGTTCTTCTTGCAGATGATAATCTTCTTTCGTCGTATGCTCCTTCGCCAGCGCTTCCGGAATCTCCAGCGGATCACCGCGACTGATCGACGGAAAACGATGCTGCACACTGTTCACGACATACACGGTCGGAAATTCCAACCCTTTCGAAGAATGAACCGTGAGGAGTTGCACCGCATCGTAATCCGACGCCGCCACTTGCTCAAAATTTCCACCTTCCGCCTCTTCCAGCAGTTCCACATATTCCAGAAAATCGTACAAAGAATGATGTGTCTCCGTCTTCTCGAAATGATCCACAAATCGACCAAAACGATGAAGGTTCTGCACTTTTTCCACAGCCTCGAAACGCTCGTCATCCACGAGTCGTTGGAGATATTTTGATTGATACAAAAATTGCAGGAGAATTTTCAGCGGTCCTTTATTCTGTGAAAAAGAAATTAATTCACTCAGCAAATGAAAAGGGGAATCGCTTTTCGAAATCTCTGGAAGAAGCAATGGCTGCGGATCTAAAAGATTTTTCTTGAAGCAATCATACAGCGACAAATACTCTTTTTTTGCCTTCTGATAGAGCGAAACGATCTCATCCATCGGAATTCCGAACACATCAAATTGCAAATACCGATACATCGCAATGTCATCCGAAGGATTCGAAATCAGCCGCGCCACCGCGAGCAAATCTTTCACTTCTTCCAAAGAAAAAATCCCCTGCGGAGTACGCACCTGATACGGAATTTTCCGCGATTTGAGTTCTTCCACAAAAGCTTTCAAATGCTGATTCGAACGCCCCAGAATCGCCATATCACGGGGCGAAACGCCACCCTGAATCCCTCGTTCGATATCATCACACACACTGCGTACTTCATCGAAAAAATGCTGGAAATGCCAAATCTGAACAGGGGATTGCGCCGAGCTTCCCACCGCACTTTCGCCAACATCCCCACGTTTCGCCACGAGTTTCTTCGAAATATGTTCCCGAAATTCCAGACGATCCGGATTATTATTTTGAATGAGTAAATATGCCGCATCAAGAATCTTCTGATCCGAGCGATAATTATCCGTGAGGATCACCTTCTCCGCACCCGGAAAACTTTTTTCAAATTCCAAAATATTCGAAAGACTGGCTCCTCTCCAGCGATAAATCGACTGATCATCATCGCCGACCACCACCAAATTCCGCGATTTTTTTGCCAACAGGAGAATCAACCGCGTCTGCGAATAATTCGTATCCTGAAATTCATCGACCATGATGTATTTGTATCGCTCCTGATATTCATTCAAAACACTCGGCCGTTTTTCCAGAAGTTGCAAAGTGAAATACACGAGATCCCCGAAATCCAACGCATTTTCCGCAATCAACATTTTCTGATAAGCCGCATAGACATGTGCCAATTCCAAAAATTTCTTTCGCTCTTCTTTTTGAATTTCGTCCGCCTCCGGCAAAGTGGAACAGTACGCAGCAAATTCCTCCGGCGTGATGCATTCATCCTTGAGACGACTAAAATATTCCAAAAGCGTAAAAAGAAACCGCGAAGGATTCCCCATCGGCCGGAAATAATCGAGCTCCAACGCAAACAGATTTTTCTTCAGCAGAAGCCATTGATCGACCTTCGAAAAAAGCTTATATCCCGGATCAATCCCAATTTCATGTCCGCGCTCGCGCAGCACACGATCGCAAAATCCATGAAACGTTTTGATCCAAATCTCCTCATATCCCAGCGGCATCAGCACATCCACACGCTCGATCATCTCTTCCATCGCTTTCTCCGTGAAAGTCAGCGCCAAGATTTCCGACGATTTCGCCGTCCCACTCAAAATCAAATTCGCAATCCGCGACGTAATCACTTTTGTCTTCCCCGTCCCAGCTCCCGCCACGATCAAAAGCGGCCCAGAAACATGCGCCGCAGCCTTCTTTTGCGATTCATTCAATTCATTGAGGAAATCCATCATACGTGGACTTCAATGTATCAAAAAACACAGGAGGAATCGAGACTTTGAGAAAATAAGCAATCGGCGATTTCTTTTGCTTCGCCAAGATCGCCGCTCCACAAGCCCGAGTCTTGCACAAATATACTCCACGCCCCAATGCGCGTCCCGAAGGATCAATCAAAAGAACTCCCTCGGGACTGCGCACAATCCGAAGGAGTTCCATTTTTGATTTTTTCGAACGACACACCAGACACGTCCTCCCAAGTTTAATTTTTGCATCCATAAGTCACATGTCACATGTCAAAAGTCACACGTTCTACTACTCTTCTTTCTTCACCACTTTTTTCTTCACCACTTTCTTTGGTTTTTCCTCGCCCTCTCCAGCCTTCGCAGATCCATCCACATCCAATCCCTCAAAAGAGATCTTCGCTTTTCCAGTGTCTTCTTCGAGAGCTTTCAAACTCAAACTAATACGATGATCAGCAGGTTCGATAGCAATCACCTTCGCACGAACATGATCACCAACCTTCAGAGATTTCGTCGCGTCCTGGACAGGAACAGAGCTGATCTCAGAGACATGGATGAGTCCATTGATATCTTCACCAAGTTTCAAGAAAGCACCAAACGGAGTCACGCGGTGGAGATTACCTTCCACGACAGTCCCCATAGGGAATTTCTTCGCAGCCTCCAGCCAAGGATCAGCGATCAGTTGTTTCATGCTGAGAGAGATTTTTTCACCATCGACACCGATGACTTTCACTTCCACATTGTCGCCAAGTTTTCCAAACTTCGCAGGATCACTCACGTGTCCCCATGCGATTTCAGAGATATGTACGAGACCTTCGAGGCCATTGAAAGCCACGAAAATACCGAACTTCACGATGCCGCTGATATGACCTTTGACCGTATTGCCAATGCCCAGACCAGAGAGAGACTTCTTTCGATCGTCTTCGCTCGCAGCCTTCTCAGAAAGAATCAATTTGCCATTGTCTTTGTCGATATTAATAATTTTCACCGAGAGATCGATCCCCACGAGAGCCTGAAGCCTCTGGAGAATCATACTCGGATCAGCACCATCCACACGAGGATAGTGGAGAGGAGCGAGTTGAGAAACCGGAATAAATCCTTTGATACCGTCGATATCCAGGAGCAAACCACCTTTATTCGCCTCAGTAGCGCGAACAATGATAACCGTTCCATTTTCATACGCATCCATAAATGTCGTCCATTTCTTCTCCTGGTTCGCTTTGCGGAGAGAGAGAACGATCAAACCATCACGATTATCTTCCTGAGTAACATACGCAGACACTACTTCACCCACTTTCATGGCTTTGATCATGTCCATATTGTCATGAGCCTCACGACCCATAATGACACCAGTCGAAACACCGCCGAGATCGACGAGCACGCTATTTTTCGAAATAAGGAGAATTGTTCCCTCAACAAAAGCCCCCGGATCAAAAGTAGGAGGATTTGGAGCCTTCGCTAAAAGGGCTTCCATAATAGGGGAATCAGATTGAATTGCCTGTGGCATAACAGAGAGTCAGCAAAGCATGGGTTAAGAAATAAGATCATCCTCAGAAAGCTGCAATGCAAAGACTTCCTGAAGAAAGCAGGGGTATTATAAAGAGAAATTTGCAATCGTCAACAAGAAACTATTTCTTCCCCTTCGGCGTTTCATCCGAAGCAGGTTTCTTCAGAGTTTTCGTGCGACGAGGCTCTTTCACCGGTGCAACCGCGTCCGCCACCGCATCAGGAAGCTTCGGAGGAGTTGATTGAATCAAAGAGATTTCTTGGTCGCTCTCTTTCTCGATGAGAATCGTATCGCCAACCTTGAATTCTCCACTCAAAAATTTATGAGTCAAAGGATCTTCGATGAGTTCCTGTACCGCTCTGCGTACCGGACGAGCTCCAAATTGCGGATCGTATCCACGATTCGCAAGCACTTCGAGACCACCTTCTGTGAGGTCGAGGGTCAGTTCCTTGTCGTTCAAACGCCTCTGAAGTTTCTCCATATGCATCTTCACGATTGATTTCACATCGCTGTGCTGCAACGGTTTGAAAACAACAACTTTATCAATACGATTGAGAAACTCTGGTCGGAATTTTTTCTTCAATTCTTTCAGGATCTCATCTTTCGAAGCCTCATAATCACTCACCGCTTGTTCCAGTGCAGATCCACGCAATGCAAATCCGATCGGAGCCGCTTTTTCGGTCAATTGCTCCGCACCGATATTTGAAGTCATGATAATAATCGTATTTTTGAAATCGACTTTTCGGCCTTTTCCATCGGTCAGTTCGCCATCTTCCAAAATCTGGAGGAGGAGATTGAAAACATCCGGATGAGCCTTCTCAATTTCATCAAAAAGGACAACAGAATGGGGTTTTCGGCGCACTTTCTCTGTGAGCTGTCCGCCATCCTCATAGCCGACATATCCCGCAGTCGTTCCTACGAGACGGGAACTATTATGTCGTTCCATAAATTCACTCATATCAATTTTAATCAACGCATTCGGGTCGTTATACACCTCGCGTGCAAGCGTGCGTACAAGCTCAGTTTTGCCAACACCCGTCGGACCCATGAAAATAAACGACGCGATCGGACGATTTGGATCACTAAATCCTGTTCGTGAACGACGAATCGCTTTCGCAACGACCGTCACGGCTTCATCCTGTCCAATAACCGAAGCGTGAAGTGCATTTTCCAGATTCATCAAACGCTCGATATCAGAGTTCACGAGCTTCGTAATCGGCACACCCGTGATGCGAGAAATCACGATAGCAATATCTTCGCCAGTCACTTTGTCACGGTTTTCCCGAGGAACTTTGTAGCGCTTTGCTTCTTCCATTTCTTTGGCGACTTCAATTTCTTTGTTACGAAGTTCCGCAGCACGCTCGTAGTCCTGATGACTCACAGCCTCTTCTTTTTTCTTGGTGGTGTCAGAAAGTTCTGTCTGAAATTTCTTGATTTTGTCTGTATTTCCTTTGCTGCTCACACGTTTCAGAGAACATGCTTCGTCGATGAGATCAATCGCTTTATCCGGAAGGAAACGATCGTGAACATAACGCTTCGACAGTTGCACGGCCGCAGCAATCGCCTGATCCGTAATAATCAAATTATGGTGATCTTCAAATCCCGCACGGATTCCCTGGAGAATCGCGAGGGTATCATCAAAACTCGGTTCATCCACCATTACCGACTGAAAACGTCGTTCGAGCGCCGCATCCGTCTCAATATGTTTACGATATTCCGTCGTCGTTGTCGCCCCAATCACCTGAACTTTCCCACGAGAAAGTGAAGGTTTCAGGATATTCGCCGCATCGAGACTGCCTTCTGCAGATCCAGCACCGATCACGGTGTGAAGCTCATCAATGAATAAAATAATATTTGTCTGACTCGAAGCTTCATCCAAAACCTGCTTGATGCGTTCTTCAAATTCACCACGATATTTTGTCCCGGCGATGAGAGATGTCATCGAAATTGAAAGTATTTTCTTGTCCAAAAGAATGTCAGGAACCTGTTCTTTCACGATTGCTTGAGCCAAACCTTCCACCACAGCAGTCTTTCCAACACCAGGTTCACCCATCAAAACAGGATTGTTCTTCGTTTTGCGGCAGAGGATGCTCACCATACGTTCAATTTCTTTCTCACGACCAATAATCGGATCCAATTTTCCTTTGCGGGCTTCTTCGACGAGATCGGTCGTGAAATAATCGAGCGCTGGAGTTTTACCCTGTTTCGGACCACCTTTGGTTGGAGGAGTTGTTTGTCCAGTTTGCGGTGGACCTTTTTTGTGTTTGTACGCATCATGATACTGCTGATCTTTGTCCATCATTTGCATATTGTTCACGAGTACTCCCTGCAGACCATTCAGGAAAAATTCGAGCGGATTCATCATCTGAGGATTGCCCCCAGCGACCGGACCCCCAGGCTGTTGTTGTTGATTCTTTGAACGCTCAAAAGCCTCCACAACCTGCTCTTTCACATCTTCCGGGCTCACTTTCATATTTTCCAAAATCACCGTCGCAGCCGTATTTTCTTGGCACACGAGAGAGAAAAGGAGGTGTTCGGTCCCCACAAATTGATGACCAAATTCCTGCGCTGCACGGAGGGCGTCTTCAATCACACGTTTCGCAAAACCGCTCAAACCCGTCGGACCTTTGCCCGCCTGAGCCTGATTCTGCTGTTGTCCAGCCCGACCCACTGTTTTTAGGACGAGATTCACATTCTCCAGAGAAACTCCAAATCCCAGAAGGATCGAAGCCCCCAGAGAGTTTGGTTGCGACAAAATACCGAGCAAAATATGCTCCGTTCCCACATAATTCAATTTTGCTTCCTGTGCTTTTTCCTGCGCTACGATCAAAGCCTGCTTTGCCTCTTTCGTGAACTTTTCGAACTGTTGATTGAAGTCATTCATAGGAGTGAAAAAAGAGAAGGAATAAAGCGACTGTTCGTCTCATAATAATAGCAGAAACAGCTTCAAAAAGAAACCGCATGATATTGACAAATAATAAAATATTGGGCGCGAAAAGAGGAATTTTACTGAATCGGGACAAATCTGAAAGTCGAGAGCAGTTCATAAAAATCATTGCGGTGGACGTCACCAGAGACTTTTTGGAAAGGTGCGTAGGAAAGCATATAGAGATATTCATCACGCACCAGATAAACTTCGATAATACCAATATCATAACGGTATTCGAGAGCATCCAGACCATCAATTCCAATTTTGCTCTGAACAGGAGACAAATTTTTCGTAAGGAGCTGCAACTGTTGTCCAAGAGGCTTTTTTTCAGGGTTTGAAAATCTTTTAATATCGATCAGATCCCTTTTCTGCTCTGAAGTGAGAAGCTCAAGAGAAAGAGTTTTTCCATTATTCTTCAAATTCCAATTATTCCTTTTTTGGAAGCTCACTCCAAGTTTTGAATCCAGAAAAGGGCTCCAGGAAGTATCTTGGGGATTCACAGGAGTGACCGCTTCTCCTGTCTGTGGATCCGTGGGAGTCACCTCAACTTTTTCCACTGGCGCAGGTCCCACGCTGATTACCTGCATCAAATCTTTCCCACTCGGAGTCTTTGCCATGCGCCCACGGACTTCAATTTTTTGTCCAATATAAGGATCGAGATTCACTCCAAGTCCAGTCAGAAGAAGTACAGAGCCATCAGTCTTCTCAATAAAATGTGTACCAGCACCTTTCGCCGCAAAAGATCCAAAAGATTTCAAAGTCCCAACAGCAGAAATCTCAGTAATCTCACTTTCATCGCCACCCCCGAGAGCAGGAGAAAAAAGACCAAATTTTTCCTGGAGGAGGAAAATACCCAGAAAAATAAAGATAACGAGGAAGAAAGAAAAAAAGAAACGTTTCATAGGAGACGGGGTTGAGGAGTAAGGCCGAGATAGGAATAAGCGTTGTCAGTAGCGATGCGTCCACGCGGAGTACGATCGAGAAACCCCAGTTGCAGGAGATATGGTTCATAAATATCTTCAATCGTCGCTTCTTCTTCGGACAAAGAGGCAGAAAGGGTATTCAGTCCCACTGGTCCACCCTGAAATTTCTGAATCAGTGCGCGCAAAAGTTCACGATCGCGATGATCAAGACCCAATTCATCCACACCCAACATTTCCAAAACTTTCAGTGTTGAGTCCTCATCAACCACATTTTTCCCAGAAACTTCAGCGAAATCTCGCACACGACGCAAGAGACGATTCGCAATACGCGGCGTCTGACGAGAAGATTTTGAAATACGTTTCGCCGCATCAGGAGTTGCTTCACATCCGAGCAGTTTCGCAGATCGCATGAGGATTTTTTCAATTTCAGAAAGTGTATAAAAATTCAATTTCAAGGTATGACCAAATCGATCACGTAGTGGCGCAGACAACATGCTCATCTTGGTCGTCGCACCGATAAGCGTGAAACGGGGGAGCGAGAGACGCATCGAGCGCGCCGAAGGACCTTTCCCAATCATCAAATCCAGCGCAAAATCTTCCATAGCAGAGTAGAGAACCTCCTCCACCGTCGGTCGAAGTCTATGGATCTCATCGATGAAAAGCATATCGCCCTCCTGCAAATTACTCAGCAGTGAAGCAATATCTCCCTGTTTTTCCAAAGCCGGACCAGAAGTCACCCGAATCGAAACACCCATTTCGCTCGAGAGAATATGCGCCAATGTCGTTTTCCCAAGTCCAGGAGGACCATAGAGCAGAATATGCTCGAGCGGTTCCGAGCGTTTTTTTGCCGCCTCAAGCGAAATCGAAAGATGCTTCTTGATCTCTTCCTGTCCGACATACTCCGAGAGCACTTTTGGTCGCAAAGAAAACTCAAACTGCGCAGCAGCAGGATCATCTTGCTGAGGAGTAACAGGTCGGTCATCCGGAATCGGTTGGTGTGATCTCTCGATCATAAATAAATTATACAGTTTTATCTTTATGCAAAACACTCGAATACAAAAAATGTTTAATACCCTCAGGATCCGGAGCTTTATCAAAAAAAATAGTGACTTTACTCGCAGCCGTTTCGATCTTCAAAGTCCCGTAATCAAAAATCTTTAAATACGAAAGAAATCCCATCTCTTTGGTCGCAATTTCCTGAATTTCAGAAAGCTCGGTCTCAAATTCTCGACGAATTGTAGGAAAAGGCCAAGTAACATGAACAATGCGATAGTTTGTCACGATAAATTTATCCAGCCAATACATAAAACCATTATAAATAATGACAACAAAAAAAACTCCTGTTACGAGAAGATTCGCCCAAATAAAACCAGAAGATGAAAAACCTTCACGAATAAAATAAAGAATAAAATAAAAAGGAACACTCAGAAGAACCGTTTTCAGAACATTCAGAAAATATGGAAAAGGATGTTTGAGAAAGATTTTCAAAACCTTCTCATCCGGGCGCATGTGCATGACAGGATCATAGCACAAGGAGTGAGGAGTGAGGAGACCAGGATTCCTATCTCCTTGTCCGCTTCGCCCTTCTTCCAGTATAATGAGCCGGATTTGAAAAAGAATGATCTACATGCCCTTGTAGCTCAGTGGATAGAGCAGGGTCCTTCTAAGACCAAGGCCGCAGGTTCGATTCCTGCCGAGGGCACCAGAAAGCGAATAAACAAAAAGCTCGCACTTCCGAGAAAATGCGAGCTTTAAGAAAGCAGGGTATTTCCATTCTAGAACTCCCCCCAAAGCATCTGATTTGTTACTTCATGGTGAAACACAATTTCACCAGTTTTGACGCGTGTACCAAGCATGCGCGGAGAGCGGTCTGCAGCCATTTTCTTCAAAGTCGCATATTTGCGTTGATTCTCAGAACCGAGGACTTCTTTTATGAAATCACTCTTCGAGAAGCACTCGAGAGCCATGAAGATATCTCCAGGAAGTTTCTCAACATCTTTGCCGTAGACGCTTTCTTCCATCTTTCGAAAATCCGTCTCACTCGCATTCATACCGGCGAGACCTGCGGAAATAAGCGTATAAAAGCACAGATACGGATTTGAATCTGGTGCCACGGTACGCACTTCGATGCGGCTGCTTTTCTCGTTACCGATCGGTATGCGAATCATCGAACCGCGATCCGTCGAAGAAACTTTGATCTCATTCGGAGCCTCAAAAGCAGGATCCAGACGGCGATAGGCGTTCACGCTCGAATTCATAGTCAGACAAAGGTCTTTTGCATAGTACAAAATCCCCGTCAGAAATTGGAAGGCAGTATCAGAAAGTTTGTGTTCACCATTCACATCATAGAAAGTATTTTTTCCATTTTGAGAAATAGAAATATTTGTATGCATCCCATTTCCATTCAAATTCTGAAGCGGTTTTGGGAGGAAACATGCAGTCATTCCCATCGACGCAGCTATTTGTCGTGCGAGCAATTTGTAAAGTTGGATCTGGTCAGCAGTGTCCAGCGCAAGCGTATATCGAAAATTCAATTCGAATTGCGCAGGTGCCACTTCTGGATGATCCTTTTCATTTTCGAAACCCATCGCACGTTGAACTTCTGCAAATTTATCGATAAATTGTCGAAGCAAATCCTGAGGAAGCGAAGAATAATATCCGCTCGCCGTCACCAGGGAAAAGCCAGATTTTTCATCAAAAGATTGTTCCGATTTCACACCGTCGAAAAGAAATCCCTCAATCTCCGGAGCGATATTGACCGTCATACCTTTCGCCAAAAGTCCCTGAGTCAAAGTCGCCAATTGTGAACGAAAATCAGCAGAATAAAGGCTTCCATCCTTGTCACACACATTCGCAAACACGAGAACTTTTCCAGCACCAAAGAGGTCGCAGGGAGCAAAACGGAAACTGGTCCAATCAATTTTGAGGCGTAAATCCGACTCTTTTTGAGCGGTAAATCCACGAATCGAAGAGCCATCAAACGTGAGATTATCTTCACTCTCGAGAAGGAATTTCTTGTCATAATCCAAACCCTGGAGACGACCTTCCAAATCAGTAAAGAAAACTGTTACTGCCTTGATACCAATTTCATTTTGGAGGAGAGAAACACACCATTTTCGAACTTGTTCATGAGGAACCGATTCACGACGAAATTTTTTAAGCTCTAAATTTCTCTCTTCAAGTTCGAGATAAGAAAGCTTGAGGAGATGTGAACGAGGAGGGAGAAAATCAGAATAATCATGTTCTTGCGAATGAAGAACGCGTCTATGCGTCGTACTATTCTCCAAGGAAGTATCCTTCATAAAAACGAAGAATTAAAAAATATGTAGCACCACAATAAATGAGCACAAGAAAAATAAAAATATAAAAAAAAACTCCAAGAAAAGAGTTTTGTTGAGTCCTTGAATGCAAAAAAAATGCCTAGAAAATAGGAAAAATACTATTCAAAAAAGAAAGTTGTCGAAAAAACCGACAACACAAAATCAGAAAATATCAAATGAAATTTACTGAACCAGGCTGTCACTATAAGCCACAGCGTTCGTTTCTCGAACGATCATAAGTCGATAAAGAGTCTCTGCAACTTCATCACGGCTCACTTCATCATTCGGTCCAAAGTTGAGACTATTTTCAGGAAGAATATTTTTCTCTTTTGCATAGGCAACATAAGGTGCAAACCAGTCAGAGGTAGTGACATCAGAATAAGGATTCTCCGAAACAATAGGATTCAAAGGAATAAGCATGGCTGTCAAAAGCATCTTCAAGAATTCTGAACGAGTCACATTTTGATTTGGTCGGAAAGTCTTATCAGGATAGCCCTGGGCAATATTAGCCTTATACGCAGCATAGACATATTTCCCATACCATTGATTGTATTTGATGTCAGTGAATTTCGGAGGATTTTGAATAAGAGTCGTTGTCGGACGTTTACTGCCTTCGAAAAGGATTTTGAGTGCTTCCGCACGGGTCACTTTTTTATTCGGCTGGAAAGTGCCATCAGGATATCCTTTGACGATCTGATTTTGTTTGAGATAAGAGATAGCTTCATAATATGGGTGAGATCCACGAACATCAGCAAAAAGATCTTTCTTGCTGCTAAAATCAACAGAAACAGTAGGAGGATTTTGAGGAGATTGAGTTTCAGGAGCAGCAGGATGAGTCACCTCAGGAACAGCATCACGAACAACAAAAGATGGAGATACAAATTGTTTTCCTTGATAGAGTAAGATCAATTGTCCAGTCCCAGCGCGGAGTTCCTGGAGAGTCACTGTTGCACTTCCAGTAGAAAAGTCACTACGATTCAAAGAAGCTTTTGGCAAAACACCAACATTGCCAGTGAGAAGCATGAGCACGTCTCCATCAAATGCGGAAACAGCATTTCCACTCTGATCTTTGGCGAAAATTTGAATAGTGGCTGGGCCAGTTTTCTCAAAAGAAGATGCATTTTGGAGTTCAAATCGATCGAAAGGAAGACCAGAAGATGGAACTTCAGGAGCTGGAATCACAGGAGGCGTGGCAGAAACAGAAGGCTCAGGCGTAGAATTTGGAGTTGGAGCTACCGGGAGAGAAGGTGAAAAATTCAAGTATTTCTGAACATACATCATAGGAGAAACGCTCGTGAGAAGAGCCCTTTCTTTTCCAAGTCCTGCATTGACCGCACCCACAAAATCGAGTCCAGCATCACTCGATTCCTTCCCTGTAAAAGGCCAATATGGATGCCATGGAGCCTCATCAGTATCAATCTGGAAGTGGAGATGCGGTGTCGTCGCAAATCCGGTCGAACCAGAATATCCCACAAGTTCGCCTTTTCGAAGCACTTGATTTTCGACAACGCTGATAGAACTCAAATGGTCATAGGCAGAAAAAAGCGTTGTACGAGCTGAAGGATCATTGAGCGTCGGAACACCGTTGTGTTGAACCACGATGTGTTTCCCAAAACCACTCGAAAGATTTGCAACTTTCACAACCACGCCATTTGCTATGGAGTAGACCGGAGTACGTTCAGGAATTTTGATATCCACAGCAAGATGGCTTCCGTCGTATTCTCTGCCATTCAAACGGTAACTTCCCATGTATGGAACAGGGAAAGTAATTTTCGCATTTCGTATTCCATTAGCAGTTGAATCACTCCACGACAAACCATCGGTAGAACGAGCCAAAACCCCAGAATCATACAGGGGGAGCGAAAGCATTTTATTGCCAGGAATTTGATCATATGACAATTTATACTCTGTTGAAGTGAGGCGGACCCAATCAGGACTATTTTTGATGGGAAGTGCTGTCCCATCAAAAGGAGCATGTTGAGGAATCTGCAAAAGAGCAGTTTGGAAAATTTGTGTATTCTGTTGAACAAAAAGTGCCGTAAAGAAAAAAAGTCCGAGCACCATCCATGAGGAACGTTGGGTCTTTTTTCGTTGGTGATCCATCTCATGCAACGAACTTTGAAAACGGGGTTTTTTGTTTTTGTTTTGCATCGTATAATAATACCACAAAATAAACCTTTATACAAATGCAATATCTCAGTAAAAACAGTCTCGAAACACAAAAAATAGCTTCAGATATAACCCAAAAAATGAAAGGAAAGGGGGTTATATTCCTCCATGGCAAGCTGGGTTCAGGAAAAACGACATTTGCCAAAGGATGCGCAAAAGTCCTCGGAATAGAGGAAAGGACGGTCAAAAGCCCAAGTTTCACCTATATTCGCCAATATACTTCAAAGAACGGAAAAAGAATGATTCATTGTGATTTTTATCGACTCGACAAAAAACACGAGTTTGCAGAACAAACTTGGCAGGAACTCAAGGAGGAAATCGGAGAAAACGCACTCTTTATCGTCGAATGGCCAGAAAAACTCACGACTCAGGACACGAATCAGGAGGAAATAAACGTCAAAATTGAAATGAAAAACGCGAAGTCCCCAGAGGGGGAAAACGAAAGAATTATTACTATTACATTTCCAAAAGATTTTCAAAAATGAACATCAGGGAAATTCAAGCACTTTACAAGAAATATCAAACTCCAGAACATGTCCAGAGACACATGGAAGTTGTGGCAAAAGTAGCAGTTTCATATGCCAAAAAAATCCAGAAAAATGGAAAAAAAATAAACATACAGTTCATTCGCCAAGCGGCACTCCTGCATGACTTCCTGAAAATGCTTGTTTTCAAAGAAACACAAAAATCAGACCCGGCCATCTGGAAAAGTCTCCGAAAGAAATATCCAAACACGCACGACAGCGAAGTTGCTGCAATAATCCTGGAGAAAAAAGGAGAAAAGAAGCTCGCAGAAATCGTCAGAAAACAGCAATTTGAAGCTCTTATTTCAAAAGAAAATCCTCTAAAAACACTCGAAGAAAAAGTTGTTTATTACGCAGACAAGCGAGTCGCACATGACCAAATTGTCACTCTCGCAGAACGTCTGAAGGAAGGAGAAAAAAGATACGGAACAAAAACACCAAAAAATATCGAGAAAAAACTTTTCGAATTAGAAAAAGAGATTAAGCGTTTGAGCGGCTCGTAGAAAGGAATTTTTCGATTACTGATTTTGTCTGAGGACCTACTCTTCCAGCTCCAACATCAAAATCCGAAGAAATAATTTTTTGAGTTTTCTGAAAAGCGACAAGTCCATCACGAGTTTTCTCTCCAAAAAATCCAGATTCATCAGAGGTAGGCAAGAAGCCAACATTTTTCAAAAAACTCTGAAGTCTCGTGACATCATCGCCACGAGCTCCAAAAGAGAGACCTTCAGGAATCAGTGGAGCATTCGCCAAAAGAGCAGTATTCTCCATTCTCTTCGAGGCCAAAAGTTGTTTCGTATAATGACGAGAAGCCACAAATCCATTCATTTTTGAACGAGTCAGAGGACCAAAGACACCAGCGTATGGAGAATCTTTTTCAGCTACAAGGTCAATCGATTGCTGAAATTTGAAAACCGCATGTTGAGTCACTTCACCGAAGTGTCCCGTCGGAGTAATCCGGAGAAAATTCATTCTCTGGAGCTCTTCCTGAAGTCGTGTAACTGCCGGTCCATTATCACCAATCTTTAAATCACGAACGAGATATTGAGGAACATCCACAATCGCGTCATCATCCGTTTTCGATATAGCCGCAACATACTGTCGTTCCAAATAATCGCTGGTCTTCGGGCCAAAATATCCAGCTCCAAAAGAAATAGGGGATTGAATAATGTCCTGATCCTTCTGGAAATCCATGAGAGCCGCCAAAGTCTTGTCATCAAAAAATCCTGTCTCAGTCACATCATATCCCAGCATACTCAGGATATTTTGAAGCTTTTTCACTTCATCACCAGAACTTCCTTTGGAAAGACCTTCTTGCGGCAGGTTGTGGACTCGACGTTCTTTGAAAAATTTCTCGAGACGGATGCGTGTCTGAAGTCCACCATGGCCAGCGCCCAGATTTTCCATGCTCGTCACGAGACCTTGTTCTTTCTGAAAACGAAAAACACTATCGCGCGTCTCATCTCCATAGAAACCGTTGGGTTGTCCTGGAAAATATCCGAGCTCTTTCAAAAGTTTCTGCAATGCATAGACATCGTCACCACTACTCAAATACCAAACATCATCAGTCAAAATCGTCGGCTGAAAAAATGTCTGGCGAACAACCCTCTCTGCTGCAGAATATCCTTCCAAATACACATTTTCTTGGAGAGCATTATCTATCCCATAGACGGTCACACTCACCGTCCGTCGTCCCCATCCCAGTGCGCGAGTCAAACCTTCATCTCCGAAACCCATCCAGATATCCAGACGATCATGATGAATCTTGCGATTCTGACCTTCCTGGGAGGCCGCCGCAACGATAGCACCACCACGATCATAAACTCCCGTTGTCCCAATTCCAGGGATGTACATTTTGGTTCCAAAAGGATAAATCGAAGGAGCAGCAATCATGCCGGGGAACACTTCTCGACCACTAGCGCCGTTCGTCCCATTCCCATTCAAACGAATTTCAGCATGATAATTTCCTGTCGCATACCGTTTCTGGCCAACAAGTGGGGAATAATAGCCCGTAATATCAAAAATCTTGGTATAAGGAAATCCTCCCAAAGAACCCGAAGTAACAGGTTCAGGAGGAGTTGAAGTACTTTCTTGTGCAAAAGCAGAAAAAAGGAAACCAGAAAGAACGAACATTCCAAAGAGGAAAAATATTTTTGTTTTTGTTTGCATCACGTCATTATAGCACAAAACCCAAAGCTGAT
>JBBTWG010000016.1:0-12175 GCA_038062935.1 Patescibacteria group bacterium
CCAGTCTCTTCGCGCAGTTCTCGCAGCGCCGCCTTTTTTTTGCTTTCTCTGGGCCGTCTGTTTCTCCTCGAGATGTGACGTAGAGAACACCGGCGTAGATTATCATGATCACTGCAATGAGTCCCAAAAACCCGAGTGCAAAATTCACGATTTTTATGACAAATTCTCGAGCGCTCGTTGTCTGCGTGAGTGAGGCGTCGTAGCCTGTTGTTTCTGGAGCCGTGAGTCCACCACGAAAATCGGTGAATGAAGTCGAGCCACCGGCATCTTTCCCACCCATGACGCAGTCTCCGAAATTACTCCAGTATTCTGAACTAAGAGCGTTCTCACAATCTACTGCGTACGCTCTTTGGCTGTTTAGAGCTCCTGAACATACGAACGCAATAGTGATGACGAGTGCTATTTTTGAGAAAATTTTCATTGTGTCTTTGTTTTTGAATTTCCCCTTATTATATCATGAATTCAGCTTTGGAGCAAATCACCCGTTATGGTGCGATGTTGATAGGCGTCGTTATTGGCTTAATGATCGTTTCTCTGTCGAGTTTTACTGTCGAATTGACGATCGCAAAAGCTGCAAGCGAGATGAGAATTCCGATAATGGCGCTGGCGATGATTGTTCCTGCTTTTTTGGCGTTTTCTTCTTTTCCAACGTCTGCAACATAGAGATACCCCGCGTAAATCAGCATGAGGACGGCAATGGTTGCGATAAACCCTGAAATGAAATTGGTGAATTGAACCACGAGAACTTTGGTATTGTCGACACTTGGGAGCGAAGAGCCTTTGTTTGGAAAAAGAATTTCCCTGACGACGAACTCTGCAACTCCTACGAGCACCAGCGCTCCGAGTGCCCAAAGAATACGGTTTCTGTGGCTCTTTGCGGTGTCTTCATTTCCGAAACTGAGTGCGATACCGACTCCACTTCCGACGATCACAAGCACTGCTACTGCAGCGATGAACTTTGTCATGAATCCATAGATGCCTTCAATAATTGTCGTTCCTTGCTCTGCGTACATTTGTGCATTTGATGCATTTTCGAGAAAATCTCCTGTTTCTCCGAAGAAAACTTTTTTCACAACGACATCGGCGAGAATGATGACGATCAATGAGGCGATAGAATATCCTATGTTTTTTTTCTGACTTTCTGAAATTTTCTCTATATCTTTTCCGGCTGTCACAAGCCGAAATCCTGCAATAATAAGCATAGTTACTGCGATCGTTCCAGCGACATACTTCACGACGTCGATGACAGTGAAAATAATGCTCGTCAACTCTTTGGCTCCGTCAGCACCTGTGGATGATCCGTGTGTCGCCGTCTTTCCTGGAAGATCGACCTTGTCTCCAATTTCGTTGAGGACATTGAACTGTGCATTTGCCTGAGCCACGAATGTCAGCGAACACGCCATGAGAGTGATTACAAATGCGAGCTGAAGGATGATTTTTTTAGTTTTCATATTTTTATTTTTTATGAGAATTTCCCTGCGATGACTGTGGAGACGAGTCCAAATGCTCCGTAAATAACGAGAATTCCTATCACCGAGAAGAGAATAATTCTTTTTGCCTGCTCTATTTTTCCTTCATCGCCATTATTGGTCATGTACATGATGCCTCCGCCTATGAGCGATAGGACTGCTAGCGGTCCAACAAAAGAAATAACGTAATTGGTAAAACCCACAATTTCGGCAACTCCTTGCGCTGGATTCAATATTGGTTTCACTCCATCCACACCGGTATAGGTATCGAAATTGAGGTTGTAAAAAACTTTGGTTACAACCCGATCAGAAACGATGATCATTATAAATCCTACGACTCCCCATATGAGTTTTTTCTTATCCATATCAAAAGATTCTGGCTGAGATCCCAATGTTGCGAGTCGAAATGCACTCACGATCACCTGTGCAACTGCTATTGCACCAACGATATATTTCAGAAATGTAATGATGATCTGCACAGTTTTACTGAACAATTTTGCGCGACACTGAATCGCATTTGGATCGCTCAAAATAGTTTTATAACAGACGAGTCCATCACTTTGATAAATAGCCTTTACGGCGTCATCACTGAGACTGAAAACTTTCGTTACTTCTGATGCAATGCTGATGAGCCCAAGGCCCAAAACTCCATACATTATGCCGCTTTTTGCGCTGTCAATTTTCCCCTCTTCCCCATCAGCGAAGAGTATTCTGAATCCAGAGATAATAATCATGAGAATTGAAATTGCCATGATTATTGGTCGTGCGACCCCGATGAGTCCACCATCTCCTCCTCTGTAGCCTCCTACAAGTGTTGCGAGTTTTTGCAGTGCTGTATCTCCATTTTTGTCCGGAGCACCAGGAATAGTTCCGTAACTCGTCGAATCTGGAAGATGAAAAGGTCCGCTACTTTGTGCAAAAACGGCCATCGCATGGAGCACGATGGATAAAACTGCTGCTATGAGGAGAAATTCGAGTATTTTTTTCTTCACGTTTTTTGTTTTTAATATTTCTTAGTATTTTAGCATGTTTTGGCTTTGAAGTAAAGTAGTGGAACTCGATGGTCTTCCTCAGAAGGAGGTGAGGGAATCTTCTTGATTTTTCTGAAAATATGATTTTATGGCTGCGAGGCTTGCTCGGAGGCCCTGAGAGGTTTTTGAGAAATTTCAGAAAAAATTGCGAGGACGCGGGATCCAGAAGAGGCTGTTTTCAGCGTAAAGAAAATCAAATTGCTTGCAATTTGATTTTTAGCTGATAAACAGTCCTTCTGGTCGCGCCCGGAGCACTTTTTCTGAAATTTCTCAAAAATCTCTCATGGCCGGCGTACAAACCCCTTGCATTTATTCCGTTTTCCCAGTAAATTAGCTTCTGAGCCGAGAGGCTTTTTTTTAAAGACATCGATTCTATGAAAAACAATGCCCTTATTCGCTACTTCGTTGACTGCTGGGATGAGCTCAAAAAGGTCACTTGGCCAACGAAAACTCAAGCTGTAAAGCTTGCTACTATCGTTCTCGTTTCTGTTTTTGGGAGCGCTCTTCTTTTGGCTCTTTTTGACTTCCTCTTTTCCCAGGGATATCAATTCCTTGTCCAACTTTCACAAAAAACTTAATTTTTTATGGCAAAACAAGCTCAGCACACTGGTCGTCATTGGTATGTTGTTCATACGTATTCTGGTTATGAACATGCGGTTCGTGAAGCTCTCATGCAACGCGTGGAGACTTTTGGGATGCAGGATTTCATTTTTGAAGTCATGGTTCCTGAGGAGACCAGTATTATTATCAAAAAAGGTCAACCAGAAACTTTGAAGAAGCGTATTTTCCCTGGATATGTACTTGTGGACATGATCGTGACGGATGAATCTTGGTATGTGGTGCGAAATACTCCGAATGTCACGGGTTTCGTGGGCGCTGGTGGTACGATGCCAATCCCTGTTTCAGAGGAGGAATTCAAGCTGATTCAGCGACGTATGGGCGATAGCGAGCCGAAATTCAAGATCGACTTTGGTGTCAAGGATCATGTGGTGATTCTGGAGGGTCCTTTCGTTAACTATGACGGTCTCATTACGAGTGTTGATGAAGAGAAGGGCAAAGTGAAGGTTCATATCACTATCTTCGGTCGCGAAACGCCTGTGGAGCTGGATTTCACGCAGGTCAAGAAGAAATAAAGCACTAACCTCCCTCACTCGTGCAAAAATCTACTCTTTTCGTTCTCATCCTTGCTGTGCTCGTCACGCTGACGGTGACAACTTTTTTGAATAATGACCTTTCTAACTCTGTCACAGCGAATGTTCTATCTTCGGATGCGCCGGCCGAGCCTTCAGCTTTGAATGATACATCAACAGCTTCAGATGTGACTTCTCTTGATCTACCTGATTCAGCAACTGTTTCTGATCCTATTTTTGACCCTTCTTTTTTGACTCCCGAGACGAATTCTTCTGCGGTATATGGTCTTGCAGACTCTTCGCTATCTCCTCCGACAAACGTCTCCTCATTTCTGGCACAACGTATTTTCTTGCTTCAAAAACTTACTCCTGAAAACTTAAATCAAGTTGGCTTCAAGAATATGCAGCTTCAGGAATCACCTTTTGATCAGATGCTTTTCCAGCTTCTGGATCTTTCAATTTTCAAAAATCTTTCTGCACTTCGCATGCATCTCACGAATGGAAAAGATGTTTTTGCTGTCTTGCATGAATTCGAGTTTGATAGCATGGCGAAGGCTGTCTCTTTTTATAGCGATATAAAGCAGAAAATTGCAGCTTTTTCACCGCTTGTAACCTCGAATGAGACGAATCAGTTTGGAGAAAATTCGTATTATATGAATGATAAAAACCGTCCAGGAACCGCTTTTCTCGTTTTCCGTGTGCAAAGCCATGTGTTTGCTTTTTCGTATAGCAAAGCAAGTCATGACTTTTTCAAATCTTTGATATTTTTGCTTGCAAAGTAGCTCAAAGTCCGGTAAAAATACTCCGCGCCTTTATTACATTTGACGTTTGACATGTGACTTTTGACTGGTTACACGTCACTTGTCACAAGTTACAAGTTCCCTTCTATGCCTCCAAAGAAAATTAAGACCATTGTAAAGCTTCAGATTCCTGCCGGAAAAGCTAATCCTGCACCTCCAATTGGTCCTGCTCTCGGTCAGCATGGTCTTCCAATTCAAGATTTCTGTACACAATTCAATGCTCGTACCAAGCCAATGGGCGACACGATTGTTCCTGTGGAGATTACTGTTTTCGAAGATCGCACGTTTACATTCATTACAAAAACTCCTCCAGCAGCGGTTTTGATCCTGAAGGCTCTTGGTCTCCAGAAAGGCTCTGGAACTCCGAATAAAGTGAAGGTTGGGAAAATTACTCGTGCTCAATTGAAAGCTATTGCAGAAACAAAAATGCCTGATCTCAATGCGAATGACATCGAAGCTGGTATCAAAATTATTGCTGGTTCAGCTCATAGTCTCGGCATTGATGTCGAAATGTAATTCTTTCTCCCTAAAAACTTTATGCAACGAGGTAAAAAATATCAGGCTGCTAAGAAACTTGTTACAGAACCTTCATATGGTTTTGCTGAAGCAGTGGCACTTCTCAAGAAAACTTCTACCACAAAATTTGATTCGAGCTGTGAGATTCACGTGAAACTCGGAATCGATGTCAAACAATCTGATCAGGCTGTTCGTTCTACAGTTGCGCTTCCTCATGGAACTGGCAAAACGCTTCGCGTCGTTGCTTTCGTTCCGGACAATATGGTCAAAGAATCGCTTGCTGCTGGCGCTGTGAAGGCTGGACTTGAAGATCTCGTTGAAGAAATCACGAAAGGATTTTTGGATTTCGATGTTGCTGTGGCTCATCCATCTGTCATGAAAAGCTTGGGTAAAGTTGCAAAAACTCTTGGTCAAAAAGGTCTCATGCCAAACCCAAAAGCTGGCACAGTGACCGAAGAAATCGTACGAACTATTGGTGAAATCAAAAAAGGAAAAGTGGAGTTCCGTGCTGACAAGCTCGGTGTCGTGCACAACATGTTTGGGAAGGCTTCTTTTACAGAACAACAACTTGCTGAAAACTTAAAAGTACTTTTGAAGGCTCTCGTAGAAGCAAAACCTACGACTATCAAGGGAAATTATATTCTCGGGATGTCTCTTGCAACGACGATGGGACCTGGTATCAAATTGGATACGTCGAAAGTTTTGGAAGCCGTGCGTTCAAACTAGGTTGTAGGAGAACTTTCTGGTAATGCACTTTCGAGTGCCCTGAGTGCTACTTCGAGTTGTGCGTCATCCGGTTCTTGTGTGGTGAGTTTCTGGAGCCAGAGGCCTGGTGTAACGAATGATCGGACGAAACGGTTTTCCATATTTTTCGCGCTGATTTTCAGGAATTCATAGGAGAGTCCGCCGATGACTGGGAGCCATGCCACACGCAGGAGGAAGTTTTGCAGAAACCCGTCGGCTCGTGGGAGGAGCGTGTAACTCATGACGCTGATGAGAACCACGAGCATGATGAAACTCGTGCCGCAACGAGGATGAAATCGTGATTGGATTCTCGCATTTTCTGGTGTGAGTGGAAGCTTTTTTTCGTAGGTGAAGACCGCTTTGTGTTCGGCTCCGTGATATTCGAAGACTCTTCTCATGTCTTTGGATTTGAGGAGGAGCGCAATGTATCCGATGAAAATACCCATTTTCAGGACGCCGTCGATGAGATTGAAAAGTAAATTATGGTCTTTGACAAAGGGAAACTGCGATCCGAGAAATGTGGTGATCGCGAGTGGAACGAATTTGAAAAGGAAGAGGCTGACGCTGAGTGCTACGAGAATTGAAACGCCGAAAAAGACTTTTTCAAGCCATGTTTCTTTTTTTACTTCTTGGGTGACTTGATTTTTTTCTTGTACCTCTGCTCCTATGCCGGCGACTTCTGAGAAAATATTTGCCGAGAAATTGAGTGCGCGAAATCCGATAATCATCATTTCTCCGATCCCGACAACTCCGCGAATGAATGGGAGGCCGAGAAATCGTATTCTTTCGGTGATGGATGTGTAAGGTCTGCGGTCAATGATAATTTCGCCGCTCTGATTTCTGACGGCAACAGCGACAAATCCTGGCGAGCGCATGAGAACACCTTCTATGACGGCTTGGCCTCCGGGAGCGAAATCGACTTTGGACATGAGAGGGGAGGATTTAGGATGTAGGATTGAGGATGTAGGAGTTGGGGAGAAATTTTCTTCCTTTTTTTGTGTGGCCAGTATACCTTATTTGCATGCAGGTTCATATGAAACGCATTGATTCGTCGTTGCCGCTTCCTCGTTACGAAACGGCTGGATCCGTTGGTTTTGATTTCCTCGCTCGTGAGGAAATTGTGATTCCGGGGCGAAGCCTGGGGCTCGTGCCAGGAAATTTGATCGTTGAAGTTCCGAAAGGATATATGCTGGCCGTCGCAGCGCGTAGCAGTATGCCGAAAAAGAAAGGTTTACTGACTCCTCATGGTTTTGGAATTATTGATCAGGATTATTGTGGATCGCAGGATGAAATCAAAATTCAGGTGTTCAACTTTACACAGGAACCGGTGACGGTGCATCGTGGAGAAAAGGTGGCGCAGGGTGTTTTTGTACGAGTAGATACATTTGAATTTGAAGAAGTTGCAGAGATGACGAATGCGACGCGCGGTGGATTTGGGAGTACTGGTGGATATGTTGCCAACATGTGACAATTGACTTGTGACCTGTGACTTTTTCTAAATCCTACATCCTCAATCCTCAATCCTGCCCTCCATGCCTTTCATTACTTTCTACGGAATCAACAACATTGGGAAGACGACACATGTGAAATTGCTCGTGGAGCGGCTGCGACATGAGGGGTATGACGCGATTTCTTTGAAGTATCCCGTGTATGATATCGCACCGACTGGACCTTTTTTGAATCAAACTTTGCGGCATCATGATGGGGCTCAAGCGCTCTGTGAAGAAGAGCTACAGCTCTGGTTTACTTTGAATCGTTTTCAATTTCAGCCGACCCTGGAACAGTATTTGAAAGAAGGAAAAATTGTGATTGCAGAAGATTATGTTGGAACTGGTATCGCGTGGGGTGCGACAAAAGGAGCCTCGGAAAGCTGGCTGACGGAGCTCAATATGCCTCTGCGAAAAGCTGATTTTTCGATCCTCATGACGGGTGAACGAATTCTCAAATCGAAAGAAGATTCACATATCCATGAGAATGATGATCATCTTGTTCTCCGCGTTGGCGAGACTCTCAAACGGCTTGCTGCAGAGCAACATTGGTATGTTTTGCCGGTCCATGAAAAGAGAGAAGAGACAGCAGAGGATATCTACAATGTCGTCAAAAATTTCTTAGCGACTTTTCCGAGTGCTAATTCCTGACCGTGGAAACTGTGATCCCCTTTTGGGATGAGAGCTATTTTTGATTTTTGATTTTGTTTTACTGCTGCGATTTTTTCGAGCATTTTTTCTGGTGGAATTGCTGCGTATTGTTCGTCACTGCAAAAAATGGCGATGAAAGGGATTTTGATTTTCTTTACGCATTCCAGGTTTTCTTCGTAGTTGAAAATATGACCTTCGATGGATTTTCCGCTGTAAAGGGCATGATATCGCAATGCAGAAAACATTGGAGAACTATACTTTTCTGGGATAGGGAATTTCCCTAGGCGCTTTTTGATCATGTCCTGTGCATGGCTCAGCGATTCTTTGAATTTCTTCTTTCCGAGTAGTTTTTTTTGAAAATTGACGTCGTCGCAAGGGGCGAGGAAGATTGCCGCCTGGATGAGCGAGCTCTTCACAGCCTTCGGCTTTTCAGAATGTTTATTCAGATAATAAGCCACCTTTTGGCATCCCGTGGAATGTCCAGACAGGATTATTTTTGTGTATCCACGCTTTTTCATGGCTTGAATTGCGGCTTCGAGATCGAGAATGCAATCTTCAAATTGCTCCTGGCTTGTGCCGTAGAAATCGTTATTTATGAGAGTTACGAGCTCTGCTCCCCTGTTATTGAATGAAAGAAATCCCATACCGAGACTTTTCGCTGTTTTACTCATCACCGTCATAACATTTCCTTCGAAAAAATGATCAGTCATGCCGTGGACGTGAATAATGGCCGTGTCTGATTTCCTGCTTTCCTGAAGCCCTCCGAAGAGTTCGAGTCCATCACGAGTTTCGAAAGTAATAATTTCGAATTGCATGGCGTCATCTTATCAAAGAAAGCTATGTCGTCAAAATGGCTTCAGTATTTGACTTTCAAACCCCTGGAGCATACGATGAAGACATCTAGTTCAGTGAATACATAACTTTATCTCCTATGTCATTCACCGCTATCATGACGTTTCTTATTACTTTTCTTTCCACGCTCTCTGTGGCTCTTTGTTTGTGGAAAATTGGTTTGCGATTGCGCGGAGTGCGCCTGGAAGAAAATTCCTCTACTCTTCTTTTCCAGATTTTTCATCTTCGTTCATTTGTGATTCTCTACATCATTCTGGTTGTAACTTATACTCTTACTCCATGGATTCTTATTTCTGTTTATCATCTTTGAAACTCTATGGATGAAACAATGTATCAAAAACACTTTTTTCACGGGCAACAGCCTGATGAGTATGTCGTGTGCTTTTTTCGGAAACATTGGGCCACTTTTTTCCCTCATCTTCTTTCCATGGGCATGTTTCTGCTTGCGACCTTTCTACTTTTTTTTACCATTCCTTTTTTATATAAATCTCTTCCTGTTGGAATTTTTAAAATTTTATTTCTCCTCGTTGTGATCCTTTCTCTTAGTTTTATTCATTATTTTTTCCTGAAAGCGGTACAGCATTTTTTGACGGTCATTATTGTGACGAATTCCCGTATTATTTCTATGGATAGAACACTTTTTTTGAGAAATAATACGGAAACTTTTGACTTGCGCATGATTCAGGAAATTAATAAAAATCAGAACGGATTTCTGCCGAATTTGTTTGGATATGGCGACCTCTCGATTACGCTTTCTCAAAGTGCTGCAGTTTTACTGTTGACGCAAATTCCTAATCCAGACCATTATTTTCGAACTATCAGTCAAGCGAAGCTTGATCATATTGAAGCTCGTATTCATAGAAAGATTGAAATACAGAGTGATGTGCTGGGGAAAACTGCAAAAACTGACGAAGTCTGATAGAATAGGTGCATGATTTTATTGGATGGGAAAAGTTTGTCGCAGAAAATTTTGGCTCGTGTGGCAAATGAAGTTGCTGCCTTGGGAAAGCCTTTGAAGCTGGTGATTGTTCAGGTGGGTCGTGATGGAGGAAGTGATGTGTACATCGGTCAAAAAATGAAGGCGGCGGCAAATGTGGGGATTCAGGCCGAGCATCTGATGCTTCCTGAAACCCTTGCTACTGAAGAACTGGTTCAAAAAATCTATGCTCTCAATGAAGATATCGGCGTTCATGGAATCCTCGTTCAGCTTCCTTTGCCGAAACATATCGACACCCCGGTGATTTTCAAATCTATCGATCCTGCAAAAGATGTGGATGGATTCACGGCGTATAACATTGGAAAAATGTTTCTGGATAAAAAATTTGAGAAGCTTGTTCCGTGTACTCCTCGCGGCATTATTCACTTGCTGGAGGACTATAAAATCGATGTTATGGGAAAAGAAGCGGTTGTGGTGGGTGTCAGTAATATTGTAGGAAAACCACTTGCTACCATGCTTGTGAATCGTCGGGCGACGGTGACGATGTGTCATTCGAAGACTCAGGATCTTGCATTTCATACTCGTCGGGCAGATCTGCTCTTTGTGGCTATTGGAAAAGCGAAGTTTATTACGGCGGATATGGTGAAAGAAGGTGTAATCGTGGTGGATGTCGGCATGAATCGCGATGAACAGGGAAAACTTTGTGGAGATGTGGATTTCGAGGCCGTCTCAAAGAAAGCGAGTTTCATCACACCTGTTCCGGGTGGCGTAGGACCGATGACGGTGGCGTGCTTGATGGAGAATGTGGTCAAAGCGGCGCAGAGAATGTAGCTATTCAAGGCTTTTCCTTCTGAAACACCTTTGAGTAGCTCGTTTTCGCCCTTTCTTCGAAAAAGAATATTTGAAATATCTGGCTTTCTCAGAGGTACTTCCGAAAAAGATGGTGAGTATTGGAAAAATTTCAAAAAATTGTGAGGACGCGGGACCCCAAAGAGAGTGGTTTTTGGCGTGAAGAAAATTGAATTGCTTGCAATTCAATTTTTAGCCAAAATACCCTCCTTTGGGTCGCGCCCGGAGCACTTTTTGAAATTTTTCCAATGCCCCCCCCATCTTTTTCGAGGAGACATGCTTTGAGAACCCCTAGATTTTTTCAATTTTTCCGCGTATATTCGAAATACCTTCTATGTGTGGAATCATTGGCATTCTCGGCAATAAGAGCGTTTCTCAAGATCTTTTCGATGGACTTGTTCTGCTCCAGCATCGAGGGCAGGATTCTGCAGGCATTATGACGTATAGCGACCGTTTTCACCTCAAAAAGGGCAATGGTCTGGTTCGTGAAGTGTTTCACACCAAAAACATGATTCGCCTCAAAGGTCCCATGGGTATCGGACATGTTCGTTATCCGACTGCTGGTGGGTACGATGCTGCCGAGGCTCAGCCTTTTTATGTAAACTCTCCTTTTGGGATTTCCCTGATCCACAACGGCAATCTCACGAATTATGAGCAGTTGAAATCGGATGTGAAGAAAAATAATATTCGTCATCTGAATACTGGCTCTGACTCTGAGGTTTTGATTAATGTGGTAGCAAATGAGATTTTGAAAATCAATAAATTGTCACTTACTCCTGCGGATATTTTCAAATCTTTGAAGAATGTTTTTGCCCGTTGCAAAGGTTCATACTCGGTTATCATGATGATTGCTGGATACGGACTCATTGCTTTCCGTGATCGCAATGGAATTCGTCCTTTGATTTTTGGGAAACGTGAAGATGGGAAATTGCAGACGGAATACGTTTTCTCTTCGGAGAGTGTGGCTGTAGAGGCTCTGGGCTTCCAGATTGATAGTGATGTCCAGCCTGGAGAAGCAATTTTCATCGATATGAAGCGCAAAGTTCATCGACATCAAATCGTGAAAACTGAGTGGGCTCCGTGTATTTTTGAACACGTGTATCTTGCTCGTCCTGACTCCGTTTTGGACAAAGTGAGTGTTCACAAAACGAGACTTCGTATGGGAGTCTCTCTGGCGAAACAGATTCGTAAAGCGATGGACAAAGATCATTTGAAAATTGATATTGTTGTTCCGATTCCTGATTCTTCGAGGACAGCGGCACTCAGTCTGGCTGAGGAACTTAAGATTCCGTATCGCGAAGGATTGATCAAAAATCGTTATATTGGTCGTACGTTTATCATGCCGGGTCAAGAAATTCGCAAGAAATCGATTCGCTATAAATTGAATCCGATTGTTTTGGAGCTTCGTAATAAAAATGTTCTGCTTGTTGATGACAGCATTGTGCGTGGGAATACTTCGAAAAAGATTGTTGAGATGGTGAGAAGCAGTGGCGCGAAGAGTGTTTATTTTGCTTCTACATGCCCTCCGCTGCGATTCCCATGCGCGTATGGAGTTGATATGCCGAGCAAAAAAGAGTTTATTGCGAATCAACTGAATATTTCTCAAATAGGAAAAGTGATCAACGTTGATCGACTTTTTTACCAGACAATGGAAGATTTGAAAGAGTCGGCTCACGCAGGAAATCCGAAGATCAAGAGATTTTGTGCGG
>JBBTWG010000017.1:0-21907 GCA_038062935.1 Patescibacteria group bacterium
ATCCGTCACTTTGGCACCACGAGCACGCATCGCCGTGAAAGCTTCATGACCCGGAACTTCTGGAAATGATCTTGCTCGTGTCTGATCTGCAGAATTTGAAAGCGAATCCAAATCGTGAAGCGATTGCGACCGTGATTGAGGCACATCTCGACAAGAGTCTCGGGCCGGTGGCGACGGTGGTGGTGAACATGGGAACACTCCACGTGATGGACGACATGGTTGTGGGATCGTCTTTTGGTCGCGTGAAACTCATGAAAGATCAGGCTGGAAAAAATATCAAAATTGCTCCCCCATCGTTTCCAGTTTTTATTGCGGGACTTTCTTCGACTCCGGAGAGTGGCGATATTCTCCAGGTTGTCACCGGTGGCGAACGTGCTGCACGCGAAAAAGCTCTGCAAATTGCGACGCTTCGCATGTCGGAAAATACAAAATTGTCAGGACTTTCTGGAATTCTTTCACAGATTCATACCGGTTCGCTCAAGACGCTGAAAATCGTTTTGAAGGCTGATGCTCGCGGAAGTTTGGAGGCAATCCAGCAAGCGCTCGCTGCCGTGAAACATGACGATGTGGCGATCAAAATTATTCATAGTGGGGTTGGAAATATTACCGAAAGTGACATTATGATGGCTGCTGCGAGCCAAGGTCTGGTGGTCGGATTTCATGTCAATACGAGCCCACATCTCACCAAATCTGCTGAACGCGTTGGTGTCGAAATTATGAGCTATACGATTATTTACAAACTCGTGGAAGATTTGAAAAATCTGCTTTCTGGTCTCCTGGAACCGGAAGTGGTCGAAGTGATTTTGGGTCGTGCAATGGTGCGACAGATTTTCTTCCAGAAAAAGGGAGAAATGATCGCGGGTTGCAGCGTTGTCAGTGGCAAAATGGAGAACAAGGCAAAACTTCGGGTTTTCCGTGGCGGGAAGAAAGTCGGTGATGGTGAAATTTTCATGCTCAAAAAATTTGAAAATCAGGTGAAAGAAGTGGGCGAAGGCAATGACTGTGGTATCAAATACACGGGAACGATTCCGCTCGATGTGAATGATGAAGTGGAAGCTTTCAAGATTGAACGAAGAAAACGAACTCTTGGATAAACTTTATGCTCCAAAAAATTACTCTTCCAACTCATACTGATGATCGTGGTTCGCTGACGGCGATTGAGATCAAAGATTACATCGATTGGACACCGAAGCGGATTTACTATGTCACAGACGTCCGGGGTATGCGCGGCGGACATGCAGTGCGCGGCGAGAAAAAAATCTATGTGTGCATGCAAGGATCTTGTGTTGGTCGGTTTCACGATGGGAGAGATTGGGTAGAATTTGCTTTGAAAGGTCCCTCCGATGCGGTCCAGATGGATATGTTGTGCTATCGTGAGTTCACGAATTTCACGCCTGGGACGGTCTTGATGGCCGTGTCGTCGGTGAATTACAATAAGGCCGATTATATTTACGACTTCGCAGAGTTTCTTCAAGCAACAAAAAATCTATGACATCTCGAAAAGTTCTCATCACCGGTGGCGCAGGATTTATTGGGAGCAATTATGTGCACTATTTTCTCGAAAAACATCCGCAGGATACGGTTGTGGTTCTCGACAAGCTCACTTATGCGGGAAATCTCGATAATCTGAGCGATCTTGTGGCGAATGAAAAGTTTGCAAGGCGTTTGAAATTTGTGGAGGGCGATATCGCAGACAACGTTTTTATTGATCAATTTTTTGCGAAAGAAAAGTTCGATGTGGTCGTGAACTTCGCGGCGGAGACGCATGTGGATCGGAGCATCGAGACTCCGGGGATTTTTGTACTGACGAATATTGTTGGGACGCATAATCTGCTGGAGGCGAGCCGCGCGCACTCTGTGAAACGCTATCATCAGATTTCGACGGATGAGGTGTATGGCGATCTCGGCGACTCCTCGACGGATTACTTTGTGGAGACGACTCCCCTTGCGCCGACGTGTCCGTATGCGGCGAGCAAGGCTTCGGCGGATCTGCTCGTGCAATCCTACTACGAAACATATGGCATGCCGGTCACGATTTCCCGATGTTCGAATAATTATGGGCCGTATCAATTTCCGGAGAAACTTATTCCGTACTTTTTCATGCTTATCAATGCGAATAAACCGGTGCCGGTGTATGGCGACGGTCTCCATGTGCGTGATTGGCTCTATGTCATCGATCACTGTGCGGCGATTGATTTAATCGTGGAGAAAGGTCGCATTGGTCAGACCTACAACATCGGAGGACATAACGAAAAAACGAATTTAGATATCACCAAAATACTTTTGAAATTTTTCGGGAAGAGTGACGATATGATCGTCTATGTGAATGATCGACAAGCGCATGATCGACGGTATGCGATGGATCCGAGGAAGATTGAATATGAGCTGGGCTGGAAACCTTCTGTTACTTTCGAGGACGGAATTCGATTAACTTTCCAATGGTACTCAGTGCACCAAGAATGGCAGCAAAAGCTGGTCTCCAGGATGCAGGAACGGAAACATTCCACGGTGAGTTCGAAGCCTCTGACTGTTGAGAGACTCGCGGGGAATCATAGACGGCCGTAGGTGATGCGACCAAGTCTTGCTTCGGCATTTTTTGGATCACGATGACTCCTTCTTCAATTCTGCTGAGGCTATTTTTTATGGGCTGCATCACTTTGTCGATTGTCCACTGCGTGCCATCTTCTGCGATTTCTCTGTCCTTTTTTCTTTCATATCTTCCTTCGCGTATTTTCGTGGCGTGAACCCAGATTTCTACTTTTGGTACTTCTTTTTGCCCTTCTCGTTCTTCCTCCATCACCTGCCGTATCGCGAAACTCACCTCTCTTGCGATGCGTTTAAAATTGTATCCTTTTTGATATGGGATTTCGAAGCTTCCATCATCATTTTTCTGAGCCCCGTAGAGGCTTCGTGCAATCTCCTTTTGCGGAGCTACTTCTCTTTGTGCTGCTGGCGATTCTGTCATGAGTCCATTCATAGGTATTGTTTTTTGCGAGAGGCATTTTATCTTATTTTTTTCTTTTGTCAATGGCTTGTAGAAGCTGAATTTGAGGGTCTTTGGTGAAGGCTGTATACTTTTTTCCATGTATTACTCAAAATTGTTCGGCAAGACTCGGTTCGATGCTCCTCATGATGCGGATAGCATCAATGCTCAATTGCTCGTCCAAGGTGGCTTCGTCGAGAAACTTTCTGCTGGTATTTATCAATTTCTGCCTTTGGGTCTTCGAGTTTTGAAGAAGATTAATCAGATTATTCGCGAAGAGATGGATCGGATTGATGGTCAGGAAATTCTCATGGCGACGCTCCACCCGATCGAGATTTGGCAGCAGACAGGCCGTGACAAGACTATGACGGATATTCTGTATCGTACGAAAACGAGTAGTGACAAGGAATTCGTCCTCGGTCCGAGCCATGAAGAGACTGTCACTCCTCTGGTGAAAAAATATGTTCAATCGTACAAAGATTTGCCGCTGTCGGTGTATCAGATTCAAGCGAAATTTCGTGATGAACCTCGAGCAAAATCTGGACTCCTGCGCGGTCGTGAATTTGGAATGAAAGATATGTATAGCTTCCACGAGACGAACGAAGATTTGAACGCGTACTACGAGCGTGCGAAAGTGGCGTACATGAACGTCTACACGCGATGTGGACTCGAGGCGTATATTCTCGAGGCTTCCGGTGGAGCTTTTACTGATCAATTTTCTCATGAATTTTCTATCAAAACTCCTGCTGGTGAAGATACGATGATTTACTGCGAGAAATGTCGTTTTGCTCAGAATATCGAGGTTTTCAAAGGCGATATGACATGTCCGAAGTGCCAATCGAAAATGCTCGAGGCAAAGGCGATCGAGGCGGGGAATATTTTCAAACTCGGAACGAAGTTTAGCGAAGCTTTTGATCTCACGGTGCAGAATCGTGATGGGAAAAAAGTGCCAGTGATTATGGGATGTTACGGCATTGGAAATACGCGACTTCTCGGCACGGTGGCGGAGGCGAGTCATGATGAAAATGGCATCATCTGGCCAAAAAATGTGGCTCCTTTCCAGGTGCATTTGATTTCACTGGGCAATGATGAGAAAGCGCAGACAGCGTGCCAGAAACTCTATCGCGAGCTTTTGTCTGCTGGTATCGAAGTTCTTTTCGATGATCGCAACGACAGTGCTGGCAAGAAATTCAAAGACGCGGATCTCATCGGCATTCCTCTGCGAATCGTCGTCAGTGGCCGTACACTCGAGAAAAATGCTGTTGAATGGAAAGAGCGCGCTGCGACTGAGGCAAAAAATGTTGTGCTCGAAGAAGTGACCGCTGGCGTGAAAGAGTGGCTCGCGGATTAGATTTTTTTTATGAAAATTGTTATTATTGGCTCTGGTGGAATGCTTGGAAATGCCTTGATGGAGCGATTTTCTGAATTTCATCCTGTTGGGCTGGATCGCTCTTCGTTGGATGTGAATTTCAGATTGGATATTACGCATCGTGATGAAATTCTTTCTGCGCTATCGGACATTTCTCCAGATATCGTTTTGAATGCGGCGGCGTATACGGCCGTGGATGATGCGGAAAAAAATAGCGACATGGCCATGGGAGTGAATCGCGATGGTGTCATTTTTCTGGCGGATTTTTGTCGTTCGACCGGTGCGCGACTCGTGCACTTCAGTACGGATTATGTTTTTGATGGGAAAAACCCTGCGGGCTACAGCGAAAAAGACGTTCCTGGAAATCCTTTGAATGTGTATGGCGCTTCGAAATTGGCTGGAGAACAGGCACTTGTGGATTTCGAAAATTTTTCCATGAAAGGTAATTTTTACCTGGTTCGTACGTCGTGGCTTTTCGGTCCGCATGGGAAAAACTTTGTGCAGACGATGTTGCGGCTCGCGGAGACGCAGCCGGAGCTGCGCGTAGTGAATGATCAGATCGGCAATCCGACCTTCACTCTCGACCTTGCTGATGCTGTTTTTCGACTTCTTGGCCTCGGAGAGAGCAGTGAAAAATATCCTTTTGGGATTTATCATTTGGTCAATGAGCGATCGGCTTCCTGGTACGAATTTGCGCAAGAAATTTTTGTGGCTGCGGGAGTTTCTCCTCTCGTGCTGCCAGTTGCTTCTGATGCTTTTCCTCGGCCAGCGGCGCGACCTGGTTGTTCGATTTTGCAGAATACACAATTTCCACGACTGCGGGATCATGGGGATGCGCTTCGGGTGTATCTCGACAATCTTTAATTGAAGGCTTCCTGAAGGACTTTTTTGAAAGCTTTTTCGTCTGAAGCCTCCTTCATTCTTTTTGCGATTACTGTCATTCTTTCTTTTATGAGCGCCTCTCTGTCGTTTTCGCCTTCGCTATCCTCTGGCTTTTCCAAGTGTGCGGCTATGCGATCGAAAAATTCTAGAAAATATGATGGATAGAGTATGACTGTTCTCATTTCATCGGCTTTTGTCACGGTTTCTAATTTTTCCAATAATGCGTATTTCAAGGCCTCTATTTCTTGAAGTGCAAATGGAAACATCATGCCTAATTCCTCGTCGAGGAATCTGCAAGTTGCATCAATTCCTTCTCCTTCTTTTGGTTTTACATGCGCAATATTTTTTATTCCTAGAGTTTCCATGATCTGCTCTAAAGTTTTTGCTTCTTTGATCTCTGAAAGAAGATTTTCAAGAGCTGATTCGTCTCCTGGATCGAGTGCGTTTATTTTTTTGAAAAACACACCCACAAGTTGTGCTCCTATGAAATTGAGATCTCTTGGATAGAGGCCATTTTCAGTTTCGCAACGATCGTAATTCCTCATGAGGGCTGTTGTTCCAGCGTCGATTTTTCCCTCTGCGCCGTCGACTCCTGCAAATTTCTCTTTTACTTTCATTAGAAGTGCTCCATTTTGCTTGAGAGTTCCTTCTACCTTGCTCTTGTCATCATTGTGAACAATGCGTGCACCGAGAATTTCTCCATATTCTTTTGCTGGAAGAGTTTTAGGTGCACAGAGACCTTTTCCTTTTGCTCCGGTGGCCGGGACCACGCTTCTACAGAGTCTGTAAACAGCTTCTATAGTCTTTTCAGCATTCTTCAAATTTTCCTGAGTTCCTGCGATGCTGATCATGGCTTCCAGGAGACTTCCCTGGAAGAGTCCATCTGAAGCAGAGACTCTCCTGCGCAGAGCACTTGCGAACCCTGACGAATTGACTGATGGGATGATGAGTTCGAGAGCCTCCATGATAAATTTGACCTCTGCTTCATTCAACTCAGTTGCCAAGTGAGCTCTGAATTCTTCTTTCAAAGCGACGAGGAATTTTTTTCTCTCCGTTTCTTCTTCCGGCACTTTGAGTGCATATTCTTCGGGAATCTTTCCACTCTTTCTTGCTGCTTCTACACATTCCTGATCCAAAAGCGTGAATGTTTTTGCAAAATCTTTCTCGTGATTTGGTGCAAGAATATCCACTTCCTGTCTGACAACTTCTTTCTCTGCTGTGTCGAGAGTTGATCCTGATGTCATTTTTGCGCGTTATGAAGTTTTTGTGTTTGTGTTTTATTTTAACATAATATTTTCGTTGCGTCAATATTTTGGCTTTCAATCAAAGCTGAAACTTGTCATTTCTCCTGTTTTCCGGTTACACTTCCAGCATTATGAAAGGCATTCTTCTCGCTGGTGGCAAAGCTCGACGACTCGGAGATCTCACGGAGGTCACGAATAAGCATCTGCTCGCGGTCTACAATAAACCGATGATTTTTCATCCTTTGCAGACACTCCTCTCGTCTGGAGTCGATGATATTTTAGTGATTTCGAGTCGTGATCACGTGGGCGCTATTTTGCGACTGCTGGGTTCTGGGGAACAATTTTCGTGCAAGCTCACATATCGCGTGCAAGAAGGCGCGGGTGGCATCGCTCAGGCACTCGCACTCGCGGAAGATTTTGCTCGTGGAGAGTCATGCGCGGTGATTCTGGGAGATAATGTTTTTGAAGATTCTTTTGTGGATACCTTTGCTGAGTTCAAAAAAACTCAGAAAGGGGCTCATATTTTCCTGAAAAATGTCCAGGATGCCAATCGTTTTGGTGTTGCGGAGCTGGATGGGACGCGCGTTTTGAATATCGAAGAAAAGCCAAAAAATCCGAAATCTTCGTATGCGGTGACGGGACTCTATCTCTATGATTCTCACGTTTTTGAGATTATCAAAACGCTCAAACCTTCTGGGCGTGGCGAATTGGAAATCACCGATGTGAACAATGCCTACATCCGCACTGGCATGATGCATGCCACTGTGCTCGAGGGGAGCTGGACGGACGCAGGGACTTTCGAAAGCCTCTTCCGTGCCAATGTGATTGCACGAAAAATCGCCCTCCAGAAGGTGTCTGAAGAGCGAATCGATTCTCGTGAAGAATTGGATTTGCTGGCGAAACTGAGCCAGTTTTAGATTAAATTGCGATGCCTTCTTCTCTCTGCATATCGGCTTTTGCGAAGACTCTTTTGACTGCGTTGTGAGTTTCGTTTTGAGCCTGGGTTGGGTTGCAGATAGGAAGGATTGTTTTGAAAAATTCCATTCGTGCGTCGAGACTTCCTGCTCCTTTTGGTTTTACCCATGCCTCGAGTGGAAATCTGTTTGTATTGAATGCTGGATTTCCAACTTCACTACTTGTTGTGAAAGTTGTAACCGTTCCTTCGCCTGCCTTACTTTCATACTGACTATCTAATTCTTTTGTTGTTCCGCCGTTTTTTATGAATCCTTCTTCCTGCATGTATTTCTCGAATACTTCATTTCCCTGTGCGAGACAGCTGAGCGCTGTTTGCATGAAGTCTTTCATGAAATTCTTTGTTGCTTCGCTGTTTCCATAGACCACTGCATCCAGAGATACTCCACCCATTTTCTGGAAAAGGTCTTTTCCGCCGTTGACATCTTTATTTGGAAATGTTGAGAGGTCTTTTTTATATGTTAGATTTCCGTCTGGACCGACCATGAGTTTGCCAATGTTGACTCCCTGTTCTACTGGATCTATATCTGAACCATAGATTTGTGCTGACAACATTTCACCTTTGTATTCTCCTGGTTCTACAATGAGAATTCTTTCTACTGGAACACCTTTGTATTGGAGTGATTCTGGACTGCAGTCGATTCGTTCGATTTGTGGGAAAGGTTTTGCTGCAGCCGCTGGACCCGCGTCTGGAGTTGATGGCGCCCCAGCATCTGGCGTTGCGTCTTCTCCATGAGCCGGACCATTGTCCTCACTTGGCTGAGCGTCTTCACCTGCATTGCTGTCTGGTGGTGAGATGAATCCGTCGTCGGTCGCTCCGTTGTCGCCATCATCCTGACCGTTTGTTGCGTCGGCTGATGTTTGACCATCATATTGTGTTGCATCGGCTACGGATGGGTAGTTTCCATATGCTCCCAGCTCGGCAGTATCGCCAACTGCGCATCCTTTTGCTGTTGCTATTGCGCCTGCTGCTAGGGCTGCTACCGTGAGTTTTTCGAATGAAGAATTTAATGAGTTCATAGATATATATATTAGAGAATTAGAATATTTTTATGATTAGAATCTGATTCCTCCACCAACATGCAACATGCCATGACTTTCTATATCGTCGCCACCGACAGGTGATTTTCCGAATACTCCCCTGACTCCTACTTCTCCATACCACTTTTCTCCTTCAAGTCCTACTCCTCCGCCGACAACACCTTTTGCTGAAGATCCAGATTCGACTTTCCCCATTGCTCCATTTGGTAATTTGATACCATCTGGACTTCCCAATAGGACTTCTTCTGAGAATCCTGCCTCTGCCCAGAGATAGAACCTGACTTTATCTCCGACGAGAACTATTCGACCCTGCAGTCCTACTCCCAGTGCGAGCTTGAGTACTTTTTCAAATGTTGGTTCCAGGACTTCACCATTTCGTGTGAAAGAGTCTAAGAGCTCATGCCCGAGGCCGAGTTCGAAGTATGGTCCACATCCTCCCCGTTTTCCCTGAATGAGATCGAGACTGAGGTCAATTCCTCCCATCGAACTCTCGAGCTTTCCTCCTTTTCCAAAACCGTTCTCCATGTTTCCAAAATCTAGTGATCCACCGAGTCTGAAACGACCTGAAGCCCAGGAAGCAGTATTTTCTTCTGGAGCTTCTTGTATCCTCTTCATCCCTCTCAATATCTCACAGATGAATTCCTTCCATTCCTTGAGCTCAGCTCTGTTTGCGCGGACATGGTATGTAACTTTTTGCATTTCTCCGTTGACTGAATAGGTCACGTTGAGTGTATCTGTGCTCATGGTTCTGGCGAGATCATCGAGCGCTCCTTTGAGTCTTTCGAGTTCGGGAAGGTTTTTATTTTGTACGGCTTCTACGATAGCTTTTTCGATTTCAACTTGCCTTCTGTGACGCATGGAAACTGCCATTTCACCCTGCATACGAGCTATTTCTACATCGCGACCTGCTTCGTCTTTTGTTTTTTCTGCTGGACCCACCTGTTCAACATGTGCGGTTCCATAACGTTTTACGGGTCCGCTCAGTCCATTCTCATCAACTACTGATTCCCGGCCTCCTAGTTTTCCAAGGGCATCTGCTTTTACTCCGGTACAAATGGTACTTACATTTGCTGTGTGCTTATTCGTTGGATTTCCATGCTGAACACTGAGAGCAGATGGATTTTTCACCGCTTCCGCTGGCGTGACTCCTGCCTCACCACCTTCTACAGCAATTTCATTTGTTCCTGGTTTGTTTGAAATAAGAAGTCTTCCATCTCCATCTGTGACACGAACACGTGGATCACCAGCACCGACTTTTTCGATGCGGCACTGAGTAGTGAGATCCTGTTTCGGTGGTGCCTTTGCTTATGCTGCCTCTGCTGCGAGCACCATGCCTGCTCCGACAATGAAGTTTTCTTTCAATCCCATACTATTTTGTGGTTTAAAAATATAGTGAAGGTCTGATTGTACCTACTTTATAAATTTTGTCAATATATTTCTGTACTTTTCTTTGTCCTGATGCTCTTTTTGAAATGTCTCCTGAAGCTGTTTCTGGATTGACTCAGCTTTGAGAAAAATCTTCTTTATATGCTCTTCAAAAGTGCTTTTGGTGAGAGGAAAGTCGATAGATTCTCCGGCAAAACCGAGCTTTTTTGCCATATTTTTTACCTTTTCACTGTAGTTGAGAGCGATGAATGGTGTGCCGGTGATGACTGCCAAGATCATGCTGTGGAGACGCATCGCGATAATCAGCTTTGCACTTTTGAATTCCTGAAACAATTTTTCGAATGTGTCTGCGTTCGTGGTTCTTTCGAAGTCTTCGTATTCTATATTGAGCTCCATGGGGTCGAGCAAATTTCGGATGTTTTTCTGTTTTATTTTCTTGTAATCTCTCAGACAGGCAATGATTTTTTGGCTTTTTGGCAAGGATTCTGGACTTTCTTCGTATGCGAAAAATGCTGGATCGGCGAGGATTTCTATATCTTTTTGAATTCCTATTTTTTCCAGATTCTGTCTCGATTCCACCTCACGAACGATGACTCTTTCTGCTTTTTCTATCAGGTTTTTGATCATTTTTTTCGTGCGATTTCCTCGAATTTCTGGGAAACTTTGTCCGATAACTATGGTTTTTTTCTTCCAATATTGAAATGCTTTTGCATGTGCGCCCCAGAGATAGATGGAATATGATTCGTCTTCGTTGAAAAGTCCGCCACCACCGAAAAGTACGAAATCGGCACTTTTGATGGCCTGCATGGTGCGCTTCATGGAGCTACTGATGAGACTTTTACAGAAAGATCGAACACCGGTGGGGAGATGCTTTTCGGCTTTCACTCCGTGAATCTCTTCCGTATTTTTCGGATTTCCGCTGAGGACGAGGATATTTTCTTTTGGGACTCCTACACTCAAAAGGAGATTGATGATTCCTTTCAGAATCAATTCATCGCCAAAATTGCCGGCTCCGTAATTTCCACAGATGAGGATCATGTGAAAAGATTATTCTGCTGCGCCTTCTTCTGTTTTTTTCTGTTCTGCGAGCTCTGCTGCTGACTGCTCCATTTCTTTCTCCATTGCTTCTTTCATTTTGATGTCTGTCTCGCGGAGACGTGCGGCACGACCGACGAGTCCACGCATGTAGTAGAGCTTTGCGCGGCGAACCTTTGAAGCTTTCTTGATTTCAATTTTTTCGATATTTGCACTCTGGAGAGCGAATACTTTTTCTACTCCGATGCCGTCGACGACTTTTCTGACAGTGATCGTTTTTGCCATTCCGCTGCCACTTCCTACGGCCAAGACGAGACCTTCGAAGATCTGGACTCGCTCTTTTTCTCCTTCTTTAATTCTCTGATGGACACGGACTGTGAAGCCAGGACGAACGTCAGGAATGTCTTTCTTCATGAACTGTTTTTCGAATGCACTGATGAGTTGTTGTGACATAGCGGGGAGATTATAGGAAGCTTTCTGACAAATTTCAAGTCGAAATGATCCGATGACTTTAAAGGTCTTTTTCTGCGATGTTGAGATTATCGATTGCGATCATATTGGTCTTGTCGATGAGTAAATCCCGAATGAAGCGATCTTTGCACTTCAGACGATAGAGGAAATCTTCACGAGTCAAAATGCTGTATTTGACCGGTTTTTCTGTCTCAATTTCAGCATTGAGAACGGTTTCGAGCTTCTGTTTATCCATTTTGTCGCTGACGATCAAGAGATCGACAGTGCTGATTTTTTCGACGAAAATGCCGGAAAGGAGCATGAGATCGACCTCTCCACACTTCGCAATTTTCCGAACGACTTCATCTTTATCACTCATTGCTTTCACGAAAACACTCTTCAGTTCATGAAAAGCGATGAAACTTTTGTCGACGACATAGTACTTCTTTCGATTCTTGTTTTTACTCTTCAAAAGACCTACTTTTTTCAAGTTATCGAGTTCGCGACGAACAGAATTAATCTGTTCATCGAGCTTTCTCGTGAGTTCACGAATAAAGTATTCGTCGTCAGGATGAAAGAGAAAAAAGCCCAAAAGCTTGATCCTGGTGCCAGAAGTGAAGAGTCTTTTCAACATGAATCCTTTTTTTATACAGCCTTCTGCTCGACTGTATAAAAATTTGAATCAAATTGCAACGGGAAATGGAGGATTTAGGATTTAGGATTTCCATGCAGCAACTTTTCGAAGAGTTTGTAGATCATCAAGCGGTTTTTGAGCTGTGCTCTGCCTGATCTATTTTGGTATTCTTCACGAACTTTTGCTCGTTCGCTCTCTGGGAAGTTTTGCGTAATGAGTTCGATCTCCTTTTCCATTTCACCGTCTTCTATCGTGACGCCCTCTTCCTTGAACAAGAAGTTTAATGCGAAGCGAAGTTTCAGCCTTTTTTCTGCTTCTGTTTTCATCTGAATCGCGAGTGCTTTTTCATCTTTTTTGACGCGTTCTAGGTATGTCTTCATGTCCATTTTTTTCTTGTCGAGATCGGCTTTGAGTTCTTCCATCATGTATTCGACTTCTTCGGTGACGAGCATCTCTGGAAGCTCTGTTTCGGTCTGTTTGAGCACTTGTTCCAAAAATTTATCCTCCTGTTTCATGCGAGCCTGACCTTCTTTTTCGCCTTCCATATTTTTCTGGATGCGTTCCCTCAGGGCCTGTTCGGTCATGCGTGTGCCGGTTGCTTGTTCGATGAAGTCTTCAGTAATTTCCGGGAGGATGACTTCTTCGAGCTTGCGCATCGTGACTTTGAAATTGACCACTTTTCCCTGAAATGGTTTGTGGTGGTAGTCTTTTGGGAATGTGGTATTGAAACTCTTCACTTCCTCTTTTTTCATACCTTCGAGATTTTCTTCGAAACCTGGAATCAGCATGCCTTCGCCGATGACGAGCGGATGATTGGCACTTTTGGTGCCATCGAGCGCTTTGCCTTCGAGGTCGGTGCCTTCGAAATCAATTTCGACGCGATCCCCTTTCTTTGCTGGTCGATCGACCGCCTTGAGCGTGGCGTAGTATTTTTGGAAATCTTTCACGGCTTCCTGGATTTCTTTTTCTTCGACGGTGACAGCTTCTTTTGGAACTTCAATTTTTTTGTAATCTTTCACGGTGGTTTCTGGCATCAGGGCTGCGATAGCCTCGTATTTGAAAGGTTTTTCCGAGAGTACTTTGATCTTTGGACTCGTCACAACCTGTATTTTTTCGTCAACAATAGCTTTGGCGTATGTTCCTGAAAGTGCGTTATCGAGGACATAAATCCGGAAACGTTCGGCTCCGACGTGTTTTTCGATAACGTCTGCTGGGGCCTTGCCTTCTCGGAAACCGGCGATTTTCACTTCTTTTGCAAGCTGCTGCGCGGTGAGTTCGGTATATTTCACGAGATCTTGTTCATCGACTTCGACGGTGACTTTGACCTCGGATTTTGGGAGTTTTTCGACGGTGACTTTCATGGGGTAGGATTTAGGATTTAGGATGTAGGATTTAGGAAATCCTGATTTAGGTTTGCCAAAAGCTGGAACTGGATTAGGGTAGCGCTTTTTTTCTAGCTTGGAAAGAGCATTTTTTTATGGTATAATGATATGAATGATTTTCCGACTTCACTATCCACGGTTTTGCTACAAAGATGCTTCAGGTGCTGCCCCTGGTGCTGCTGGCTCTCACGATGACGAACATCACGAACCTCATGAGCATAAATTTGGTCATGGCCGCACCGAGCATGAGCGCGCGGAAGATTACTACGAACATCCCCATGAACCGAATGGAGCTCTCGATAAAATTAAAGCGATGTTTCGCCCAAATGGCGGACCTGACGCGCTTTTCGAACAAGATGCTATTTTTGCCAATGTCTCTCAACGTGTTCGAAAAGTCCTGGGTGGACTTCCGGATGCTGCCGGCATGGTTCACACTCAACGTGAACGACGTGAGCATGGCGGACATGGAAGCATCTGGACTCGTGATATTTTCTCACTTTTCCGTGGACATGGTCATCACGATCATTTGCGTTTCGGAGATGCGGCGAATCAGGCGGAATTTGATGTGAATATGCCGGGGTACATCAGCGCGAAAAAAATTGATGAATATTTCTTGGCTTCTGGACTTTCCCAGACAGAACAGAAAAGACGTGGGAAAATCCTGGAACGCATGAAACATGCGATGGGCGATACGATCGTGAATAAGCGCATGAATCACCCTGTTTTTCTCATGGCGATGCGCACACTTCTGCAGACGCCGATCAGCCAACATACGAAGATTTTGGATAATCTTTTTGGGAAAGAACAGAATCTTCTTCCTGATGCGGATCAGAAAAGTCGTGCTTTGGAAGACGTAAATACGAATTACAAGACGATGGAAGAGACGATGAAGGAGGTCGAACACTATGGCGGGGAAGGGTTTCTGGAAAATCTGAGAGATGTCAAAGTGAAAATGGCAAATGCTAAAACTGCCCTCGAAACTGCCCGTGCCAATCGTCCTACGGCGGGTGGAAATGCTGTTGCAGAATCATATAGAACTGAAGTAGCTGAGCTCACGAAGGAATATGAAAAACTTGAAGAGAAATATAAAAAACTTGCGGATATTTATCAAAAATTAAAATCAGCACAGGACACTTTTTATCGAAGACTTTCATTTCTTGTTCCTGATGCGGATCCTGCTAAATCTCAACTTCGTCACTCGGAACGTGATCATTATGTCCACCTCCAACATGATTTCTCTTTTGATTCTGTCAAAATTGATACTGCAACGGATACAAATCCTACCACCTTTGCTGCACGCGCTGATGTAAAAAAGTTTAATAAATTTTTTCGAAATGTGAATTCTGAGGATTTTTATATTCAGTTTCGTGGACTCAAGAAGCATGTTGAACACGATGTCCACGCTGCGAAAAAACCGAAGAAAAAAGGTGAAGAAGGTGCTGACCCTGAACATGCAGAGCATGATGAAGGTCATCCACAAATGACTGAAAATGAATTGATGTACAAGATTCTCTATTACCGTGCGACGCAGAAAAGATCTGCTGGTGGGGATTTGGATAATGCAAGTCCGACGCTCACGCTGAAAGAATTGGAAGATAAAAAAATTGAAGCTTCACGTGACGCTTTTCATCTCATTAATGTCGCGAAGAATCTCGGCATGATTCTGAATGCGAACAAACTTCGTGCTGAAAGACAGGCGAAACTCGCACAAAAACCTGGTTTCTGGCAGGGTCTGGTGAATCCTTCGAGGTATCCGATGAAAGATCTTCCAAAATTCAAGACGCTCCTCGAGCGCCTCAAATTTGTACGTCTCGAAAAACTTGATGAAAAAGGTGCTGTGGTGAAAGAAGAAGGTGGAAGTGCGACTATGGAAAATCCTTTTGCGGAAGTACATCTGAAACCTGGCATGTCGCTGGCGGCTCTCCGTCATGAAGTGGATGAAGGACGACTCAAAAAACAGGATGTCCCACGTATGATCGGCTATATGGAGGCGATGCTCGAAGGTCAGGATCGTTATCAAATTCGCTATGATGACATCACTCCCCTGGCGGATATGATTATGAATTTGCGCTCACTGCAGACTTTTCATGAGCATAATAAATTTCTGGAAGAGGTCAAAGAGGATCCTGATAAACTTGATGAAAAATTGGCAGCGCTCTGGAAAAATGATTTGAAAATTTCTGAAAAAGTGAATACTGATGCTCGTCAAAAGCTCTTCAAAATGATGCGCGATAATTATAAAAAACCTGATTCATACAAGAATGAGATCAGAAAACTCGTGACACAGGCGAAAGAAAAGTACATCACAGGCGAATTTGACTTCGGACAGGCCAAAGAATTTTTGAAAAAACATGGAGTTCCCGTCGGAATTCTGTCTGGACTTGGACTTCTTTTTGCTGCGAAAAGAATGAATATCGGGAAATATCTGAAAGAAAAATTACCGAAGACCGCCGGTGAAGAGGCCGGAAAAGTGGAAGACGCTGGTGTTCTACGAAAAGCGGGATATCAATTGACTCGGCCATTTCGATGGATTGGGAATAATCTTGTTGCGAGACCAACGAAATTTCTTGGTCGCAATCTGATTATGAAACCTGCAAGATTTGTGGGATATACGGTTCCGAAAACACTGCTTGTAGATCCCGCTATCAAGCTCGGGAAAGCCACTTCGAATGGTCTTGCTTCTGCTGGAAACTATGTCGTGGCAGTTCCCGGAAGAGTGGGAAGAAAATTTGTGAGTGAAGTGAAAGCCATCGGTCATGACTTCGCGGAGGCGGCTCGAAACTTTCCTTCAGGCACTGGAGGTGGTGGCGGTGGTCATGCTGCTCCGGCTCATTAAAATCTTTTTGCACGGAATATTTGACTTTTGGACTACGAAATTTGAAAATAAAGGTAATCTTATAATCTCACTCTATGAATGACCAGGAAGAATTTCAGGAACTGATGGATGAGTTTGTCTCGAATGTCATCGTCAAGCTCGAGCTGGGCGAACTTCCTCCCGAACGGGAAGCAGTGCTTCGTGAAGTGATTTTCGAAAAAATTGACCGACGGATGCTCGAGATTATGATTGATGAACTCTCTGATGATCAATTTGATGAGCTTTTGGAAAAACTCGATGAAAGACCTCTCACAGAAGCTGAACAACAAATGCTTTTCTCTGAAGCTGCGAGCCAAATTGCTGATTTTAGTGGGAAATTTGCTCATATGCTCCAGGAAGTTGAAGCTGATTTGGTGGCTGACGCGCGAGAGCTCAAAGGACTTATCGCGGCGACGGGCAATCCTCCTTCGCCAGCTCTTTAGAATAGCTTTATCTGGCCTTGCGAGAAAGAACGAAAAATGCTATAATGAGATGATACAAAAACAAAAAATATGAATACCCCCTTGTGGCATTATCCACGGTTTGTCCATATGGCACCCCCTCCGACTCCGGATCTCCCGGGTTCGAGACCTGCGGAAGGTGATTCTCGAGCTGGTGTCCGACGAGATACAGAGAGTCAACTCCAATTGCTTTCTGAAAAATTCAAATCGAATACTGACGCGATGCTGCAGTTTTCACAGGCGCTTTCTGGTGAGCGAGTGATGTCCTGGAATGAATCCGGTGTCGACAAGAAAAAAGTTGCCCAAAAACTCCAAAAAGCACTCGCTGAAATTCGTGATACCTATACTGACTTCAAGGCGCCGGAAGGTCTCATGGAAATGATCGCTGGACTCAATGCGAAAAAAGATAGTCCAGAATACAACAAAGCACTCATCTCTCTCGAAGCTTTTACCAATGCGGTGGATGAATATTCAGGCCAGATGCTCAAAACTCAGGAAGGTCTCAAAGAAATGAAAGGCGATGTCATTACTGGCAAAGTCGAAGGATTTTTCAAAACGGTTGGTGATCGATTGAGCCGTGGAAGTGGTACGGAAAAAATTGCTATGGTTGGTTCTCTGGCTGTGGGCTTATATTTCCTCTTCAATAATAAAACTTTGGCGAAATACGGAAAAATGGCTGCTGGAGGGCTCGCACTCAATTACTTGATCGGTGCTTTGACTGGAAAAACTGGTCTCGAACATTTGAATATTTGTACACCAAACGGAGAACTTCCAAAAGAGATGCAATATGCGCTCGAGAAAAGTGGCATGAAAGATCCTCGCCATGCGAAAGCGCTTATGGTGCTTTCAGGAAAACCGATTAATAATTTGTACGCTGCTTATAGCAACTCACAAAACCATGAAATTTCTGCTGCTGCTTTTGGTCTTCATGACAAAGAGATGACGAATCAGGAGCTCTATGCTTTCATGGACAGTCTCGTGAAAGGCGCTGGTGGACGCGATCAATTCCAGAAAAAATTTGTTGATAATAATACGAAAGACATGACGCTTCTCCAGGTCATCATGGCCACTTCTGGACATGACGTCTTGAATGAACTTTCTAAAAACCACCCAAAAGAAAAACTTCGAATGACGAATGAACTTCGCACTCTTTTTGCGGATCGTCGAGAATTCCAGGTGGATGGAATCGTGACAAAAATTGCGGGTTTCAAACTTCCACTTCCTGAAGGCAATACGGATTTTTCTTCGAAGGATCATTTTTATAGATTTCGACTCAATTCTGGAGAAGTAACTCTTCGTGTGAATGATTCGAAAAAAGACACCACTGAAAAACTCAATCAGCTCACGGATCTCTTCCGTCAGGATCTCAATAAAAGACTTCAAGAGAGTGGTGCGATCCAAGGTCGTACACTTGAATTGCGTGGCACAGGCTGGGTTATCGCTGGCGTGGATGTGAAGCCTGGTGTGAAAAAAGACGTATTCATCAAAGAGCTCGATGGTGGTGGAATCGACTATTTCATCGATGGAGAACGGCTTGCTGATACACAGTTTGGCATTGCAAAAGCATATGAGAAATTTGAAGCTTCTCAAAAAATTCGTGATAAAATTCCTCTCTTCCGTGGTCTCACGGTGGACATTACCAAGGTCACCACAAATACTGCTGGCGAGAAGACATACGAAGGTTTTGTCGGCGGTGCGCCTTTCACCGCGGTAGAAAATGTTTCTACTGGAGACTTTGGGGCGGGTCCCTCGATTCTCCAAAATGGCACTTTCCTTCGCGCCAAGGAACTCTGGTTTGCGGAACAAATTTCTTCTTCTGATCTCTCTCAACTCAAGAATATTCCGAGCGAGCTCAACGAAGATTGGCTGACGTTGAAGATGGAACCGCCATTCATTGCGCATGCCTCCGGAAGTGTCCAGGAAAATCTGTGGAAATCAGGATTTGATGCGAAAATGTCGAGCTTGAAAGCTCTCTATTCTGCTTCTCTCTCCAAGAGTACAGGACTGAAAGATGCCATGATTATTGAAGAATCTTTCCTCTCTGAAATTCGTGGTGGTGCGAAGACACTTTATAACCAACTCGATCAACGCGCACTCCATGATGAGGATACTTCTGCGAATGATTTCAAAGGATACTACCATCAACTCCTCACATTGGGCGTACGATCTGGTGAAGCACAAAGTACCATTCGTCGTGTTGCGAATCGCTTCATGGGCGAGGTGAACCACGAAGGCATTGATGGATCTGACCTCTTCAAACTCGATGGATGGTCTGACACTCACAAAATTCTGCTCGAGCAATATCTCACATTCTTGGCTCCTATTTCACGCAAACAGAATCTGGATGGCAAAGATCGTGAATATATGAAGATGGTGGAAGACAAGATGTTTGAGAAGATTTTGAGATTTACGAAAAAGAGTGACGGTATTTTGTGGACCGATGTCCATCAATCCCTCAAGGCAGACAATATTGGTGACTGGGGCATCAAGGATTATGAAGATTTCCGCAGGAGCAGCAATGCTTCTGAGGGCGCAGGTCCTGAAATCCTGTATACGAATGAAACTACTCCAAAAATTGATATGAAGATTTTGGGTACTGATTCACCACCGCTGACGGCTGATCTGATCCATACGATCAGCAATGTTCCTAATCGATTGAATAATCGTGGGTTTGAGGTGTTGATGCGATATGCCCTCGAAAAGCAATACCGATCATCATTAGCAGATCTGAAGGAAACTCCTTTCAATATTTCAGAAATTAATAAAGTACACGCGCGTTTTGTGGCAAATTATAATGTGGATTTTGTCCGGTTCTTTTATGTGAATGGTGGAACTGCAGCGACTGGATTTCACACCTTCCCTAATCAAGTCGCTCATCTCAAAGGCTATCAGGTTGATATTCAAGATAAATTTAAAGTAATCGTCGATCGTTTGAAAACGCTTTAGCTTTATTTGACTTTTATTGCCATTTATGTTTTAATTGTGTATTCTTTCGAGTTCCCTTTCGGGCAGCTTTGGAAGGGTCCCTTGAAACATCGGCAAGCAGTGAGTCTTTTGCTCGCATTCTTGTTTATCGGCATGCTTTTTTCTGATTTTCGTCAGGAAATGAGCAGCTTTGACAGGAGTCTGTGGGTAAAAGTGCTCGCTGTTTGGACTCCAATACTTTCACAGGATTTTTCTTCGAAAAGAAGTTCGGTGTAAGTGTTGGAGAAATGTGTGTAATTTTTGCGTCTCCGGAATTACCGGGGCGCAGCAGTGAATTTCATGATTCGTTTTTTTTGACGCGTTGCGTCAGAAGGGGTACTACCATGTCTAGCAAATTTTTTCGCTCTTTCTCGTTCCTCGCCCTCGTCGGTCTCCTGGCTCTCGGCTGCGTCTCCGGATGCAATTTCAAGACGCCGTGGGGTGGCTTCGAGATCTCGAGCAACGAGAAGAACGGCAACTCCGACTCCAAGAAGGAGACGGAGCTCGCGCGCCTGCGCGACGAGCTCCGGGAGCAGGAGCGCCTCGGCAACGAGGCCCTCCTGAGGAGCATCCGGGTGGATGGGAGTGACCGTGAAACCGAAGAAGGTTTCGTCGGTGCTCACGCCGCCCGTGCCCGCCAGATCAAGGCGGACATCGAGAAGCTCGAGGAGGAGTCTTCCTCTCCCGCTCCTGTCCAGAACAAGGCGACCCCCGACAACACGTCTGGGTCGTCCTTCCACTGGAAGGGGTGGGGGGATGTCAAGAGCCCCTTCTGGGCTCTCGTGCTTCTCCTGAGCTGGTTGACCGCCGTTTTCTGGCTTCGTGATGACAACGAGGCGTGGGGTGCGGCGACCCCATTTGTCGTCGCGTTCGTCGGGGCGTGCATCATCGCGCTGACCCCGGGGGCTCGCGAGTATGCCGGACGATTCCTCATCGCCGGCATCATGCTGACGGTAGCGACGTGGTGCATCTACCGCGTCGCCGCTGTCGGTAAGCTCGCGATCGGGGCCATCGCGCTGGTCCTCTTCTACGGGCTCATCTAGCCCGTACCGTCTTCTGCATGAAGTTCCTGCTCGTCAACACACTCGACCAAACAGCAGAACTTCGTGTGGAAGGCGGCCCATCGGCCTGCCGCTCCGCCGCTCTCGAAAGCCCCCGTCGACATGATGTTGACGCGGGGCTTTTCCTTTTTCCTTGACATAATTCTATTCTTCATTAGAATAAACCTCTTGTTTTCACATATTCTTATGAGTTTTTTCCGACGAATTTTGGTGGCGCTTTTCATAAGTTCTTTTTCAATTTCTTCGGTGTTTGCTTCTTCGCGTGTTCCTTTTGCTCTTACGACTCAGATGGATCATCCTGTGAATCTCAGGGTTGCGGCGCAGATCGACCGTTGTCAGTCTTTGATTGAAAAGGCTTATTTTTCTCTACCTTTTGGGCATCGGACGGGGCTGGAGAATCTCCAACTCTCTTGGTCTTCGAAGGCGAGTCGTGGGATGGGTGGTGGCGACACGATTCACATTCGTTGCAATAACATGACCGATAGTGAACTCGTCGCAGTTTTCATTCATGAAATGGGGCACATCTTGGATACTGGTGTGATTCAGGGAAATGCGGCATCTGGTGCGAGCGCTTTCCGGGACAATCGAATTCAACTCTTCAACGATGACAGAAGCATCGGTTTTTATTTGATCAATTGGGTGAATACCCAGCAGCAGATTCGTGGATCTTCGCCTCTCGACTTTGTCAGCGGCTACGCCCAGACGGATCCTTTCGAAGATTTTGCGGAGAGTTATGTTTTCTATGTTCTCCACGGCGCGGATTTTTCTGAGATGGCACAATATAATGATCGTTTGAAAAAGAAATATACTTTCCTCCGTGACCAGATTTTTGATGGACAGGAGTTCCTGAATAATTACAGGAAGCCAAATTTGAAGAGTCGGTTCTTCGATACAACCCTTCTGCCATTTTCACTTGAAAGATTTCTGAAAAGAGTCTAGAGTTATATTCGATTGTTTTTAGGATATTAAGGCTTTAAGGCTTTTCTAGGGCGTAAGGCGTTGATACTCCTGAAACACAAGAGATCCCTGCCCAAGTGGTGGGGGTTTTTTGTTTGTGCCTTTTGTTGATCTTTTGCTGCACTTTCGGTAAGCTGCTTCCGCATTCATGGCGGATATGGTGAAGTGGTTATCACGGCAGTTTGTGGATCTGCAATCATGGGTTCAATTCCCGTTATCCGCCCCATTTGAA
>JBBTWG010000018.1:0-17384 GCA_038062935.1 Patescibacteria group bacterium
AGGTGGAGAAGGATTTGAAGAAGGTGAAGTAGTGTGTTATATATGAGTCCGACCTTTTTTCACTCTGCTTTTTATGGCTGACTCACAACAATCAAATTCTGCTTACGGTGCCGATCAAATTCAGGTTCTCGAAGGCCTTTCGGCTGTTCGTAAGCGCCCTGGTATGTACATCGGAACCACGGATATTGCTGGTCTTCATCACCTCGTGTGGGAAGTGGTCGACAACGCTATCGATGAAGCGATGGCTGGACATTGCAAGAATATTGAAGTTCGTATTTTGGCTGATGGAGGAGTTTCTGTGGAAGATGATGGTCGTGGTATTCCTGTCGATACTCACAAAAAAACTGGAAAATCTGCACTCGAAACCGTTATGACAATTCTCCACGCGGGTGGAAAATTTGGTGATGGCGGGTATAAAGTATCTGGAGGTTTGCACGGTGTGGGTAGCTCTGTCGTGAACGCCCTTTCTGTCAAAACTATTGCTGAAGTCTACCGTGACGGGAAAATCCATCGCCAAGAATATTCTTGCGGTCCTGCAGTCACGGAGCTCAAGACTCTCGGAAAAACTGATAAACGTGGGACGAAGATTACTTTCTATCCTGATGCGACTATTTTTGAGAAAATCGAATTCAATTTTGATACGATCATTGGTCGTATGCGTCAGCAGGCGTATTTGACCAAAGGTGTCACTATCAAAATTACTGATGAGAGGGATGACCGTGAGTATGGTTTCTATTTTGAAGGTGGTATTCGTTCTTATGTTCAACATTTGAATATGAACAAGGAAACGATCGGAGATGTGGTCTACACAGAAAAGAGTGTTCCAGAGGGCTATATCGAAATTTCTCTTCAGTATACGATGGCTTTCCAGGAATCCATTTTGTCTTTTGCTAATAACATTTTTACGCCAGAAGGTGGTATGCATCTCACGGGTTTCCGCTCTGCGTTGACTCGAACTTTGAATAACTATGGTCGTAAGTATGAACTTCTGAAAGAAAAAGATGAAAATCTTACAGCAGAAGATGTCCGCGAAGGTCTCACGGCGGTGATTTCTGTGAAGCTTGGAAATCCACAGTTCGAAGGTCAGACGAAGAGTAAGCTCGGGAATCCTGAAATGCGCACTGCTGTAGAATCTGTTTTCAATGAAACTTTTGTTCAGTATCTCGAAGAGCATCCTTCTCAAGCTCGTGAAATGTTCTCGAAGTGTTCACTCGCTGCTCGTGCGCGTCTCGCTGCTCGTGCTGCGCGCGACACGGTTTTGCGAAAAGGTCTTCTCGATGGACTTACGCTTCCGGGAAAACTCGCAGATTGCTCTTCCAAAGATCCGCTTGTTTCTGAGCTTTTCATCGTTGAGGGAGATAGTGCAGGAGGTTCTGCGAAGCAGGGTCGTAACCGTGAATACCAGGCAATTCTTCCTTTGAAAGGGAAAATTCTCAATGTAGAGCAATCGCGTCTTGATAGAATTTTGGGAAATAGTGAAATCAAAGCTTTGATTATGGCTCTTGGTGTTGGGATAGGTGAGCAGTTTGATATTGCTCGTCTGCGATACCACCGCATTTTCATTATGACGGATGCTGACGTCGATGGCGCTCATATTCGAACATTGCTTTTGACCCTCTTTTATCGCTACTTTAAGCCTCTCATTGAAGCTGGAAATATTTACATTGCTCAATCTCCACTCTACAAAATTGCTCAAGGACGACATGCTGAATACGCTTATTCAGATGATCAAAAAGAGAAAATTATGGCAAAATTTCCAAAAGATACGAAATTCTCTATTCAGCGCTACAAAGGTCTTGGTGAAATGAACCCGGAACAGCTTTGGGAGACGACTATGGATCCCGAACATCGATCATTTTATCAGGTCAATATTGAAGATGCTATTCGTGCCGACTCGGTTTTTGACACACTTATGGGTTCTGAAGTGGCTCCTCGTAAGAAATTTATTCAGGCTCATGCGAAAAAGGTCAAAAATCTTGATATTTAAAATTTCTTGACTTCGAGACTTTCTTCTCTATAATGGCTTCACTTTATGGCAGTTACTATCAATCGCAATACACAAGAATCTCCTGAGCGCTTCATTGCTCGCTTCAATAAGAAGGTGCAGCAAAGCCGAATTCTCGTGATGACACGAGAAAAACGTTATCGAACTCGCAAGATGACTCCTCGTTTGGTTCGCAATAAAGCTTTGAAGCGTGAGTACTATCGAGCACTCAAGCAGAAGTCTAAATTCATGTAATATTTTTCATGATTATTTCTCAGCTCCTTCGTGAAGGGGCTTTTCGTCTTTCTCCTCGATTGGATGCCTCGCTTTGTTCACGGGTTCTTTTGGCTTTTGTGTTGGGCATTTCTCAGGAATCTCTGGTGGCGCGGAGTTCTGATGTTGTTATTGATGAAAATGAGCAGCGATTTTTTACTTTGATTGAACGGTGTTTTTCTGGCATCCCTCTGGCATATTTAGTTCAGCGAAAAGAGTTTTATGGATTGGATTTTTATGTTGATGAGCGTGTGTTGATTCCGCGACCGGAGACGGAACTTTTGGTGGATGAGGTTTTGAAAGTTTCTGAAAAGGCTTCTTGTATTGCGGATATTGGCACGGGTTCTGGATGTATTGCAGTAAGCTTGGCGAGCAAGCTTCCGTTGGTTCATTTTCTGGCGGTGGACATTTCTCCAGATGCTCTGGAGGTAGCTCGTAGAAATATTTCTTCGTATCAATTTATTGATCAAATACAGCTTTTTCAGAGTGATTTATTGAATAGTATTTGTGATCGTGAGATTGATATTGTGGTTGCAAATTTGCCATATATTGGTGAAGATCAATTTCGATTCCTTGATTCTGAGGTTGAGAAAAATGAGCCTCATGTAGCGCTCTTTGGTGGTCATGATGGTCTTCAATTGTATAAAAAATTATTTCAACAAATTCTTGTGATGCCTTATCAACCTCAATATCTCTTGGGAGAATTTGGTTTTGGTCAAGCTGATGAACTTCGATTGCTTTTGAATCAATTTTTTGATCAAAAATGGAGTATTGTTCTGGATGGTGCTGGTATTGAGAGAATTTTTGTGGTGAAACTCTAATTACGATATACTCTGCCCATGCTCGAAAATCTGAAAAAATTTGTGATCGAACACCATGAAATTCAGGAAAAACTTTCGAATCCTGATTTGGATAGTTCTCAGTACAAAGTGCTCGGTCGACGTTTGCGACAATTGGAGAATATTACAAAACTTGCAGAAGAGTATGAGCATATTGAGAAAACAATTGCCGAGTCGAATGAAATATTGAAGACCGAAAAAGACCCTGAATTTTGTGCGATGGCTCAGCAGGATTTGTCTCAGGCTGAAGCTCGGAAATCTATTCTTTTGGAAGAGATTAAATTTGAACTTCTTCCGAAAGATCCAAATGATGAATTGAACTCGATTGTGGAAGTGCGTGCTGCAGTAGGTGGTGATGAGGCGGCACTTTTTGCTGGAGATCTTGCCCGTATGTACATTCGTTTTGCAGAACGTAATGGTTGGAAAGTCGAAGAACTTTCTCGTTCTGAGTCTGATGCCGGGGGATTCAAAGAAATGATTGTGCGTGTGACTGGCCAGGGTTCGTATGGAAAGTTGAAGTACGAGAGCGGTGTTCATCGTGTCCAGCGTATTCCTACGACGGAGGCGCAAGGGAGAATTCATACGTCGACGGCGACGGTGGTGGTCTATCCTGATATTGAAGAAGTAGAGGTTGGCATCAAGCCGGAAGATATTCGTATGGATTTCTATCGTGCTTCTGGAAAAGGCGGTCAGGGTGTGAATACGACGGATTCTGCCGTGCGTCTCACCCATGTCCCGAGTGGTCTCGTTGTTGCGTGTCAGGATGAACGAAGTCAGCTCAAAAACAAAATTCGTGCGATGTCGATCTTGACGGTTCGTCTTTACGCCTTGGAACAGGAACGACGACAAAAAGAGCTCGGAGAAAAGCGTTTGAGCCAGATTGGAGGAGGGGATCGTTCTGAGAAAATTCGCACGTATAATTTCCCCCAAGATCGCATCACGGATCATCGTATCAAAATGAGCTGGAGTAATCTGCCGGCGATTATGGACGGCGATATTGAACAAATGACGATCGCGCTTCATGCTGCGGATCAGGAGGAATTGATCAAGAAGGCTGCCGGGCTTTCTGCGTAATGAGAATATTTATGAAATCAGTCGATGTTATCAATGTGGCGGGACTCTTGATGGATGGGAAGAACGATGGCTTGGAATCTGAATTGAGACGTCTCGGCGTCCGTTCAGTTCGAACTTTTGCTCCGACGCCTCGTGAGTCTGCGCGCGAACATCCGCGCTATGCTATAGAGCGACTCATGGGGATGATTCAACTAGCGGTGCAGGAAATACAGAAGGAATTTGGTGAGCCTAATATTCTTCTTTGTGGACGATCGTATGGTGGCTTTATGGCTCTCCAGGCTGCTCTTGGAATGGATTTTGATTCCATATTCCGCGTGGTTCCGATCGAGGCTCCGCTTCATCCAGATGTTCCTGTCCCCATTCCATCTGTTATGAAATTCTTTGCTGATTGTAGTGTTCATTATGATGAACGTTCTCGATTGGCTCAACGGGCTGTAGATCATTTGGGTGCTGCTGGAACCTCTCGTCTTGTTTTGGTTCAGGGTGGTGCAGAAGATGCCATGGTGCCGAATGCTGCGCATGTTTTGCCTGGCGATTTTGAGACGATTGAATTTTCCAGTGACGCTTTCGATTTTGGATCTGCGGAGCGTGGTAGTGGTCTTGTCGTGAAACTTCCGGACCATCTGGGGCGTCGAATGGATTGGAAATCACGTTTTTTGCCCCCAGGGCTGGATCGATATGCAAATCATCTTTTTTGGAGTGATGACAAGATGGATGCCGTGATGAAAATTATTCAAAGTGCTGCGACTTCGCCTACTTCATAGTATGGCATCCCAAACTCTTTTTTCTTTGAAGCGCTTGTTTGCAGATAGCTATTGCGACGGTTGCGAGATTTTTGACTTCTCTTGATTTGTGATTTTTAAATTTATTGAGCTGTGAAAAAGCTTTTTGTAAGCCATTTTTTGTTCGTATGATTCCGACTTCTTGCCACATGATTTCTTGTATTTTTTTGATAATCTTCTGGTGCGTATTGGAGATATTTTTTTCTGATATTTCTTTTATTTTGAAATTTGTTTGCTGTATTTTTGGCAAATTTCCACCTATTTCTGATGCAAAAACTGCTGCCTCCAAGAGAGAGTTGCTGGCGAGACGATTGGCTCCGTGAAGCCCCGTTCTGGCACATTCACCGATAGCAAAGAGATTTTTTATGGATGTTTCTGAGCGAAGATTCACTTCGATTCCTCCGCAGAGATAGTGCGCGACTGGTGTGATTGGAATTGGGTTTTTTCCGAGAATGTAACCGTTTTTTTTGAGGTGGGTGAATATTTCTGGAAATCTTTTTTTGAGTTCTAATAGTTTTTTCCTCTTCGTGGACTTCGTATTTTCGAATGTCAGAAAAACTTTTCCATGCTTTTGTTCTTCGTAGATGGCACGACTCAGGATGTCGCGAGCAGCGAGTTCTTTTGTGAATCTTTTTCCTTCGTGATTTATGAGAATTCCTCCTTCTCCGCGAATGGCTTCAGAAAGCAGAAAATGTCGATTATTTTCTTTTTTGAAAAATGCTGTTGGATGGAATTGAATGAATTCCATGTCGCGCACGCCTGCGCCTGCGCGGAGTGCTATTGCTATTCCGTCGCCAGTGGATTCTGTTGGATTGGTGGTGTGTGCGAAAACTTGTCCTGTTCCGCCAGTACAGAGAACGACGACTTGAGTTGGAACTTTTATGATTTTTTTGTTTCGTAGGAGTTTGATTCCTTTGCAAGTTTTCTTTTCGATGATGAGGTCGAGTGCGAGAGTATTTTCCCAGATGGTGATATTTTTGTGACTTCGAACTTTTGCTATGAGCGCTTTTTCTATGATTCTTCCAGTTGCATCTTTTGCGTGTATTATGCGGTTTTCTGAGTGTCCACCTTCGAGTCCGAGTGCGAGATTTTTATTTTTTTCTTGATCAAATTTTACTCCGAATTCTATGAGTTTTTGAATCGCTTGTGGACCTTTTTGTACGACATACTTCACTACTTCCCGAGAGTTGTGAAACGCACCGGCCTTCATTGTATCTTCGATATGTTTTTCAAAATGATCAGTTCCGCTGAGAACTGCGGCGATTCCACCCTGTGCGTATGGAGTGGATCCACTGGAAAGTTTTTTCTTGGTGACGAGGAGGACGCTTCCTTTTTCTGATGCACTGAGTGCGGAGAGAAGTCCGGCGATTCCTGAACCGATGACGACGATGTCAGGAGATTTTTGGGAAAAGTTTTGCAAGGATCGTTTCTTCATTTTCTGTGCTGCTATCGATAATAAGGTCGGCGGCGTCATAATAGCTTTTTTTCCTTTCTTTGAAGAGGGTTTTGAGACTTTTGAGGTTTGGTCTTTGAGATGAACTTAGAGGGTCATTTTGTATTCTTTTTTGGAGAATGTTGATTGGGCAGTTGAGCAAGACTAAAATTCCATTTTTTTTGAGTAAGTTTCTATTTCTTTGTTCAATCATGGATCCGCCTCCTGTGGCTATTATAAGCTTCTTTTTTTGACTTATTTTTTTGATCAATAAGCTTTCTTGTACTCTAAAGTATTTCCAGCCCTTTTTTTGTATAATTTCTTTGATCGTTCTCTTTTCTCTTTTCTGTATTTCGTTATCTACATCAATGAATTTATACTTCATTATGCTTGCTAATTTTTGCCCTATCGTTGTTTTTCCGCTTCCACGCATTCCGATGAGTACGATATTTTTTTCTATTTCTGTGAAATATTGTCTATAGTCTGCCCAAAATTGTGGATAACTTTTTTGTATACATGATGGATTTTCTATTTCGATCATGGGAAATTTGCTTTTTAGGACGGCAAAAATCATGGCCATCCGGTGGTCGTCGTAGGTTTTGATTTTGATCGATTTTTTGATCTGGAGATCTGGGTTTCCGTGAATTTCGAGACTATTTTTAGTTTTCTTTACCTTGATTCCTAGCTTTCGAATTTCGTTGGTGAGTGCCTGGAGTCGGTCTGTTTCTTTGACTGTGAGGTGATGGATACCGGTGAGCGTTGTTTTTCCTTTTGTGACGGCGGCGAGCACGGCAAGTGTCATGGATGTATCTGGAAAAGTGTTGCAGTTGATTTTTGTTCCCAGTTTTTTCATAGCTTGGAAGAATCCGTATTCACCTTGTTTTGTGTTTTTTGGAATATTGAACGATATTTTTTTTCTGTGGAGATGGGCGATTCCTGCAAAATAACTGGCTCCTGCAGCGTCACTTTCGACTTCGTATGTTGCTTTTTTGTATTGTGTTTTTTTGATTTCAAAAGTTTTTCTCACCTTTGTGAGCCCTGTTTTTTTTGTGATGTGTGCGCCAAATTTTTTCATGACATCGAGCGTGAGGTCGACATATGGTTCTGATGAAATTTTCCCGACGACTTGGATTTCTGATTTTTTTTCTGTGAGTGGTGCGATCATCAGGAGACTCGAGAGATATTGGCTACTCATGTTCGCGTTGGTTTGAATTTTTCCTCCGGTCAATTGGCCACCCTCGATTTCCAAGGGAAGAAAGCCATTTTTTTTGAGATAAGTGATGTGTGCGCCCCATGCGCGAAGTGCGTCCACGAGTTCTCCGATTGGGCGTTTTTCCATGTTTTCATCTCCGCGAATGATACTTTTTTGCGGAATAAGTGTGAGCAGGGAAGTGAGAAATCGCGTCGTGGTTCCTGCGTTTCCTGTGAAGAATTCTTTTTTGGTTGGATGAAATATTCCACCGTGGACTTCAATGATATTTTTTTTTCTTTCTATTCGAATTCCTAAATCTTTCAGTGCTTGGATCATGTAGCCTACATCTTTCCCTTCCGGAAGATTTTTTATAGTATTTTTCCCGTGCGCGAGCGCGGCGATGATGAGTGCCCGGTTGGCGAGACTTTTGGTTCCTGGAATTTGGAAATGTTTACTCATATTGGACCACTATAGCTTTTCCGATTTTTTTTGGAATGGCGACATAGAGAATTTTTCCACGCTTTTTTTTGTCGAACTGCATCGTTTTTCGAATTTCCGTAGCTTTGATGTTTTTCGGAACTTGTGTTGGGAGCTCATAATTTTCGAGCAATTTTCTTATTCGATCTGCATGTTTTGCTTTCAGGATTCCTTCGGTGACGGCCCATTTATTTTCTTCGACCATGCCGATACTGATCGCTTGTCCGTGAGTGAGGTTGAAGTTGCTGAGTTTTTCGAGAGCGTGGCCTACGGTATGCCCATAATTGAGTACCATTCGAAGGCCCGACTCTCGTTCATCTTTGCCGATGATTTCGAGTTTGATCCGTATTGATCGTACTAAAATTGTATTCAAAATATCAGGATGGAGACTGAGAATTTCATCTTTTTTATGTTCAAGAATTTTGAACAGTTTTTTGTCTCGGATCACACCATATTTAATCACTTCTGCAAGTCCACTCATGAGCTGTTCTTGCGGAAGCGATGTGAGGAAAAATGGATTAATGAAAATGGCGCGAGGTTGATGAAAAGTTCCGAGCAGGTTTTTCCCCATTTCCAGATTCACGGCAGTTTTGCCTCCGATGGCGGCGTCGACCATCGAGAGGAGAGTTGTGGGAATTTGAATGAGCGGCATGCCGCGCATGTAGATCGATGAGACGAATCCTGCGAGGTCTCCGACCATGCCGCCACCCAACCCAACCATCGTTTCTGATCGAGTGATGCCTTTTTCGAGCATTTGTGTTGCGAGTGATTCGACCGTTTTGAGAGATTTTGATTTTTCGCCGCCGGTGATGACGAAAAATTCTGATTCAACTTCACTTTTTTTCAGAAGGATTTGAAGTTTTTCTCCGTAGAGTGCGTATGTGTTTTTGTCTGTCACGAAGGCATATTTGTGCTTCCCGCGTTTTTTGAGTTCTGAAGCAATTTTTTCGAGGAGCGGTTTTTGGAAATGCACAACACATTCTCTCCTGTGAGGTTCGATACTGATCTTCAATTTTTTTGTGAGGAAAAACATGGAAGGGGATTTAGATGCTTCGTCCGACGGCTTCTGCGATTTTTTTCACTTCTTCCATCATCACGAAAAGTTCTTCTGGAAGGAGCGCCTGATCGCCGTCACAAAGTGCTTCTTTTGGATTTGGATGAATATCAATCATGAGTCCGTCAGCGCCGGCCGCAATGGCGGCTTTTGACATTGGAGCGACGAGCCTCTTCTTTCCTGTGGCGTGGCTTGGATCGACGATTATTGGCAAATGGCTGAGCTCTTTGATGAGCGGAACCGTGTCGAGCGCGAGTGTATTTCTGGTGTCGGGCTCGAATGTGCGAATGCCTCTTTCACAGAGAATAACTTCGTGATTTCCGTTTGCGAGAATGTATTCGGCTGCGAGAAGGAATTCTTTGATCGTCGAGCTCATGCCACGTTTGAGGAGAACGGGTTTGTTGGATTTTCCAATTTCTTTGAGAAGATCGAAATTTTGCATGTTGCGTGTGCCGATCTGGAAAATGTCGGTGTACTTGTGCACCATGTCGATCGTGCGTAAATCCATAACTTCTGTGACGACCGCCATGTCAAATTCATCGCCTATGGCTCGCAAAATTTTGAGTCCGTCTTCTTTGAGACCTTCGAACGCGTATGGATTGGTGCGAGGTTTGAATGCACCTCCACGAAGAATTTTTGCACCAACTTTTTTGGCTGCTTGTGCACAGAGTCGTGTCTGTTCTTCTGTTTCGACGGCGCAGGGACCGATCATGAGGGCGATTTCTTTTCCACCGATGGTGGCATTTTTGACTTTAATCACAGTGGATTCGTGTTTGGTTTCGCGGCTCGCGAGTTTGTATGGTTGAAGGACTGCCATGACGTTGGCGACGCTTGGAAGTGAGCGGACGTGATGCTCGTCGAGCTTCCTTTCATCTCCGATGACGGCAATTACGGTGCGTTCTGTGCCGTACAGTGGCATTGGTTTGAGCCCTTCATTTTTTTCTATTTCATTGATGACGCGCTCGATGTCTTCTTTTGGAGCGTGGCGTTGCATGACGATAATCATAGTGCTGGAGTTATTGTTATGAGTTTCAATAAAGACATTGCTGTCCTGACTTTTGTGCGGCCTGAAAGGGTGATGGAACTATCATAGAGAAAAGGGTAAGAAAATAGAAATAAAAAAATCCCTTGAGAATTCAAGGGATTTTGGAATGTGTGTATGGAATTACACGCCCTCGAACCTCAAGGATTTTGAGTAAAGTAAAAATAAAAGAATTGGTGGGCGGTTTTCATTGGTTCGATTATAATCGTTTTTTTAGCATTTCGTCAATTTTTTTCATGGCTTCATCTTTGAATGAACCGAAGAATTGCGATGTTTTTTGGAAAGATTTCGTGAATGATGTGAAGTTTTTTTTGGTGATGATTTTCGAAAGTTTTTTGGTTTCTTTTTCTAGTGTGTGAATGACTTTTTTGTTTTCTGGATTGAGCATTTCGATGGCGGCGTAGAGAAGGGGATCCTGTGAAAAGAGTCGACCGATCATATCCATTTCTAGACGATAAATGGGACTTGCGATTTCGAGAGTTTTTTTCAAGGGAATCTTGAGTTTTTCGAGAGTATTTCCGAGAACAATAGTGTGGAAATGCAGGAGAACTTGGATAACACTCATGAGTTGATCGTGTTCTTTTGCCTTCATCTCAACGATTTTTGCACCTCCTTGCGTGAACCATTGATGCACTTCTTTGATCGTTTTTTTCTGTGCGCGTCCTGGACACATGACGACGACTTGGTTTTGTAACCCGTTTTTTCCTGCGCGAAACATGGGGTGGAGGCCGATCACTTCTGCCGGACTCTTCATCATTTCTTTGATGGGACGGACTTTGAGGGACGTGACGTCCATGAGAATTTGGCTCTTTCTGGTCCACTTCATGCACTGTCGAATAATCTTTTCTGTGAGATGAAGTGGTACGGAAAAAATAACGACGTCTGATTTTTCAATGAGTTCTTTGTTGGTGAGTTCTGTTTTTTGATCGCTTATGAAAACTTCGTGTCCGATTTTTTTGAAATATTCTGCGAAGAAGCTCCCCATAATTCCTTTGCCGCCGATGACGCCGATGACTTTTTTCATAGTTAATCTCGGGCTTTCAGATAACATTCTTCGCAGTACATGGTTGTTGCGGTTTCTTTGCTGAGATTCGTGATCGTGTTTTTTCCACAGGCATCACATGGTCTCCACATGAATATCCGTGGATTTCTCATTGAAACTCTGTGCGCGTGGCGACATTTGAAACATTTCTCTGGGAGCGCCATTCCTATTTTTTTGTAGAACTCGAATTCTTCTTTGATGATTTTGAATTTTTTATTGCAAGATGTGCAGGAGAAAACTTCATTCAATGTTTTTTCGGAACCTTCTGAGAGATTTTCTGGAGGAGATTTTTTTTCCTGAATAGTGGCGATATCTTCTTCATTTTTCCATTGAAAACCTTTTTGGAGAGCCATTTCTTTCGTGAGTGGATACCATTGTTGTGCGAGACTTTCGTTGTATGCGAATGGAGCGATTTGTTTTGGGAAATATTTTCCAAACTCTCCGGTGCGTTTCATGTGTTCTTTGATTTTTTCGACCATGATTTTATATTCCTCTGGGCTATATTCTTTGTTGAGAATGTGAAATTTTTTTCTTTTGAGTCCGACACAACCGAAAAGATTACTGCTGGATTGGCAAAAAGCTGAGTAGGAACATTCACTAATTTGTTCGAGAGTTTGTTGGCAGTAGGTGATTTTTGTCGCGTTGTATCCTGCGGTGACACTCATCGCGATGAGTTCTCCACCTCCGCATTCTGCTGTATCGATGCAGTCTTTGAGCGGCATGAAACCTTGTGTCACGTATCTGCAGTCCCAGAGATCGTTTCCGTCGAAACAGCAATATGCATTTTTGCAGTTCACCAGATAATTCCCAATGGAGTCTTCACTCTTATAAATTTTGAGATATCTCTCAGGGAATTTTTTTCTGAATTCCGCGAATTCTTTTTTGTATTCTTCGACCCTGTTTCGTGAAGTGAGTGACTTTATTAATTCTTCGTATTTTTCTTTTCCGACGAATTCGTTTTTGTAAAAATATTCTTTGTGATGCAGGTTTACACACATGAAGCAATTATTGCATCCGATGCAGTCGTAGAGGAAAGCGCTGTCGCGACATTGTGCGCAATTCTGGAGAAATGATGAGTGGTGGCAGGAGATAGAGTCGATACATTCATAGCAGAGTTCGGATTTTCCTGAACGATAGAGATCGCAGCAATCTATCCCCGAGTTCATACTGTAACTGTAATAAGAATCACGACTTTCGTCCGAGTCGAAGATCATATAACAGTTTTTGTTTTTTCCGGAATGGTTTGTGTATGCGGAATTTTCGTCGTACTGGTATGCGGTAAAGAGTGCGGGTCTCGGCACTTTGAGAGCGAGTTCGTAGAATTGTTCGAAAAATGGTCGATTGAAATCGAAGTCTTGGGCGTAATCTTTAGCATCCCATTTATCACTGTGCCAATATTCCATTTTGTAGATTTTGTATGGTTTTTCCTGGGAATAATTGGAAATGATCTGTTCTCCGGTGACATCGCAGATTCGTTTGTAGAGGTTGATGTGATTTATAAACATCATGAGATGTTGTTGTCGGCAATCGAAACATTCTGTTGGTTCCGGAATTTCACATTTTTGATAGAGGAGTATGTCTTCTGGCAGAATTTGGAATTCTTTTGTACAGGATGTGCAAATCATGCAATGATTATACACGATGCTTATCGACACCCATACACACTTCATGGAACCGCAATTTTCCGCTGATCTCTCTGATGTTTTGGCTCGTGCACACGAAGCTGGAGTGATGAAAATGGTGAATGTCGGGTGTACGGAAATAGCATCTGAGAAATCCGTGGAGATGGCAGAGAAATATGATTTTTTGTTTGCGACACAGGGGCTTCATCCCTCTCACTGGGAGGATTTTTCGGAAAAATTGATGGTGAAATTTTTTGATGCGGCGAGTGGTTGTAAAAAAGTTGTGGCGATTGGGGAGGCGGGTTTGGATTATCATTATAAAAATGCGAATCCGGAGATGCAGCAGAAATCGTTTCGGGCTCAGATGAAACTTGCGGAAGAATTGGATTTGCCTGCCATTATTCATTGTCGCGATGCGTCGAATACTGATCTGAGCGCAAGTCGAGATATGATTTCTATGATGAAAGAATTTCCGAAAGTGCGTTGTGTGATGCACTGTTTTGCGCAGGATCGACAGTATGCGCGTGAGGTTTTGGAAATGTCACAAACGAATCCGAAGGGTGGGCATGTTTTTTCTTTTAGTGGAATTCTGACGTATCCGAAGACGGATGAGGTTCGATTTGTGGCAGGAATGGTGCCGCATGATCGGATTGTGGTGGAGACTGATAGCCCCTATCTGCCGCCACAAATCAAGCGTGGTCAGCGCAATGAAACTGCGTGGATTGTGGAAACGGCGAAGAAACTCGCGGAAATTCGGGGGGTTTCTTTTGAGGAGATTTCTGAAATCACGACGAAGAATGCGGAGAGGTTTTTTGGGATTTAGTTTGTTGATTTTATCCTTTAAGTGCTTCTCTCAGAGTCTTTTTTTCTTTCGGTGTCACCAGTTTCTCGAATCCGAGTTTCTGTGATTCTTTGATGCGCTTCTCGGTTTGCGGGACGTTTCGGAGTTCTCCTGAGAGTCCGATTTCTCCGAAGGCGACGGTTTTTTCTGGAAACGGTTTTTTGGTAAATGAGGAAGCAATCGCCAGTGCTACCGCTAAATCGCCGCTCGGTTCTTCTATTTTCATGCCGCCGACGATGTTCACGAAGATGTCTTGATTTGCGAGATTGAGTTTTCCGTGTTCCTGGAGGACAGCGATGATCATTTGCAATCTGTTGGTGTCGAATCCGTTGGAACTTCTTTTCGGATATCCGAATGCAGTGATGCTTGTGAGCGCTTGGACTTCCACGAGCAGCGGGCGTGTGCCTTCGAGTGTGCAGGTGATGACAGATCCGATCGCGTCTGGGCTTCTGCCGTCGAGGAAAAGTTTGGATGGATTGGTGACTTCCTGGAGACCTTTTTCGTTCATTTCGAAAACGCCGACTTCGTTGGTGGAACCGTAGCGATTTTTGTTGCTGCGCAGGATTCGCATTTGATGGAAGCGTTCACCTTCCAGGTGCAGCACGGCGTCGACGAGATGTTCGAGCACGCGCGGGCCCGCGAGGGTTCCTTCTTTGGTGACGTGACCGATGAGGAGCAGGGGAATATTTTGTGATTTTGCTGTCTGCGTGAGGACTTCTGCGCAGAAACGGACTTGGCTGATAGATCCGGCGAGCGATTCGATGTCGCTGGATTGAATGACCTGGATGGAATCGAGAATTACGAAATCTGGTTTTTGATTTCGGATGACGTCCATGATTCTTTCGAGATTATTTTCGCAGAAGAGCTGGATGTTCTGTGGTTCGACACCGAGCCTTTTGGCTCTTGCTGCCAATTGATTTACGGATTCTTCGCCAGAGACGTAGAGAACTTTTTTGTTCTTTTTTCCGAGTGCGCCGCAGACTTGCATGGTCAAAGTAGACTTTCCAATACCCGGTTCTCCCGAGAGCAGGATAACGCTGCCTTCGACGATGCCACCGCCGAGAATGTGATCGAGTTCGTGAATTCCTGTTTCGATGCGGGCGTGATCTTCGTTGACGTCGAGGAGACTCACAGGTTTTGAATTCGAGAGAAGATGTCTGTTTTTGCTGATGGGATCAGCTTTCCCTATGTTTACGACGTCTTCCTGAAAAGTATTCCAGTTGTTGCACTCGGGACATTTCCCGATCCATTTCGTGGATTGGTAGGTGCAGGTTTGGCAAACGAAAACGGTTTTGAGTTTCATAAAGTTTTGAGAATGGTATTGTAAACTTCCTCAGTTTTTTTCACCATGTCGCGGACGTCGAATGATTTTTTCACGAGTTTGTGACCTTCTTGGGCGAGTCGATGAGCGAGATCTTTGTTCTTCAACAAGCGGAGAATCGCGTATGCGAGTTCACTGGATTCTGCTGGAAGGACGAGGAGTCCGGTGACGTTGTTCGTGATGATTTCTGGAATGCCACCGTTTTTGGTGGCGATAATTGGGAGTTTTGCCGCCATAGCTTCCAGGAGCACGAGACCGAACGCTTCGTTGAGACTTGGGAGTACGAACATGTCGCTGGCGGCGAGCAGATGCGGAATATTGTGCTGATATCCGAGGAGTGAAATTTCTCTTTCGAGTCCGAGTTTCTGGATTTTTTTCTCTAATACTTTTTTTTGTGGACCACTGCCGACGATGATGATCTTGAAATCAGTGTTTTTTTCTTGAATTTTCTTGGCCGCTTCGAGCAAGTATAGAAGCCCTTTTCGTGGATGAAGTTCAGCGACCGTGATGATGACTGGAGTTTTTTCACTGACTTTGAAAATATTTTTTCTGATCTCTGCGTGATTCTCTTTTGTGAATGAAGCGAGTTGAAATTCGAATTTTTCCAGATCGATTCCGTTCGCGATGACGGATGTTTTGTCTTTGAGTGTTGGGTAATTCTTTTCGAGAAGATCTCTGTTTTTTTCTGAGATGGCGATGAGGTGCGCGATATTTTTGATCAATTTTTTCTTGATGAAATTTTTGAGAGGGGAGAGGACGAAAGGATCGTGTTCGGTCGTGATGAGTGGTGTTTTCATGGCTTTTGCTGCCATGTATGCGTAGCGGCCGCTTGCGGGATTCCAGATGTGTGCGTGAAGGAGATTGATCTGTAAATCTTCTATTTTTTCTTTGAGTGAAAAATAATGTCGTGGATTGTGTTTGTACTTGGCGATGAGGCGCATGACGTGGACTCCCTCGTCTTTCATTTTTTTGCACCATTCGTTCAGGCGATCGTGCCTCGAGCAGAGGAGTGAAACTTCGAATTTTTCTTTGTCCAGAAATCGTGCGAGTGAAAGCATGTGACCTTCTGCGCCGCCGATTTGAGTGGTGTCGGTGTAGAGGAGGATTTTTTTCTTTTTTGAGGTTTTGAGTGGCATGGTGGGCTCTATTCTAGAGGATGTGGAACTGGATTTCTACCCGGAGTTGTAGTGCTGTCTCTCTGACAATTCCATTGGGGCAATCGTGCTACCCCCATAGTTCCCATCTGAGCGTTCCAAGCATATCTAACGGGTCATGAACAAAACCTAACATTTTTATGACAAATTTATGAACTTTTTCTAATATTTTTCTGATTTGCCTTCTCCGCTGCGGGTCGCTATAATTCGACCGCCTTTTTGTGCGGGCGAGTAGCTCAGTTGGTAGAGCGGCTCCCTCTTAAGGAGATGGTCCCGGGTTCGACTCCCGGCTCGCCCACCACGTATTCTATGTTACAACAATTACCAAATATACTCACTTGGGCGACTATCTGGATTGTGTCTTGGGGAGTTTTCTTTTGGTTCATGCATAAAAAGAATGCTGATTACATACAGCACTTTCTTTTGACTGCAATATATTTTCTCTGTGTTGCAATTTTCACTTCTCTGATTTTCAGAGACCACATCGTTCGAGCTATTCAAAATTTTACGGCTACACCCTTCATTGTTCTTGGGTTTGTCATTTTAGCACATATTATTTTGTATATTTATATTCCGAAATATCTTCGAGAACCAAAAGAATATTTTGAAAAATATCCAAAAAGACAATACCTGAAAATTGATAAAAGACGTTTAGTATCAAAATCTCTAGACATTTTATCTCAGCAAATATTTGTTGTTCTACTTGTGATGTTTTTACAAGATGCCAGTTTATCGCTTCACCAGATCATTATTGCCTTCGCAATCATTTTTGGTCTTGTTCATGCGCCGTTAATTGTAGTTGAGCGTGGGACATGGCCATCTTGGTACTTTACTGTGTTTTCTATTTTATCTGCTATTATTTTCCCAACCTTAATTCTCAAAGTTCAATATGGTTTTGTGTATAGCTATATAGTTCATTGGGTATTTTATACATTCACAGCAGTGGGTTTCTGGCTCATTTTTCCAAAACGTTAAGAAAATCAAAACTATGATTTCCAAAAAACTTAAAATTCTTGAATATTCTTGGTTTATTATAGTAATTTTACTTTTTGTGGTTTCAGTACAGATGATAAAAAGTGGTTCCTTGGTAAATCAAATTGATTCTTTCGGTATTTTGGCGCCTGTTATTTTTGTTCTATTGAAAATATCAACTTTAGTTATAGCACCCTTGGGAGGCACTCCACTTTATTTTATTGCCGGCTGGCAGGTACCCCATATATTGGACACGCAACTTAAACAGTTGCACAATTAGTCC
>JBBTWG010000019.1:0-8337 GCA_038062935.1 Patescibacteria group bacterium
TGCTTTTCATTTAATTTTTTCATTTGATCAGTATATTCAGCGTCCAGTTTCTGAAGTTGTTTCTTCTCATTTGCCAAAATCCCATAAAATTTCGCCAGCTGTTCCTCACTCATAACCGGCAAAATCTGAAACCAATAATCGCGTTCATCCTGTTTCATGGATTCCGTTTGCAAAACAAGCTCGATCAAATCGGGATATTTCTGTTTGACGGCATCAGGGATAGTATATTTCGCTTCAACCTCTTTGATCTTTGCAGGATCGATCGGGCCACCCTTCGTCTGAGGCGCAGGATTTGCAGGTGCTGGCACAGGAGGAGGCACTGGAGTCCCAGGATTTGCAGGAGAAGCTGGATTTGGTGAAGTATTGTCAGCCATATTTAGGATTCAGTTTTCTTGGGAGGATTCTCTGGAGGCGCTGCTGCTGGAGTCACTGGTGCAACAGGAGCGGTCACTGGCGCAGCGCTCGGAGCAGCTGCCGATACTGCCGTCCGAGCCTTCATTGGTGGACGCAGAGACGCGTAAAGGGAGCCAATTTTCACATCACTGAGAAGCTCAGTTTTTGGAGCAACATCATCCTTGCTCTCGGGTAAATAAGTAATAGTAATGTCTTTTCCCTCAATCTTATCAACTCGTGCAACACGTTCCATAAAAGTCCCGCGACCTTTGAGATCCGTATTGACACTAAAAATCAGATCGCCAGGCTGTAATCGATCTAGAAAGCTCTTGGTTTCGGGTTTTTGGGTCAACTCTCGAACATCTGCAGCGATTTTACGATCTTCTGTCAGGTGTCGATAGAAACTCTCGAGGCCATCCGGCTGTCCCTGGAAATTTCCATAATCTTTTGGAAGTCCCAGCGCTTCACACGCAAAAGAGATCTGTTCTCCAGTTTTGTAAGTTCGAAATTTATTGTCCAAATCACACAAAACAGGAGTATTGAGTCCAGCAAGCGCAGGATCCACGGTTCGTGGTTCTTTCAATTTATTGGTCATAAAAGTATTCGATGCACCAATCATCAACGAGCCAGAATTCAAAACATCCATAAATTGTTCCAGAAATTTCATCCAAAAGTCCGACATATTGGCCGATCCCAGGAGATTCGCAATCACATCACCAGGATTCGGTGGTTGCTTGAGTTTCTTATAAGCTTCTTCCAGACTTGGCTTCAAGCCGGCAACAATATCTCGAGAAAATTTATTGTCTCCAAGAAGAGTTTCAAAAGGTTTTCCGAGTTTCCCGCCAACACCCTCAGAGAATTTTTCAGGAGTGTCATAGCCCGAAAGATCAGAGGTTGGAAAAGCAGCGGAGATCTCAGTAAAAAAAGATGAAAGTTTCTCATCTCCAAGCTTTTTTCCAGAGAAAGCAGTCTGCAAAAGTTTGAGTAAATTTTGTCGCACCGCAAGAAATGGATCTTTTCTCTCTTCTTCAATTTTTTTCAATTTCTCTGCTCGTCCAGCATCGTCTTTTGGAAAGAAATTTTGACTATCAAGTAGGTCGTAGAGATGTGCAGCAGGAGCAGATGTGCTGCTTCCACCGAGCATCGAAAATTGTTTTTCTTTGGCACCGCTAGCACTGCCAGAATCTTTCTCCGTCACAGAAATCCAAAGGCCTTGAACATAGATAATATCGCCAGCCTTCAGAGACATCTCAATTTTCTGCACAGCATCTTTTGCGCTGTCTAATTTCCCATCTTTGCAGAAATTTTCCAAAATCGTAAGCGCACTATTGGTCACATCAATTCTGCGTTCAGTCTCAATCTGTGTGCGAGTTGAATCCGCTGTTGCAGCTTTCTCTTGAGCCAGTTTGTCAGCAGCAGCTTTTTCGGCGTCTGGAATTTTTGGAGCTTCGACGCCAGCAGGCGATTGAGTGGTCGATTTTCCAGGACTATTGGGAAGAGACATATGAGAGTGACATCAAAAGAAATAATTCATATAATGATACCAGAAAACCAGCTTTATTTCAAGTCAACATGAGTCAATCAAATCGAGGACTTTCGCAGGAGCAGGCCCAGGAGCGGATTCAGCTCCTCCGTGAGAAGATCAAGAAGCTCAATTACGACTATTTCGTCCTCGACACATCCGAGGTCTCCGAGGCCGTCCGTGACAGTCTAAAACGTGAATTAAAGGCTCTCGAAAGCGAATTCCCGCAGTTCATTACGCCTGATTCTCCAACGCAAAGAGTGGGCAGCGTCCTCTCTGGTCGATTTCCAAAAGTTGCCCACATCAGCAAGAAATGGAGTCTCCAAGACGTCTTCAACGAAGAAGAGTTGCAAGAATGGATCGATCGTATCCAAAAAATTGTTCCCAACGAGAAACTCGAATTCATCGCCGAACTCAAAATCGACGGCCTCAACATCACGCTCCACTACGAAAAAGGAAAACTTGCGCGCGCACTCACGCGCGGAAACGGACAAATCGGCGAAGATGTCACGCACACAATTCGCACAATCGAGAGTATCCCGCTCGAACTCCAGCGCCCAGAAACGATTGAAGTCTCAGGAGAAATTTTCATGACGAGAAAAGCTTTTCAGGAAATGAATAAGCAACTTCCAGAAGGTGAGGAGCCATTCGCCAACGTCCGAAACGCCGCAGCAGGAACGATTCGCCAGCTCGATCCTGCCGTCGCCGCAGGTCGTCCACTCGAAGCTTTTTTCTATAGCCTCGGCGCACATGAGCTCGAAAAAGTTCCAGAAAAACAATCCGAACTTTTGAAATTATTCCTCTCACTCGGACTCAAAGTGAATCCGCACCGCAAAATTCTCCACACCGCCGCAGACATCATGCGCTACCGCGAACATTTCGAAAAAATGCGCGACGAACTCGACTATGAAATCGATGGCATCGTCATCAAAGTCGACAGTCGAGAACAGTCAGAAAGGCTTGGATATACAGCAAAAGCGCCACGCGCCGCTGTCGCTTTCAAATTCAAAGCAGTGCAATCCACGACCATCATCGAAGACATCCAAGTCCAGGTCGGGCGCACAGGCACACTCACGCCCGTCGCGCACTTGCGACCCGTCGAAGTTGCCGGCGTCACTGTGAGCCGCGCCACACTTCATAATGAAGATGAGATCATTCGCAAAGACGTCCGTATCGGTGATACAGTCATCGTTCAGCGCGCCGGCGACGTCATCCCCGAAGTCGTGGAAGCTCTGAAAGACCTGCGCACCGGAGAAGAAAAAGCATTTATATTTCCAAAAACATGCCCAGTCTGCAATTCACACGTCACGAGAAAAGAAGGAGAAGTCGCATACCGCTGCGACAATCAAAATTGCTTCGCTCAAAAATCTGAAAGACTTTTTCACTTCGTCCAGAGAAACGCATTCAATATCGAAGGTCTCGGCGAAAAAGTGATTATTCAACTCCTGGAAGAAGGGATGATTGCCGATCCCGCAGACCTCTACATGCTCAAAAAAGAAGACCTCATGTCGCTCCCACTCTTCAAAGAAAAGAAAACGCAAAATATTCTCGACGCCATCGAAAAGAGCAAAACGGTGACTCTCGATCACCTCCTTTTCGGCCTCGGGATTCGCTATCTCGGTGAGCAGGGATCCCATGAATTTGCGACACATCTTCTCGGTGAAAAAAAAGAATATTCCGTTCGCGAGCTCCTCCATGACGCAGAAAAATTAAAACTCGAAGACCTCCTCAACATGGAAGGCATCGGCGAAAAAGTAGCGCAGGGAATGATCGGATTTTTCCAGGATGAAAAGAACAAAGAGCTGATCAAAAAACTTGATCAAGTTGGTATAAAAATCGCAGTCCAGAAGGCAAAAGAGGCGACACAATTAACCGGCAAAAGTTTCGTCCTCACCGGTGGCCTAGAAACCATGAGCCGCGACGAAGCAAAGATGAGAATCAAACTCCACGGCGGCAAAATCCACTCAACCGTCACCAAAGACACCGACTTCGTCATCGTCGGCACCGATGCCGGGAGCAAAGCCAAAAAAGCAGAGGAGATGGGGATTATGATTCTTTCAGAAAAGGAATTTTTAAAAATGATAGGATAATTCAAAAAATATTAATGCAATCATTTGACTTAATGTCAATTTTATTGTACAATTAAGTCATCATTTTCGTTTTATTTCTTAACCCAAAACAAAAATGAAAAACAAAAATGGAAGTGTCAAACACTTCGCAGCAGGTGCAGCTCTTGCACTTCTTATCGTTGCAGCAGCACCAACAGGTGCTGGGTATTTCGCGAGTTTGCTCGCACAGGAAGGCGGTATGCCACCAGCAGGTGGTAGCGCAGGCGGTCAAATGATGCCTCCACCACCAATGGGAGGTTCTTCAGGAGGAATGACAGGCGGTCAAATGATGCCTCCACCACCAATGGGCGGACAACAGGGCGGTCAATTCGGCGGTCAAATGAGTGGCCAGATGGGCGGACAACAGGGCGGCCAGACAGGCGGCCAGATGGGCGGAAGCCAAATGGGCGGTCAATTCGGCGGTCAAATGAGTGGCCAGATGGGCGGACAACAGGGCGGCCAGACAGGCGGCCAGATGGGCGGAAGCCAAATGGGCGGTCAATTCGGCGGTCAAATGAGTGGCCAGATGGGCGGACAACAGAGCCAATTCGGCGGACCAATGGGTAGCCAGACAGGATTTGGCAATGCGTCAGCAGCAGGAAAACAAGGTTTCGAAACGCAGACTCAGTTCGGAAATCAACAGCCTGGTTTCGGAACACAGACAGCAGGAAAAACAGGACCAGCAGGTTTTGAACAGAAAGGTTCAGCAACAGGAACACAAGGTTTCGGAAATCAACAGCCTGGTTTCGGAACACAGACAGCAGGAAAAACAGGACCAGCAGGTTTTGAACAGAAAGGTTCAGCAACAGGAACACAAAATCAGACAAATTTCACTCAGACAAACTTTGGTTCTTTTGACAAAAAACAACCAGCAGGAATCATTGATCCACTCTTCAAGAAAGGTTCAATGGACTCAGAATCAGGTGGATCATTTGATAAATTCCTCCAAACTCCAGCTACAGGATCTACAGGAAAATTCCAGGCTCCTGCAGCAACAAAAACTTCTTTGAAGAAAGATTTTACACTCGATACTGAAACAGACGTTGAAGATCGAGACTATGAGAATGCATTTAAATCAGTTTTGAAAAATGTAGATCTCAAAAAGAAAACAAGCATCGGTACAGCAAAAAGCCCAGCGAAGCTTCGAGCAATCATCGCCGAAAGAGCACAGTCGTTAAGTGACTATGTTTGCAGCGAAGATACCGGATTTGATTGCGAAACAGACGCTAGCGACGCAACAGATGTATTGATGGAAGTTCTCTCAGACAAGAAAGCAAAAGCAAAAGACCTCGTTGCTGCATACATTGATTATGTCAGAGCAATCCAGGATATGGTAAACGGATCAGAAGAAGAGGAAGAATAAAATTCATTACAAAGAATTTTCAAAAGAGTCTCGCCACAAGCGGGGCTCTTTTTTATTCCTCGATCACTTCACCACCAAAAATATCAGCCGCTTCATCAACAGAATGTGCTCGAGAAACAGGAGCTATCGACTCCAGATTCATTTTCTGTACGACACCGGAAACCTTGAAAGGATGAGAAAAAATCTCCTCGAGTGCATGTTCGAGCTCGACACGAAGACTGTTTTCCAGAACTTTTTCCATATAAAACTTCGAGAGAAATTCAAGCGTGAGCGTGTTGCCATGCAGCGAAGAATTTTTCACATGGCGAATGGATTGTTTCAGAGAAGGCGTTTTCAGAACCTCCAAAACACGAGCCCACGAAGCATGAATATCAGCAGTCTGAAGGGTTGAAGTCGGAGAAAATACTGGAGCTTTTTCAGCAGATTCAGTCTTCACCGGAGAAGTTTGTACAGATTGTGTGGGCAAGGCAGTCGATGAATTTGCAGTCGCTGTAGTCGCGCGCACAACTGATTCTTGTGGAATCTTTTTCAAAACGGAAGTATCCACAATTTCCACCTCACGCTCACAAAATCGAATCACCGCCATTTCCAGTGGCAACTGTGGAATAATGGTATTCTTCAGTTGCGAATACGCATTTTGAAAAATATCAATCATGCGCATCATTTCAGCAATCGCATCGATTTTTTTCTCAGCGAGCGATTGGAGAAGATTCTTGCGGACAAATTGCAAAATCTCTTTCGTAAATTCCGAAAAATCCTGTCCTTCGCGATACAAATCTTGCAAAATATTCAGCGCTGCAGCACTGTCATGACTCTGGAGAGCATTGAAGAAATTTTGAATCGTCTCGTGCCCCACAATCCCGAGAATCGTTTTGACATGATTGTATTCAAGTTTTTTGTCCTTAATCAGTTGTTCGAAAAGTCCAATCGCATCGCGAAGTCCACCTTCCACATGATACGCAACCGCCTCGAGAGCGCTGTCCTCAGCCTCAATGCCTTCTTTCTGCGCGATATACGAGAGTCGCGTCATGATGATTTTTGGATCAATTCTCTTGAAATCAAACCGCTGACATCTGGAAATAATCGTATCCGGAATTTTGTGAATCTCGGTCGTTGCAAGAATGAAATACACCTGATCTGGTGGCTCTTCGAGCATCTTGAGAAGTGCATTGAAAGCCTCTTTCGTGAGCATATGCACTTCATCGATGATATAAATCTTATTCTTCGCTCGTGTCGGCGCGAAGTAAATTTTGTCCTTCAATTCACGAATTTCATCAATACGACGGTTTGAAGCCGCGTCGATTTCGATCAGATCAATCAGACGTCCATCAGTAATATCACGGCAAATATCACACGCTTCGCAGGGTTCCGAGTCCGCCGTCAAATTCGGACAATTGAGAGCTTTCGCCAGCAGGCGCGCCGTCGTCGTCTTTCCTGTGCCACGCGGCCCACAGAAAAGATACGCATGCACCGCCCGACTCTCCGAAAGCGCATTCAACAAGGTCACGCGCACATGATCCTGCCCCACGAGATGAGAAAAGGTCTGGGGACGATATTTGCGATAAAGGGAAAGTTCAGACATAGAAGTAAGGACTTTGTAACATAGAAAGGGGGAATATTAAAGCCCCAAAATTCCCAGAATTGTGTCACGAAACCTCTCTTCCGAAAATTCCTCCGCCCGCTCTCGAATCTTCATCGCGTCATATTTCCCTTCATGCAGCACCAGACGCGCGAGGCCTTCCTCCATCGAGGATACCGTGAGTTCATCGAAAAATTCTCCCGTCACACCCGCGAGCACCGTCTCTGTCACGCCACCTTTGCGATACGCCAAGACTGGCTTGCCACACGCCATCGCTTCCACCGGTGTGATTCCAAAATCTTCTTCTCCCGAAAAAATAAAAGCGCGACAATACTGCATATATTGTGCCGTCTCTTCATCAGATTTCCAGCCGAGAATCTCCACTTTCGGTCCGGCAATATTTTTCAGATATTGTTCCTGGGGCCCGCTGCCAATCACAATGAGTCGCCGTCCAATTTTATTGAAAAGCTGCACCGCTAAATGGATTTTCTTGTAAGCACTGAGCTGCGAAACGATGAGGAAATAATCTTCATGCTTTCGATTCACCGAAAATCTCGACAAGTCCACCGGCGGATACACGACACGACTTTCACGACGATAGTACTTGGAAATTCGCTTCTGGACATGCTGCGAATTTGCCAGATAAATATCCGGACGATCCGACGCGAGACGATCCCAAATGCGAATATCTTTCATTATCCACTGCGTCAATATTTTCCTGAAAAAACCAAACTTTTGCTCCTCCAGATATTCATGTGAATAATCCCAAGCATATCGCATCGGTGAATGACAGTAGCAGATGTGCTTCGTCGTCGAAGGCACCACGATCCCATGCGCAAAAGAATTGCTGGAGCTGATGACCACATCGAACTCAGAAAAATCCCACTCCTCCACAATCTGCGGCATCTTCGCGAAGAAATATCGATACAGTCGTCGTCCAGAAAACTGCCATTTTTGAAGTCGAGAAGGTCGTACGCGCGATGCAGGAAAATTTTTCCCGCACGCTTTTTCGTCATACGCCAAAGTATAAATCGGTGCATCAGGAAACATGTCAGCAAGGGTCTTGAGAACCCGTTCCGCGCCACCGAGACGAACGAGGAAGTCATGGACGAGGGCTACTTTCATGGGAACATGGTAACACATCGAAAAAGGATTTAGGATTTAGGATTTAGGATGTAGAATGGCCGCGATTTCCTCAATCCTCAATCCTACATCCTAAATCCTAAATCCTTGCTTCTCGGCTACCACACCTCCATCGCAAAAGGCTTCCCCGCAGCTGCTCTCAACGTCGCCGACGGTCACGGCCTGAACGCCATGCAATGCTTCGTGAAAAATCCCCGCGGCCGGAGCTCGAAGCCACTCACGCAGGAAG
>JBBTWG010000020.1:0-11138 GCA_038062935.1 Patescibacteria group bacterium
TCCAGGATGTGCACGAGTCGGAACCCCTATAAAAGAGAAAGAGTCGTTGAACGCAGCACCACCAGAATTTCCCGCACTGATCTCGGTGTCAGTCTTGATAAACTGCACAAAAGAATCTTCATTTGGAAGATCAGACACGGAGAAACCGCTCACATATCCAGAAGTCACTGTCACGGTCGAACCGCCCAAAACTGGATAACCCCAAACCGTAACACGATCCAAAATATTCGGAAGAGCTAAAAGATGAGAATTTTTGAAAGGAACTGTATAAAATTTCTGGCCAAGTTTTTTCCAATATTTTTGGAAAGACATATCAGTCACTGAGCCATCTTTTGCAATTCTTTTATCAGGAATCACAATAGCCAAATCAAGATCCTCATTCACTGCCAAAACTTTCCCCGTCGCAGAACATCGCGGAGGTAAATGTTGAGAAGTGCTATAACACAAAGTGATACGGTCGAAAAAATCCCCCGTCTCACTGTCGATCACGACATGCCGATTGGTAAGAATCAGTCCATCACTACGAATTGTAGAGCCCGAACCAAGAAAAACATCTCCAGACTCACCCACCGTCACAATTTGAACCACAGAAAAAAGAAGTTTTTCGCGAACAGTTGAAGCAGAAGCGACAAAAGGAACAAAGAGGAGGAGAAAGAGTGAAAATCGAAAAAAACGAGACATGCGAAAAGTATACAAGGAAAAAGGTTCAAAGCAAAAATTTGACACAAAAGGCCAGGAACTGTAGTCTTCCGGCTGCTTTTAACAAATTTCATACAATGCTCGCAAAGTTCAAAAAACGAAAGCGCAACCGAAACCACGGATTTCTGAAAAGAATGCGCACAAAGGGTGGACGAAAAGTACTTGCTCGTCGCCGAAACAAGGGACGAAAGAGACTGACTGTATAGTCATTTATTATGCTCCCGAAAAAAAATCGGCTTACGACGGAGGAGGTAAAGTTTCTTTTCAAAAAAGGAACATCACTTGCACTCCGCCATTTTTTTATCCGAAGCAGAAAAAATAGAAAAAAAGAGAGCCATTTCGCTATTGTTTTTGATAAAAGAATTTCGATACAATCAAACAAGCGGAATTTCTTCCGTCGCGCAGTCTACGAAGCAATACGAAAAAATATTGAACTCCTCACGGTCTCTGTCGACGTCGCTTACATCATCAAACCTTCACTACTCCAGGAAAAAAGAAAGAATATAGAATCCTGTGTCGTAGAAGGCCTCATAACTCTCCAAAAATTCTATGGGTAAAAAAATTCTGCAAAATGTACTCACCTTTATAGTAATCTTCCTCGTTTTGAATCTCGTATTCAGTTTCTTCATTGAAAAAGAGAATCCAGAAGTCAAAACCGGTGAATTAGCAATCATCATTGGAGACAAAGAATATTCCAGAGGAGCGGTCATGGCAGCAGACATCATCAACAGAACAACTCAAGACATCGCGATCGCAAACGAATGTCCAGGAGAACCACTCAACATCTACAAATACACCAACGGAAATTGGATACAGAAAACTGCAAACCCAAAACTCACATGTGACAATGTCAAAGAGACAATACTAAAAGCCGGAGAAACGCTGACCGTCACATACGAAAACTGGAACTATGCCCTCTTCAATGAGGAAGGAAGATATAAAATTGAAGGAAAATTCAAAATCGGCACCGAAGAAAAAACAATCACATCGAGCGAATTCGAGATTACACCCCAAGGATTCTGGGGATTCATCTGGGAAAAAGGCTTTTATCAACCAATTTATAACGTCCTGATCTTCTTCGTCGGAGTCATACCAGGCCACAATCTCGGTTTTGCCATCATTCTCCTCACTATCTTCATCCGTATCCTCCTCCTTGCACCTTCACAAAAAGCGCTCAAATCACAGCGTCGCATGCAGGAACTCCAGCCAAAACTCAACGAAATCAAAGATCGCCACGGCGACGATAAACAAAAAGTCTCAGAAGAAACAATGAAGCTCTGGAAAGAACACAAAGTAAATCCTTTTGGGAGCTGCTTACCACTCCTAATCCAATTTCCAATCCTCATTGCGCTCTTCTATGTCGTCCAGAGTGGACTCAATCCCGACAATACTCACTTGCTCTACAAAGGATTCGTGGATGTTTCACTCTCAGACATCGACACGATGTTCACGCCGTTCCTGAACCTCACGCAACGTGAGATTTTCTGGCTTCCATTGGTAGTCGGAGTCCTGCAGTTCATCCAAATGAAAATGACTATGGTGAAGAAAAAACCAGGCGAAAAGAAGAGTGAAACAGAAGTGGTCAGCAATACTATGCTATACTTGATGCCAGTGATGATCGCGGTATTCACGGCCTCTGTTCCATCAGGAGTCGGACTCTACTGGTTGACATCAACACTATTCGGAATTGTTCAACAATACTTCGTCAACAAAAGCGTAAAACCGAAACAACCTGTGACCATTGACGTGTGACCTGTGACTTCCTACATCCTAAATCCTCAATCCTCCTATGGAACACGATCGCATTCTCCTCCAGCTCATCGAAGAAGTTCTCAAGAAAATGGGAACACCGGCCAGTAATATCGAGCTCCAGGAAGAAGAAGGAAATTATCGCGTAAACATAGAAAGCGACGAAGCCAATCTTCTCATCGGATTTCATGGAGAAACCATTCGAGCACTGGAACACGCGATTCGCCTCATCTTCTGGAAAAAAGCAGAAAATCCTGAAAAAAATGTGATTATCGACATTCAAAATTATAGGAAAAGACAGGAAGAAAGTGTGATAGAAATGGCTATCAGAAAAGCAGAATTCGTCAAAAAAATGGGAAAACCACAGACGCTTCCACCAATGTCCCCATACTTCAGAAGAGTCGTTCACATGCATCTCAACGAAAAATTTTCAGACCTCGAAACCGTCAGTGTCGGCGAGGGAGATCGCAGACAAATCACGATCAAAGTCAAAGGAGCATGAATCGCACCAAAACATTCATAACGGCCTTCATCACCATCGGAACGCTTTTTTGGAGCTCGATCAGCCAAGCAGAAGCAAGTAAATTCAAAGATGTTGAAATAGGGATAAGAGGATACGTAGCAATCAACTACTTCGCAGAACACGAAATTATCAAAGGCTATAGCGACGGAACTTTTCAACCAGATAAAGAAATCATTCGCGCAGAAGCTCTCGCTTTTGCAGAAAAAGCCATTATAGATTTTGATGAATACAAAATAAACTCTCCCGTAGAGGAAAAAACGACCGACAATGAAAAAAGGGAAATAACCAAGCCAGAGAAAAAAATCACTCTGGTGGAAGGCGTAAAGATGCTCCTGGAGCTCGAAAAAGAGAGGAATCCTTCACTAACCTTCGAAGAACCAAAAAACCGGGAAGTCATCTTCACAGACGTCGATTCCAAAGCATGGTTTGCGAAATATATAAAGAAAGCAAAAGAACGAAACATGATTAGATTCGGATTCAAAAACAATGCCAATCCAGAACAATTACTCACGAGAGAATATTTTGCGGACCTCACCTACCGACTCATTAAATCACGAGACAAAAACCGCATGTTTGGAAAAGCCACATTCTACAGCGATTTTTTCGAAGGAAGAGGTACGAGCAATGGTGAAAAATTCACACAAAAAGGCTTCACCGCAGCAAATAAACATCTCCCTTTCGGGACAAAAGTCCGCATCACGAATCTCAAAAACGGTCAGAATGTGGATGTTCGCATCAACGATCGTGGACCATTTAACGTTTCTCTCGACCTCGACCTCACCAGCACCGCCTTCAGTCAAATCGCATCGACGAGGGAAGGCATTGTGCCAGTACAATACGAAATTATCTCAGAAAATCCTAAGCCATGAAAAAATCTTTTCGATTTCAAAGAGAAACTTTTTCGTCACAAATCAACAAAACGATAAAATCTTTAATTGTGACGCTCAGCATCATGATCGTGGTTCTAGCAACATTTTTTATGTCGATGATCAGCGACAGCGGACAGAAAGGATACGAACTCAAGGAGCTGCAAATTCAAAACAAAGAACTCCAAAGCACAATGGAAAAATTGAAGAAAGACGTCACAAAAACCGTTTCATTCCAAAAAATCGAGGAAAGTTCAAAAATCAAAGAAATGCAGAAACCCGGCCAAAAAATCTATGTGAAAGACAAAACAAAGCCGTAAAGACACAGACCAGAAAGCCAAGCCTGCGTTTGCTTTTGACCTAAAAATCGCTATAATACGGCTCGATCCAAAAAAGAATCTGCACAAATATCGCGGCTCGTTCGTCTAATGGTTAGGACACCAGATTTTCAATCTGGTAACAGGGGTTCAATTCCCCTACGAGCTACCAATTTTCAATTCTACCATCGCATTTTCGGAATTTTCTCGATCACCTCCTTGTTGGCAGGCGGGAATTCATATTGTCCAATATCACGAGGGTATATCCAAGAAATTTCCTGACCCTCCAAAGGCTCTGGATCTCCGAGGAGAATCTGACATCGATGAAAACTGATATAAAAATGCCTCCCTTCAAATACAAATCGCGTTCGTGAAAAAGCTGGGCGCACAGAAATCTCCACACCGAGCTCTTCCAAAATTTCACGCTTCAATGAACTTCGCTCATTCTCTTTTGGTTCTAGCTTTCCGCCAGGAAATTCATAGAAACCCGCGAAACGAGTCCCTTTTTTGCGCCGCGCAATGAGAATCTTCCCATCACGATAAATCAGCGCCACCGACACGCGTCGTGCATTCGAAGGCAAACGCAGAACAGGCCGCTCGCGCACAGTGAACTTCGGCACAGAATCTGTCTGAGCAAAATGACATTGTGCAGAAAGTGGACAGAAATTGCATTTTGGAAGTGCCGCACTACAAATCAAAGCACCAAGTTCCATGACACCTTGATTGAAATTCGAAGAATTTTTTGGCGGCACGAGCTCCGCCATTTTGTTCCAAACATCATCATCAGTAAGATTAAAAAACCTCTGCACAACGCGCGAAACATTCGTATCCTTCACGGGCACATCCAGCCCAAAAGCAAAACTCGCGATAGCATTCGCAGTGTACCTCCCAATGCCAGGAAGTTTCTGAAGTTCATCGACATCAGATGGAAATTTTCCATCGTACTGCTGCACCAGTACATTCGCTGCCTTCAAAATATTCTGCCCACGACGATAATATCCAAGCCCACGAAAGTACGGCAAAAAATCCTCCCAAGAAACTTTCGCCAGATCAAAAACCGTCGGAAATCGCTCCATGAAGCGCGTATAGAAACCAATCACGCGATCCACCTGCGTCTGCTGGAGCATAATTTCAGAAATCCAAATGGCATATGGATCATGAGTTTTGCGCCACGGCAAATCCCGCTTGGCTTCAGAAAACCAGCTCAAAGTCCGGGATGTGAAAAAGGATTTATCGGGCATTGAGGAAAGTATAGCAAATTTGCGCAAATAAAGATTTATGTTATCCTGCAAACATATTCGCAACCATTTCGAAAATGGACAAAATAATCATTGGCTCAGAAGTTCTGCCGGTTCCAGTAACTCCATACGACAAAGAAAACGATTGGGAAAAAGCACGTCAAGTCCTAAAGAGAAGTTTTGAAGCAATGTTCGAACAACCTGGACCACCAGGAGGACCAAGTGAGAGCTATTTCGAAGACAATGATAAGCTATTTCTCAAAACAGAGGATGGGAAATTTGCTGGCGAAATAGGATTCAGTGTGCACCCAAACAGTAGAGATATGCATTTGGCAGGACTTTTCGTAGGCGAAGAAGTGCCAGAAAAAAGCAGAGCTGTTCGAGCGCTCGCATCAGGCGCTCTCTCTATGGCAAAAAAACACGGAATTAAGGAAGTGTGCTTTCAAGCATTTTCAAAAAATAGAAATCAAATTGACCGATACCGCGAATTGGCCGGTGGAGCTTTATCGGGAGGAGACGAACACGAAGTAAAGTTTCAAGGTCAAGAAGGACAATTTTACCGCACAGTGAAAGATTATCAGGCGAACGTAGAAACAGCCCTAGAACATGCACTCAAAACTGGCGGCGCATCAGTCATGGAGGGATTAGAACTAGTCTACAAGGAAGGAAGACTCGGTTTTCCAAATGAAGGAGAGAGAAGACTGAGGGGACTTCTCGAATCACATCTCGATGGAACGAAGTACAGATTCGGAAATACGGAACAGGGATTTAATGTCGAAATTCAAAAAGTAGGAGAAGATGAGAGAACTGTATATTTCTTAAGGATTTATGATAGGGACGGAAATCGCCACGATTTTATGATTGGTACGGATGGAAAACCCCAAAAATACTACCCTGGTACCGAAAACACCGTGCCAAACGAGAGCTTAGAAACAATTCTGGAAGACGGAATTCCCGAAAAAGACTCAACCAAAAAACGATCAAATCTATCAGAAGTTTTAGAAAGTTTCCTCCCAATAAGTCTCAGCAATGAAGAAAGATTGATTCACATCAAATGGCATCTAATGAACAAAGGAAACCTAAACGGAAAACTCGGAAATGGAGCAAAAATAAGTTTGGAAACGAAAGGAACGGAAGTAGAATTCTCATATGAAAAAGGAGAAGAAAGAAAATCTGCAAAAATTGACGCCGAGGGTGAAATAGACGGCGATATAAACAAAGACCTCGTTGATTACGCAATTCGATATCTGTCCGCAGACAAGTTCTAATTGACTCTTTTTCCAATTTCGGGAATAATCGCGACACCAATCCAGACCCACCAAGTCTGAATTAAATTTAAAGCTAAAAAATGTTTCACCTCAGCCGAAAAACTGACTACGGTCTCATCCTCATCTTGGAACTTCTTCAGAAGAAAATAGAAGGAAATGAAGTGCCAATGTCCCTAAACGACATCGCCAAAAAATATTACATTTCATTCTTTTTCCTCCAAAAAATCGCCAAACAGCTTCGAGAAAAAGGCTTCATCGAAGCAGAGCGCGGGAAAATCGGCGGCTACAGAATCGCCAAAGAAGCCCAGGAAACCACACTTTACGAACTTTTCATGGCCCTAGAAGGCTCCGTCTCCATCATCTCCTGCTTCAATTCCAAATCCCCCATGCCGATGCTCGAGAAAAAATGCGAAGTCCCAGCCCACAAAGGCCTGGCCACCGTCAACGAAGAACTCAAAAAACTCCTAACCGCCACAAAATTAAAAAACTTCTTCAAAACCGCCAGCCTAAATCCTACATCTTAGCCTCTCGTCACATGTCACAAGTCACAGGTCACAAGTCCACCTCCCATCTCATCATCAAAAACCTCCACGCCACCGTCGAGAAAAAAGAAATCCTGAAAGGCATCTCCCTCTCGATAAAATCCGGGGAAATCCACGCGATCATGGGCCCGAACGGATCAGGGAAGTCCACACTCTGCAACGTTCTCATGGGTCATCCAAAATATGAAGTCACAAAAGGACAAGTCCTCCTCGACAAAGAAAATATTCTCGACATCGAAGCCGACAAACGCGCACAGAAAGGTCTTTTCCTAAGTTTCCAATATCCACAGGAAATCCCAGGAATTTCGTACGCAAACTTCCTCCGCACAGCAAAAAATGCACTCCTCATAGGACAAGGAAAGAAACCAATGAGTGTGATGGAATTCGCAACATTCATGAAAGAAAAAATGAAAATGCTCGACACGCCGGAAGATTTCAGAACAAGATCCGTCAATGAAGGTTTTTCCGGAGGAGAAAAAAAACGCGCAGAAATCCTACAAATGGCAATCCTGGAGCCACTTTTTGGAATGCTGGATGAAACCGATTCCGGCCTCGACATCGACGCACTGCGGACCGTCGCAAGAGGCGCCGCAAAAATCGCGAAAGAAAACAACATGGGAATCCTCCTCATCACCCATTATCAACGCATCCTGAAATACATCAAACCCGACTTCATCCACATCATGATCAACGGCAAAATTGTGAAAAGCGGCGGCCACGAATTAGTCGAGAAACTTGAGGAAAAAGGCTACGAACAGTTCCAAAAGCTCAATCCTACATCCTAAATCCTACATCCTCCCAGCATGTCCACCACCCAGCAAAAAAAACTCATCCAAGACCTCGACCAATACAAATACGGTTTCTCCGTGGCCGAAAAAAACGAATTCAAATCTGACAAAGGTCACAGTCGCAAAGTCATCGAAATGATTTCAGAAATGAAAAACGAACCAAAATGGATGCTCGATTTCCGACTGCGCGCGTACGAAATTTTCCTGAAAAAATTCATGCCAACCTGGGGAAATACCGACGTTCTCAACGCGATCAATTTCGACGATATCCACTACTACATCCGTCCATCAGGAAAACAGGTGAACGACTGGAACGAGCTTCCTGATGAGATTAAATACACTTTCGATCGACTCGGAGTGCCTGAATCAGAGAAGAAATTTCTCGCAGGAACCGGCGCACAATTCGAATCCGAAGTCATGTTTCATAATCTCGAAAAACAGTTAGAAAAAAAAGGCGTCATCTTCGTAGACACCGATACGGCCGTTCAGAAATATCCAGACTTGGTGAAAGAATATTTCGCCACTGTCGTCCCTCCAGCCGACAACAAACTCGCAGCACTCAATTCCGCATTCTGGAGTGGTGGAAGTTTCATCTATATTCCCAAAGGCGTGAAAGTCGAACTCCCCTTGCAGGCCTATTTCCGCATCAATTCGAAAAACGCCGGACAGTTCGAGAGAACACTCATCATCGCCGACGAAGGCAGCGAAGTGGTCTACATCGAAGGATGTTCCGCACCGACATACACCACCGATTCGCTCCATTCAGCAGTCGTCGAAATCATCGCAAAACGTGGAGCAAAAGTGCAATACACGACCGTCCAAAACTGGTCAAAGAATGTCTACAATCTCGTCACCAAACGCGCAAAAGCGATGGAAGAAGCCACCGTCACATGGCTCGACTACAACGGTGGATCGAAACTCACAATGAAATATCCATGCATCTATCTCATGGGTCGCGGCGCCCGCGGAGAAGTCCTCTCGCTCGCATTCGCAGGCAATGGTCAACATCAGGACACGGGCGGAAAAATCATCCACGTCGCTCCCGATACGACATCAACAATCATTTCAAAATCCATCAGCAAAGGAACAGGAAGATCCAGCTATCGCGGACTTCTAAAAATTCTTCCGGGAGCAGAAAGAGTCAAATCCAGAGTCGTCTGCGACGCACTCATCATCAACGAAGAATCCAGATCCGACACCTATCCCACCATGGAAATCGGCGAAGAAGACGTCGCAGTGGCTCACGAAGCCACAGTTTCACGCATCGGTGAAGGCCAACTCTTCTACCTCATGTCCCGCGGACTCTCGGAGAATCAGGCCGCCGGAATGATCGTCAACGGCTTCATGGCACCAATCGTAAAAGAATTTCCCATGGAATATGCGGTCGAATTAAAAAAACTCGTGGAGCTCGAAATGGAAGGATCGGTCGGCTAATTTGCGCCTCCCTAAATCCTACATCCTACATCCTAAATCCTACCCCCTTGCAGCCCCTCATCATCAAAAAAGACACAACCCAAGACATCTTCGAAAACAGACTCGATGATCGCCTCATCGTTCTCGAAAAAAACGCCCATCTCCGCTACGTCCTCGCCCTCAAAAAAGGCAATGAAAAAACGAATACCATGAGATTCGAACTCCGTGGAGAAGGCGCTCATCTCGAAGTCACCGGGATTCTCGTCGGAAAAGGAAAAGAAAAATTCCAGTTCCGCACCGAAGTCGCACACATCGCCGACAACACATATGGTCACATCAACATGAAAGGAACCATGGACGACGAATCCAGAACGGATTATTTCGGCATGATCCAGGTCGCCAAGAAAAATCATGGCGCCGACGCCTATCTCTCGCATCACACACTTCTGCTCTCGAAAAAAGCAAGCGCAAGGAGCGTTCCATCACTCGAAATCGAAGCAAACGATCTGAAAGCCGGTCACAGCGCCTCAGTAGGACAAGTCGACGACGAAGCACTTTTTTACATGAAAAGTAGAGGAATGACAGAAAAACAAGCAAGAAAAATGCTCACCGAAGGATTCCTAGAAGAAATAATCCAAAAAATCGAAAACCCAGAAATCCAAGAAAAGGCGAGAAAAGAATTAAATCTCGCCGCCTGCTAAATCCTGGTCTCCTAATTCCTCACCCTGTCACATGTCACACGTCACAAGTCACAAGTTCCTCCGCCACGACTTCCCTATCTTCAACCGTCGCATCAACGGCCACCCACTCACATATCTCGACAGCGCCTCCACCAGCCAAAAACCGAAATCCGTCATCGACGCGATCGTCAATTTCTACGAACACACCAACGCCAACATCCATCGCGGCATCTATCCCCTTTCCCAGGAAGCAACTCAGCAATACGAAGAAACCCGCGAAGCAGTTCGAAAATTCATCAACGCGAGATCCACGGAAGAAATTATTTTCACCAAAAATACGAGCGAAGGAATCAATCTCATCGCATACACCTGGGGACAGAAAAATATCAAAAAAGGTGACATAGTTCTCGTGAGCGCGCTCGAGCACCATAGCAATCTCGTACCGTGGCAAATGCTTTGCAAAAAAACCGGCGCAGAGTTGCAAGTCATTCCACTCAATGACGATTTCGGATTAGACCTCGATGCCGCCGAAAAACTCCTCACCGAAAAAGTAAAACTCCTCGCGATCACGCATGCAAGCAACATCACCGGTGCGATCACATCCATAGAAAAACTCACAAAAAAAGCACGCGAAGTCGGCGCAAAAATTCTCCTCGATGGAGCCCAATCCGCACCACACATGAAAATCGACGTCCAGAAATTCGACTGCGATTTCTTCGCATTTTCAAGCCACAAAATGCTAGGACCAACAGGAGTTGGAGTGCTTTATGGAAAAAAAGAATTACTCGAATCCATGCCACCATTTCTCTTCGGAGGCGACATGATCAAAGAAGTGCATCAATATGAAGCGAGCTGGAACGACCTTCCTTGGAAATTCGAGGCCGGAACTCCAAACATCGCCGATGTCATCGTTTTCAAAAAAGCCCTCGAATATCTCGAAAATATCGGCATGGAAAAAGTGCTCGAACACGACCAGATGCTCCTCGCATACGCCAAACAGAAACTCGCAGAACTTCCAGAAATCGAAACCTATTCTCCAAAAAATCCCAAAGAAT
>JBBTWG010000021.1:0-7076 GCA_038062935.1 Patescibacteria group bacterium
TTTTTCGTCTTTGTTTTGCCAAAAATAGACTCCACCACCGACGATGATGGCTGTGAGGAGAATGGTGAAAATTTTTTCTTTCATGGGATGATATTAATCTTTATGCGGTTTTCGATCAACTTTAGAAACTCATCGTTTTTTCGATTCCTTCGAGAATTCTTTCCGGTTGGACGAGGTAGAGATGCTCCTGGAGCAAGTATGGGAAAGTGATGTCAGGGCCGGCGATGCGTTCGATCGGGGATTTGAGGGAGAGAAGTTCTTTTTGGCTGACGGTGGCGGCGATTTCTGCTCCGACTCCGAAACTTATTGGGGCTTCGTGGACGATGATGAGACGGCCGGTTTTGCGGACGGATGCGAGAATTGTTTCTTCATCGAACGGTTTGATGGTGCGCAGGTCGATGAGTTCGACAGATGTCTGCGGGCTTTTTGCGGCGAGGAGCTCGAGAGCTTTTTGGGTTTCGCGGACCATGGCTCCCCAGGCGACGATGGTGAGATCGGCGCCTTCTTGGATCACGTTTGCTTTTCCGAGCGGGACGATAAATTCACCGTCCGGAACTTCTTGGCGGAATGCTCGATAAATGCGTTTTGGTTCCATGAAAATCACGGGATCGGGATCACGAATGGCACTGATGAGGAGACCTTTGGCGTCATATGGATTGCTCGGAATGACGACTTTGAGGCCCGGGATATGTGCGGGGATAGCTTCGGTGCTTTCGGAATGATGTTCGAGGGCGCGAATGCCGCCGCAATATGGCATTCGGATCACCATTGGCACTGTGAATCTGCCGCGTGAGCGGTTGCGCATGCGGGCAGCGTGGGTCATGATCTGGTCGAAACCGGAGTACATAAATCCGGAGAATTGAAATTCGACGACCGGTTTGAATCCACACACTCCGAGTCCGATGGCGGCACCGATGATGCCGGATTCGGCGACAGGAGTGTCGAAACAGCGTTCTTCTCCAAATTTTTCCTGGAGTCCGACGGTGGCCCGGAAAACTCCCCCGTTTTTTCCCACGTCTTCACCGAAGACTAGGACTGACGGATCACGCTCCATTTCTTCGAGGAGGGCGCGATTGACGGCTTCGATGAGGTTGAGAGGGGGCAAGGATTTAGGATTTAGGATGTAGGATTGAGGAGGATTTAGTGCGTTTTTGGCGGATTTCTTTTGATGAATTCCAAGAGTTCTTCTTTTTGTTGGCGCAATCTTTCGGGCATCTCTGCGTAGGTGTAATCGAAAATATCGGCGGGATTGGAAATTATTTTTTCCGCTTCTTCGGCGACTGCCTGAATTTCTGTTTCGAATTTTTCTGTCAGTTCCTGTTCTATTTTTTCGTTCCAGAGATTCTTGGTGTTGAGATATTTTTGGAGGCGGAGGAGTGGATCTTTTTTCTTCCAGGATTCGTGATCGACGGCATCACGATATCTGGTCGCGTCGTCGGATGTCGTGTGGTCCCTGAGACGATACGTGACCGCTTCGATAAAGGTTGGCATTTTTTCTGTGCGTGCCCGCTGAACCGCATCTTTGCAGACGGCGTAGCATGCGAGGAGGTCGTTGCCGTCGACCTGGACACCTTCGCAGGCGTAGGCGATCGCCTTTTGTGCGAGGGTTGGACTTGCGGTTTGTTTCGATCGCGGAACAGAGATTGCAAATTGATTATTTTGGCAGACAAAAATCACGGGGGTTTTGTAGAGTGTCGCGAAATTCATGGCTTCGTGGAAATCGCCTTCGGACGTCGCTCCGTCGCCGAAATAGGTGACGGCGATTGTGTCAGTTTTTTTGCGCGTAGCAGCCATGCCGATGCCGACGGCGTGGAGCATTTGAGAACCGACGGGGATGGAGACTGGCAAAATATTCACACTTTCTGGTGCGTAGGAGCCCCACTCGTTGCCCATCCAATAGAGATAGATATTTTTGAGTGGCATTCCGTGCATATAAATAGCTCCGGTTTCACGAAAAGCTGGAACGATCCAGTCGGTATTTTTCAGAAGTGTTGTCGATGCGACCTGAATCGCTTCCTGTCCACGGACTGACGGATATGTGCCCATGCGACCCTGGCGTTGGAGATTCAACGCTTTTTGATCAGCGATTTTGATGAAGAGCATTTTTTCATAGAGCTCGCGGATTTTGTCGTCCGTGAGTTCTGGTGGGCGAAGTGGCGCGTTCACGATTTCGCCCTGCTCGTTCATGACTTGAACTTGTGACATGTAACTTGTGACTTGTGACGTTTGAGATTCTGTCATTGTTGGCTGATTTATAGCATTTTTGACTTCATGCGTCCAGCCTGCATTTTAGCTTTTCTGCGTCAAATTCTTCACAAATAACTCCCCTGCCCGGTATGAACTTCGAACGAGTGGTCCAGATGCGATGTAGAGAAAACCGAGATCTTTTGCTACTTTCTCGAGGTATGCGAAAGTCTCTGGTGCGACGTACTGGTCCAGCGGTACATGTGCTGATGATGGTGGGAGATATTGTCCGAGGGTGAGAATGTCGACGTTATTTTTCCGGAGATCCTGGAAAGTTTGGATGAGTTCTTTTTCGGTTTCGCCGAGGCCGAGCATGATGGAGGTTTTGGTGAAAATTTTTGGTGCAATTTCTTTGCTGCGTTCCAAAAGTCGCAGCGATTGGCGGTAATTCGCGCGTCCGTCGCGGACATGGGGAGTGAGACGCTCAGTGGTTTCGACGTTGTGGGCGAGGACTGTTGGGCGTGCGTCGAGAACAATTTTCAGAGAATTTTCGTTGCCGCGAAAATCAGGGATGAGAATTTCGGTGAGAACTTGTGGGGATTTTTCGTGGACGGCCTCCAAACATTTGGCGATGTGGCGTGCGCCACCGTCGAGCAGATCATCGCGTGCGACGGAGGTGATGACGGCGTAGTCGAGTCCGAATTTTTGGATAGCATCGGCAAGTTTTTGCGGTTCTGCGGGATCGAGAAGTGTCTTGGGATTTCCAGTTTTGATGGCGCAAAAACGGCATCCGCGTGTGCAGGTGTCGCCCATGAGCATGAATGTCGCTGTACCTCCTCGCCAACATTCGCTCAGGTTCGGACAATGCGCTTCTTCGCACACGGTTTTGAGCCCCAGTTCGCGAAGCTGATTTTTGATGAGTTGAAACTTCTTCTGCTCGTCATCGTCTTTGGGAGGACGGATTTTGAACCATGGCGGAAGCCTCTTTTTGCCTCCGAACTGGACAAGCGATTGGTGAGATTTTGTGGTTCGCACGGGGATAGTGTAGCAGTTTATGTTTTTTTCAGAAAAAATTTATGTTTCGTTCATGAGCTTTTGTTAGCGTCGAAAGTGCCAAAAAAGACGATGGGGTGGTCCTGGTGGATAGTTCGTGGCTTGACACCTCGGACTGCGGGTTCGATTCCCGTCACCTCAACCAACTTTTCTGGCACATAAAAAGGAGCCCAATTGGGCTCCTTTTTGAAATGTAAACAGTCCGTGGCTTGACGGGTTTATTATATCTCAAATACCCAAAAAAGTATAGAAAAAGTATATTTTCAAGTCTTGATTCAGCTTTGGCTCCCAAAACTGCTTCAGCTTCCCCAGGCTTTACTTAATCTCCATTTTTTGCTATAATGTTGAGAAACCAAAAACAAACAATCAATGGCTGAAAAATTATTTCAATTCATTTCCAAAGCTCCGGCGGCTCGTGCGCCGGTGAGTCAGATGGTCAGTCTGCCACAGAAACTTTTTATATTTACAACGCCGACGGTGAAAATTTCAGCTACGACACCGCCTGCCACTACAGCATCAACGTCTCCTGCAACACCTTCCCGTGCTTCGCAATTTATTCCGGCTCCGACGGTGAAAGCTGCTGCAATTTCTGACCCTTTCCTCGCGAAACTTGCCGAGCAGAAAACTGACTCGAAATCTTCGAATGATGTCGTCTTCCAGAGCCTCATCAAAACGGATATGAAGGCTACAGAAAAGAAGAAATCGATCCTTGGTGACTTACCAAAGATTGATACGAGCCTCTTCATCGATCGTGAATATCATCTCAAAAAACAGCTCTCGATTGTGCGCTTTGTTTTTGCCGGATTGTTAGTGGTTTTCTTCGGAATGTATGTTTTCTTTGCATCGCAACTCAATCCGGATTTTGATTTGTTCGGCCAAAATGTGGCACGAACTTTGGATGACAAGAATGCTCAACTGAAAACACTCCAGACGGACGTGAATCTGTCGCGCATTGAGTCGATGCAGACACTGCTTGCCAATTTTGCGTATAGCGCAGATGGCTTCCTGGAGAAATTTTCTGAGTATCGCGCAGCCCAGATGGATGCCAAAAAGGCTGAAATTTCTGCAGATTTGGACTCGATTCGCCAGGGTATGTATGAGCCTTTCGAAAAAGCTCGTGAAAAGATGCTGGCTCGCAACTGGATCACCGTTTTCCGCACTACGACTGTGTCGGACAGCGAGGCTGAACGAGAGTTCGATGAAGCACTTCGCGAACGTCTCCGCGCAGAACGCAAAACGCAGCTCGAAAGTTACAAGAAAACCGAACAAACTGCCCTGAAAGAGCAATTGACTCATGAAATGGCGCAAAATTTCGAACTCCTCCAGCTTGTCGGCAATGTGCCGATGAAGACGCTTTTGCAAACCGATATTCGCTCTCTGAATCATGAAGAGCTCAAAGATTTTATCGGGAAATTTTCTGCAGCATATCCGAGCCGACTTGGCCTGATTTATCAGATCAAAGAAAAACGTGTTCCTTGGGCTCGTACGATTCGTGAAATTTCTGTCCGTACAAAAAATGTGGATCCACTCTTCCGCACGGGATTCTTCGCGAAACTTGGTGGAATTCTCTACAACGCATTTGACTTTGAAGGCAGCAGCGGACGTATCGGGCTCACTGGTCAGGCAAAGAGTGATGATGGATCGAACTTCTCAATTCTCGCCAATCTCGTGGACGAACTGGAAGGCAGTATAGTTTTCAAAGATGTAGATATGCGCAGTTTCTCGAAGCGACTGTCTGATGGTGGCGGATATGAGGGCAGTTTCAAAATTGATTTCCGTCTGCAGACTGAGCTGAGCGATCCTCGGGATCGTCAGTATGATTTACGAACCACTCCTGATACTTCTCGTGCGACCGATACTTTAACTTCACGCAATGCACAATAATTCTCTCAGTCTCGGCTCTGGAACTCCTTCGATGATTCGCCAGCATTACTATTCACGCAAAGTGAAAATGACGGTGGCGGGACTCGTGTTGCTCGTCTTGTGCATGGGATATTACGGAACAGAACGCTATCTGGAATACAGCCAGAAGATTGATATTGCGGCGCAGAGTCAGACGTTCCTGGATGATTTACAAAAGACACAACAGGCAGAACGTGCTTTCACTCTCAAAACACAAGAAGCTTCACAAGATGCGGCATTGAAGAGTGACCAGGAGCTCACTTCGGTTTTCCCGGCGGAAGCGGATTATACGTCGCTCACGCGACTTCTGGATGATTTTTTCAAGAAAAATAATACTTCGAAAAATCCTATCATTGCGACGGATTTGCAGTTTGATCAGCCAGCAGAAGATGACAAAAAACAGTTTACGATTTTACCATTCTCAATGAATATCGAATCTTCTGAAGAGAATTTTTATCGCTTCCTCGCGTTTGCAGAATCTTCGGGGACGCTGAAGGGGAAAATTCGTTTGATGGATATCCAGTCGATTCAGCTCAACTTCCCGACAGAAGAAGAGCAGACTTTGAAAAAAAGTATCCGTTTCAATGTGAAGATGTCGGCCTATTCTCAGAAAAATAACAACCAATAGCGTATGGCGAATACTGCATTTCTCGATCAACTCAAACAATCAGTCCTCTCGGGCGACATCCCGAACGTGGTGCTGAATGCCATCAGCTACGCACTGGAAGTGCGATCGAGTGATATTCATATAGAGCCAGATGAACAACGGGTGCGCATTCGCTACCGCGTGGACGGCGTGCTGCGAGAAATCGTGGATTATTTGCCAAACCTGCATCCAGCAGTGGTTTCTCGTATCAAAATTCTGGCGAATTTGAAGATTGATGAACAACGGATTCCGCAAGATGGTCGCGCGCAAGTGACGACATCAGACGGACGGACGATGGATCTGCGTGTTTCGACTTTTCCGACAGTGAATGGCGAAAAAGTGGTGATGCGTATCCAGGATAAATCTCGCACTATTCCTGCTATTTCGGAGCTGGGTCTCGAGGGAAATAATTTTCTCTTTCTTGATCAGGCTCTCAAAAGTCCGAATGGAGTTATTCTGAATACTGGTCCTACAGGATCAGGAAAAACGACGACGCTCTACTCGTGTTTGGCTCAGTTGAATACGTCAGATGTCAATATTCTCACGATCGAAGATCCGGTTGAAATTCAAATGAACGGACTCAACCAGAGCCAGGTGCATCCGGATATTGATTATTCTTTTGCGGCTGGTATGCGTTCTGCGCTGCGTCAGGATCCGGACATTATGATGGTGGGTGAAATTCGTGATAAAGAAACTGCAGATATTGCTATTGAAGCTTCGCTTACAGGTCATCTCGTGCTCTCGACAGTCCATACGAATAGCGCGGTGGAAACTCTGACTCGTCTCGAAAATCTTGGCGTGCAGCCCTTTCTTGTGGCTTCAAGTATTGAGCTTATCATTGCTCAACGTCTCGTTCGCAAACTTTGTGAACATTGCCGACAGCCGGCACCAGTGGACGCGGGTCTCATGACTCATATAGAGAAAGCTCTCGCGGGAATTGAGAAGAAGCTTCCAGTGGAGGCTGCTGCTCTCGCGGGCAAACAATTCTTCACTGCTCCGGGATGTGATCAGTGCGATCATATTGGTTACCTCGGTCGTATCGCGGTCTATGAAGTGCTGCGTATGAATGATGCTCTGCGTGAGCTCACTTTGAAACAGGCTTCCGTGATGGATATTCAAAAAATGGCTTTTGATAGCGGCATGGTGAGCTTGGAACAGGACGCGCTTGCGAAAGCCCTGAAAGGCATTACTTCTTTGGAAGAACTCTATTCTGTTGTTCGCAAAATTGATCAATACTAATCTATGGCGAATAATTCTCCTCTCTCAAATCCGTCGTTTTCGATCGACCAGC
>JBBTWG010000022.1:0-8473 GCA_038062935.1 Patescibacteria group bacterium
GAGGTGGTGGTGGAGGTGGAGCTTCTTCGCATTTGAGTGCGTCTTTTCCGTTGCACACGTATTTGCCGTTTGTTCCACAAGCATCATTGAGTGCGTAATCGAGCTTTTTACACCCACTACACACGTTTTTGACACCCTCGTCGGTCTGTCCATTGCAGTTGTTGTCAACTCCGTCACAGATCTCGACGTTGTTTTTGCAGCAGATATTTCCTTCGTCGGTTTCACCATCGCAATCGTTGTCCACGTTGTCGCAGATTTCGCTGGAAGCGCCCTTGAATGGGTCGCACATTCCGACGATGCCGTCGACACAATTCCAGACGACGTGCGTGCACTCGCCAAATCCACAATCGATTTTTCCCATTGCTTCATCGGTGAGTCCGTTGCAGTTGTCGTCCACTCCGTTGCATATCTCTCCCTTGGGCACGCAGCAGACATTTCCTTCGTCGGTTTCGCCATCGCAATCGTTGTCGAGGCTGTCGCAGATTTCTGGATAGACACCTTTGAACGGATTGCATTTTTGCGACGCGCCGTCGATGCAGTTCCAGACGATGTGTGCACATTCGCCCAGGCCGCAATTGTTTTTCCCCATGTTCTCGTCGATGAGTCCGTTGCAGTTGTCGTCTTTGAGGTTGCAGACTTCTGGCTGCGAACCGAGGAGTGGATTGCAGACTTTCGGCTTCCCTGAAACGCAATTGAGCTGCTTGTGATTGCATGCTCCGATACCGCATTCAGTGAAGCCGAGATCTTCGTCCACTTGTCCGTTGCAGTTGTTGTCCTTTCCATCGCAGATTTCAATATTGTCTTTGCAGCAGACATTCCCTTCGTCGGTGAGTCCATCACAATCGTTGTCGAGACTGTCGCAGATTTCTGGATATGCACCTTTGAGCGGATCGCATTTTTGTACGATTCCCTCGATGCAGTTCCAGACGACATGAGCGCACTGGCCCATGCCACAATTGCTTTTGCCCAGACCCTCGTCGACGAATCCGTTGCAGTTGTCGTCTTTCAGATTGCAGATTTCTGGCTGCGAACCGAGGAGTGGATTGCAGACTTGCGGCTTCCCAGAGATACATTTGGACTGCTTGTGATTGCAAGGTCCTATTCCGCACTCTGTGAAGCCCTGATCTTCATCCACTTGTCCGTTGCAGTTATTATCTTTTCCATCACAGATCTCGACGTTGTCTTTGCAGCAGACGTTCCCTTCGTCGGTCAGTCCATCGCAATTGTTGTCGAGGCTGTCGCAGATTTCTGAGTAGACGCCCTTGAATGGATCACACTTTTCTGGAGTACCGTCGATGCAGTTCGAGATGGTGTGAGCGCATTGGCCGAGACCGCAGTCGCTTTTTCCCAGGCTCTCGTCGACGAGACCGTCACAATCGTTGTCGAGGCCGTCGCAGATTTCTGTGCTGGCTTCTTTTCCACAGGGTTCTTGTGATCCCCATGTGCAAGAATCCAGACAGGTTTTCCACGCGACTCCACCACATATGCAGAACGTGTATGATTTTTCTCCGGGCTCGCACATTTTCTGCATTCCACAGCTACCGTCTTGTTGCCACTGGTAATTGACGCATTTCCATTGCTGTGTACCACACTTCTTGCACGGCGTTTCTTTGGTTGCTCCGAGACAGGAGCAGCTCGTACCCGTAACTGGAGATGTATCGTCGATGCAGCTGGTCTGCGGATTGACGACAATTCCTGTCGCGAGAATGGATTTTCCTTTCGAAAAATCTTGCCGATCCGATCCGGCGGAAGCGTCGAAGAAACTGGGGCCGAGCGGATATCCGAAGAAGTCTGAACCGTACTTCGTGTAGGTTTTGTAGATGTTGGCGGGTATGAGGATGGCGTTGAAATTGTCGTTTCCGGATTGGAGCATGAAGGCGGCGATGCCGTCGTCAGTTTCGAATTCCTGAAACTCCAAACTTTCAACCTTTTTTCCTATCTTGGGATTTGGGAAATTTTGTGCGCCGCCGTTGATGAGGTAGGTGTGAATGATGGCGTACGATTTTCCTTTGCGAAACCCGTCGTCGAAAAGCCCCGGTGAAACCGTGGAGTATTGCACTTTGGTCACTTGTCCGGCGGACTTCGAGAAGATGATGAATCCTTTTTCGAAATCAATTTGCTGACCAGCTCCTTTGCTGAATTGGAGCTGTGTCGTGGGCTTTCCGAGATTTCCTGCGGGTCCGCCGGTTTGGTCCCAGATGTCTGCAATTTCGTGGCGTAGATGCACTGCGACTGGCGCGTTCCCGATGAGATCGAAGACGGTGTAGGCTTTTTCTCCGTTGGCGTTTTGTGCGATCGATATGACGAGGTCGCTCGAATCACTGCCGCCGGAGTTGAGCATCCACTGAATTTTACCACTCGTGAATCCGCTTTCCTGGAAGTTGTTTTGCGCCGCCTTGATCTGATCGGTCGCGTATTCCAGGAGTGTGTACGGATTGAACGTGCAGTTTTGCTTGTTGAAGACTGGCGACACTTTCCAGAAGACTTCTGGGCCGAGAGGATTGACGGCGATGCCGTTGATCTCGACCTGAAAGTGACTGTGGGCACCTGTGGAGTCTCCCGTATTATCTCCGATGAAGAGCGGAGTTCCATGATCTACCCACTCATTTTTCTGGACGAGGATGTTGCCGTGATCGCCGTGAAAGTACTTGGTCACGACACCGAATCCGTGGTCGATGATGACTCGGTTTCCAGTGCCGCCACCGCACCACTGGTTGTTTTCGAAGCACGTTGTGAGTGTATCGATGACCGTGCCTGGTGCGGCGGTGAAGATGACATACTTGCCGTGGTCGTTGGGAATATTACGATCCCAACCTTTGTGGTTGTCGTATGCGCGGCCGGGGATCCATTCCTGGACCGTGCCGCACATGTCGATGACCAAGTCCTTGCTGCTGTCGAGGTCGAACTGCGCTGTCGTTCCACTCTGGTCGCTCCAGTTCTCGAACAGGAAGTCCGTGAAGACAACCGTATTCTGAGCCTGTGCTATGGGCGGGATGAAGAACCACCAAAACCCGATGATGCGGAGGAGCCATTTTTGTGCCCCTCTCCTTCTCCGATTTTTCATATCTTTCTCCTTGTTGTTTTTCTCTATTGTCTACGCATCTTCTTCGATGCTGCTGATCATCTTCAGGAAGTCTTCCATGACTTGCTGCTGATACTTCTTCCGAGCCTGAATATAGTCTTTCCAGTCCGCACTGTCGGTCTCGAGTGGAATCGTGTAGGCCGGGATGTATGACAACTCGATCTTCAGCGCTCCATTGTTGTACAGACCGCGGTAGTACGTCCGTGTGAAAGGACCTTCTGTGTCGATGGCGAGGAGTGCGTACTCTTTTCCGTTGAATAAATGCTTCTCATCTCCCTGCGGCAGGCCGCTCATCCACTCGTAGAACTTTTCTTCTTTTGGAAGTGGCATGTGAGTAAATGTGACCTGTACTTTTTCTGGTGATTTCTCTGTGGTTTCGTCGACGATTTTCTGCGTTTTGAGCGTTACAACTCCTTCCGATTCTTCTTTCAGATCCCATTCACTCGGGTAGTGAAAGAGGAATCCGTAGTCCATCGTGGCGTACATGGCGTCACCGGTGGTCGGCTGTGAGACTGGCGTTTCGGCAGCGACCGGGTCTTTCTTTTCGCTCGCGAGCTTCTGACTTTCACCGTCGGCGTCGCTGATGCTCGTCGTTGTACTGCCGTCCTGCTCGTGAACCGTCGCTGAAGGCCCGGGTGTCACTTGATTTTTCGTGGCGACCGTTTCTTTGGTGACGTCCGAAGCGCTGGAGTTTGTCGTGTCGCGGTGATTGACCATGACTTGGTAGCCCTGGTCGTCCGTGACATTCCAGAATCCATTGTTTTCGGCGCATGCACTCAGCACACTGATGATCATGATGACCGGCAGTGTCATGAACACCGTCCTCATCACAAGAGAGAAATTGATACTTTGCATGTTTCCTCTGTAGTTATGGGTTACGTCTGCTTGTGTTCTCTGTGAGAAGTTCATAACTGAACAAATTCAATAAACCTTTCGGTTTTTTGTTGCCCTTCTATTCCCTTCTTTTCAAAGAACCCTTGCAAGACGGTGGCATGCTAGCAAGAGCTTCGTGAACGAAACCTAAATTATTTATTACAAATTTATGAAATTTTTATGAACTGGGTGGAAAAATCTTATTCCCGGAGAAGAAAGGGGAAATTGAAAATTTTCAAAAAGTGCTCCGGGCGCGACCCAAAGGACTGTTTATCAGCTAAAAATCGAATTGCAAGCAATCCGATTTTCTTAACGCTGAAAACAGTCTCTTTGGGGTCCCGCGTCCTCGCAATTTTTTGAAAATTTTCAATTTCCCCTCTCTTCTCCGGAAGAACCTTTTCATAATGGTGTTGTAACTTTGACCTGAGAAAGTGAGAAATCAATCGGTATACAAAAAGTCTACTCTCTCCCCACACCCTGCGCATTCTCCCACTACCACTCCTTCGTCGAAAAAGCCTCCGGGCATGTCTTCGTCGTCTTCGAAGCGTTCGAGTTCTCCGGCGGTGAAGAGGTTTTTGCCGCACTTGCATATGGCGACTTCTTCTCTTTCTTTTTTTCGATGATCACCGGTGAAACTGAGGATTTCTGTTGTTTCATGGCACTGCGCACATTGTCCGAGAATTTTCCCTTTGAAGTCTTCCCGGGTTCCTCCGGTGTGATATTCGATCGTCAATTTCATTGGCATGAAGCCGCATTTTTCACATTTATATTCTTTGAAAATATGACGATCGTTGGGAAATTTTTCTGCTTTTAGGCAATCAAGAGCAAACTTTTCAAGATTCATCATGGACTTATTCTACACCTCCCCAACTTCTCCCAAAATCTGTTTGAGCATGAAGGCAAATTCGCCGCGTGTGACTTGCTTTGCGAAGTCAAAAAGGGCGTATGGGGCGATGCGTTTTTCGTAGGCTTTGTCCATGTAGGGGAGATACCACGGCGTCCTCTGGCTTGTTGGTTTCCAGGTTGGAATTTCGAAAATATTGAATGCCATTTTCAGGAACTCTGCGAGCTGGACGGCTTTATATGGTTCAAATTTATTGAATTTATTGCTTCCGATAATGCCTTTTGCTTTGGCGTAGCGAATGTATTTCACAAATGGTGTGCTGCTTTTGGTATCGGAGAAATTTACTTTTGACCGCTCATCCCACACGTAACTGTCGATTTCACGTCGCGCCTGTTCGTCTTTTTTGCCAAGGTTTTTTTTGCGTTCGTCGAAATGAATTTTTGCTTCGACGAGAATTTCTATGGCTTGTGCCTTTGTGACTTTGTCTTCTGGTCCGAAATTTCCTTTTGCGAAAACTTCCATATAGTCTCGTTCTTTGAGATAGGTGATTTCACCTTCGTAGCGATGATAATTTAAATCTTTGAAGACGGTGTTCAGGCTTCCGAGCTGTGCCTGCTGCGGGCTCACGTATTTTTCTCCGAACTGGAAAGAGCTCAAGATTTTCTTGAAATCTGGCAAATATTTGTCATAGTTCAGGTCTTTGTCGAGATAGTCGATGAGAAAATAATACTTCCCACTTCTCAAATAGAGCATGGTCTCTTTTTTGATCTTGCCGTCTTTGTCCTCATAACTCAGCGTGAGAGACCAGCCATCGAGACCTCCGATATTCACATCTTCTTTTTTGGCGAGAATTTTGATCTGGCCACTTTGCTGATAACGCTTGAGAAGTTCTTCAAAAATTTCTTTGTTATCCATTTGCTGCTCGCTGCTCGAAAGTTTGTCGTATGTGACGATGATGCTGCTGTCAGCGTTATCACTTCTGGTGAATTCGAGGAGTGAAGTTGTGACTCCTGTAGAGCCCATTGGAGTCTTCTGAACGAACCAATCATCTGTCGTTTCTACAGAAAATTTTGGGTTGTCGAATGTGAATTTTTGTATTTTTTGCGGGGAATTTTCTGCTGGTGTCAGAATCTGAAATGTTTTCAAGATCTCTTCGTGCGCTTTCACTGATTTTTCTTTGTTCTGAAGATCGATGTCGTAGTCGATCGTGATGACACTGTACCCGTATGGAATAACATACGTCACGTACTCTTTGTTTGATGAATTGTAGTTGATGCGATGGGCAAAAATTCCGTTCAGAAAGGTTTGATTTCTCGTATATCCTGTGACGTAGTTTTTGTTGTCATCGAATCCTTCGAACATCTTGTCCAGATGCGGTTTCCCGACTTTGTAGGGATAGAGCTTGTTGGTGATGGTCATCCAACTTTCGTTGCCCTCGATCGTGTTTTTGAGGAGTACGAGATCTCTGGTGATGTAGTCAAATCTCCAGTTCTCTTTTGATTCAATTTTGAAATGCGGATAATCACTTTGCTCATACTTTTTTGTTGCTTTTGCTTTGTTGATCGTACTTTTCTGCTGTATCAAAAATTTCTTTGCTTTTTCGTTGACGGTTGGGCTTTTGACTTTGTTTTCATCGATCCATTTTTCTGCACCTTTGAGGTCCAGGATGTATCCAAGATTATCCTGGCGAGAAATCAAAAAGCTCGGAATTCCTATGAAATTTCCTTGTGTGTCGAGAGCTGTTCCGCCAGAATTTCCGCCACTGACGGCTGCGTCAGTTTTCATGTATCGGACGCCGTTTTCGTCGCTTGATCCGCTGATTTGTCCTTCGGTGATCGTCACTGTTTCTTTCCCTGTGTTTGGGTATCCGACGATCTGGATTTTATCTCCGGTTTTTGCGTTTCCAGCATTTTTGTAGGAGAGAAATGGGAATGATGTCGGTATGACATTGCCCGTGAAATCGATTGGATCGATTTTGAGCAGAGCAATATCCATTTCTTTGTTTGCGGCAATGAGTGACGCTGAGTAATTGCAGAATGGACTTTTTTCCTGACTGAGCGTGAAGCACACTTCAAATGTTTCGTATGCGTCGTCGTTTTCATCTTTGATGACGTGATTATTGGTCACAATAATTCCCGAAGGATCGATAATCGTTCCTGATCCAGAAAGCATTCTCTGAACATCACCAACATAGGCGTATTGATAGGAATAAATTTGGACTGTCGGAAGCGCAACGGGAGTTTCGGCGCTGGTGGGAGCTGGGAGGGCGGTGAGCGTGAGTATGGTTGCGAGCAGAATAGCGAGGAACTTGTGACTTGTGACTTGTGACATGTGACCCAGGATTTAGGATGTAGGATTTAGGAAAGCTTGGGAGGTCAGTGTACTGCTCCCTTTTTTCTGGCGTCAACGTTTTTGGACTTTGTTTTGGTGCTTCCGGATTGACTTCATTGCATTCTAATGGCGTCACAGCCGGCTCCTATACACTCCATGTGTGGTGGATAGCTTTTCACTTCTTCGAAGACGGCTGGTGTGACTTTTTTCTCCAGACGTATACGTGGAGAATTTTTTCCGTTCACGAGATTGGCAATAGGCTGGATCTCCAATACGATTGTCACCGTGGGCTGATGAAGGAAGTATTTGGCGTTCATTTCTTTTTCAGAAAATCCTTTGAGAGGATCTTCTCCTTCGCTGTAGGCCTTGAGTGGATCTTCCACGGGACTGATGAAAAATTCTGCGGAAATGACATCGATCCGTTTGGAAGAGATCGGAATGAAATTTTTGTCGTGGGTATCATCTCCATCGGCAAGATCTTCCACATCGGGTACTTTGACACTCAAATCCGCTGTGGAATTTTTTGTGTTCATTGGCTTGACACTGCCATCTTTGGTACACACATCTTTGCTGCAGGTGAAAATTTTGTCGTATTTCACCGTGTTTGATTGACCTTCTGTTGTCTGCTCCTTCGTGATCATTTCAGCGAGACTCAGGACGTGCGCATCTTTTGAAGATTCATCACTCGCCGTGATGGTGAATTTTTCTGGAGCGATGAGAATCTTCCTGTCTCCTTCGGGACTCACGAGATATAGATGCTTCACGCAGACGTAATTTCTTTTGTTGATTTTGAGTTCGTTGAGTGCACTGAAATCGTCGCAGAAAATTTTCTTTTCGGATGCTAGACTCTTGCTCTGATTCGCTGAAATATCTTGATTTGGAACCATGAAGGCATTTCCTTCGCCTGGGAGGAGATCGGTGCGAACAGGGTTTCGACCTGTGTTTACGCAGTTTTCTGCTGCGGCGTCCTTGCCATCACTACTCTGGAGAACGTCACAATGATTTTGTTTACCTTTTGCCACTTGGTCGGAATAATAAAACTGTGATGCATATTGTCCGAAATTCATACCGAAATCTCCACCGATGACGAGGCGATTGAAATATTCTTCGTAATCAATAGAACTATTCGAAATCTCGCGGACGAGCTTATTCATGAGAAATTCTCCATCATCGAAGAGAACTTGTTTGTCATTGAACGCCCCTGAAACGCGGCTCGTATTGATGAAAAAAACGAGTACAAGCGACGTGAGCATCGCGAAGAGAGAGGAGGCGATGAGCATTTCGACGAGAGTGAAGGCCGGGGAGGACTTGTGACTTGTGACGTGTGACATGTGACAGGGTTA